>DASYZS010000116.1:0-19655 GCA_035945895.1 Candidatus Dormiibacterota bacterium | reverse complement strand
CGCTCCATCCTCGAGCTCCGCTTCCTGCGCGGCTATTCGGTGCGCGAGGCCGCCAACGAGCTCGGCGTAAGCGAATCCAATGCACGCGTCCTTCAATTCCGTGCGCTGCGCAAGGCGGCGCAGTTCGAGCGGGAGGTGCTGCGATGAAAGATCCGGCCGACCGAGTCGCACGTTTCGTCGAGGAGCTGCTGCACCGGCGTAGGCCAGAGCGGTTCGATGCCACGCCGGAAGAGGCCGAGGCAATGACCGCAGCCGCCGGCCTCGCGTCCGCACGCGTGGGCGCCGACCTCCCGGACAAGGCAGCCCTCGACCGCATCCACGCCCGACTCAGCGCCGCCCTCGATGACAGTCCAGCTCTCGATCGACGTTTGAGCCGGCGCGCATGGCTCCGTACGGCAGGCGCCGCAGCTGCAGCGGTGGTCATCGGAGTCGGCCTCGACGAGCTGGCGAGGAGCCGGCAGTCACCCGGCCCTGCTGCCGGCGGGTCCGCGACGCTTATGCCCGACGGCGGGACCTGGCGTCCGGTCGCAGCAGTCACATCGATTCCTCCGGGACATGCCATGCAAGTGTCGACGGCGTCCCTGGACGCGGTGATCGTCAACGATGGCGGCAACATCAGCGCGCTTTCAGGCGTCTGCACGCACCTCGGTTGCAAGCTTCAGCCCGACGACACGAATCGCAAGCTCGACTGCCCTTGTCATCAGACCGCATTCGCGTGGTCGGGGAAGGTGCTCTATTACCGCCTGCAGTCCGTGCCCGCAAATCTGCCTCGCATTCCTTCGCGTGTGAACGACGCGGGCCAGGTCGAGCTCTACACCGTCTGAGGCTGTAATGCGCGCCCGTAGTTGCGTGCGTCATGAGCACTCAAACGCAACTAACAAGAGAACCGACCCGTCGCATATTTCTCGGTTTTTGGCTGGGCACATTGCTCGCAGCCGCAGTCGCTACCGTCGTCGGGCCTGTCGGCGTCTATCTGTTTCCGCCGCGGGATCCGAAGCTGATGAAGGAGACGATCCGCGTCGCACTCGACACGGCGCTCGCGAACCTCAAGGAGGGCGCGGCGTCACGTTTCGACGCCCCGGCCGGCACCGCGTTCGTGATGGCGGACGGCGGCGAGAACAATTCCGCCGGCGATCCGACATTCGCCGGTTTCGTCACACGTGACGGCGGCCAGCTGAGAGCTTTCGCGATCACCTGCCCGCATCTCGGCTGCTCGTACAACTTCGACGACACCAAAAAGCACTTCCTGTGTCCGTGCCACGGCTCCGAGTTCGGGCTCGACGGAAGCTTGCTTAAGGGGCCGGCGACATCGCCGCTGTCCCATCTGACCTGGCGGCCGGGCCCCGGCGTCAACGAGATCGAGGTCAACGGCACGACGCTGTAACGGCGCTCCATATCTAGCTCCGTCCATCACGGAGTCACACAGGAGATTCACGAAAACATGAACTGGAAACTCGCGCTCAACGGCGCCATCGCGGGCGCCGCCTTGTTGGTCGCCGCGTGCGGCGGTTACGGATCCTCTGGCAGCTATGGCTCCACTTATGGGCCGACATCGTCTTCGGCTGCGAACCCGGCCGGTGCCACATCGGTCGGCCTGCGCAGCACGCCCCTTGGTCAGATCCTCGTCGACGGAAACGGAAGGACGCTCTACCTCTTCGCGGCCGACAAGTCGGCCATGTCCACCTGCTACGGCGACTGCGCGTCGGTGTGGCCCCCCCTCCGCACCGGCGGCAGCCCCGTGGCAGGCCCGGGCATCAACCAGTCACTGCTGAGCACCGCGGCCCGCACCGACGGGTCGAGCGAGGTCGTGTACAACGGCCACCCGCTCTACTACTTCGTTTCCGACAGGCAAGCCGGTGACACGACCGGACAGGCCATCAGCAGCTTCGGCGCCAACTGGTACGTCCTTTCGGCTGCCGGCACCAAGATCGACAAGGGCTAGCGATGACGACGCTTGCGCTGAGCGCTACAACATTCGTTGCGCGCGACCCCGACTGGGTCTTCGGCGAGCTGCACGACCCCAAGAAGCTGGTCGGCTTCGTGCCCGGTGCGTCCCTCACGAGGTTGACCGGGCCGGGTTCATTCGAAGCGCAGCTCGCCATCGGCTTCGGACCGATCCAATCGCGCTTCAGCGGTTTGGGCCGGATTACCGCATCGGACGCCCGCCGGCGCACTGCATCCCTCGACGTGGTCTGCGATCCGGCAACGAACTTGCTGCCGGTCAGCGTCCACATGGCGATGGCGATTGCGAAACGGGACGAGGGCGCGGTGCTCCGGATGACTTTCGACGTGGTGATGCCAGACGGCCCATGGGTTTTGGCTCAGCCTTGGCTCGATCCGGTCGCGTGCGACCTGATCGATCGCACCACCCGCAGCATCAAGCAACACCTGGAGGAGGCGCCGGCCCTACCGATGCCTCCCGCCGCATGAACAGGAGAGGACCAATGAAGAAGTCACCGATTGCGCTTGTCGCCGCCCTGGGGGTCGTGCTCGGAATCGTCACCGGCACGGCGATCACCGCGGTGGCGACCAACAACACCCCTCGTCCCGGACCGCGCGCGGATGGACGGACTGGCGACATCGTCGTAGCGTGGAACCAGGAGCTGCTGCACGTCGTCCAGACCCCGGGCGACCAGCCTGCCACGATCCACCCGACTCGCAGCTTCGCCATCATGCACGCGGCGATCTACGACGCCGTCGTCTCGATCACGAGGCAGGATCAGCCCTACCTGATCTCAGTGGCGGCCCCGCGCGACGCACGAATCGATGCCGCAGCGGCGCAGGCTGGGCACGATTCATTGGCCGCCCTCTACCCGAAGCTTCAGCCCGAGCTTGACACCCAACTGGCAACACAGCTCGGGGCGATTCCAGATGGCAAGCACAAATCGGAAGGGATTCGAGTTGGCAGCGAGGTCGCCGCGCAACTGATCGCTGATCGGGCGAGCGACGGCTCCTCCGCGCTCCCGCCGCCTTTCGTTGCCGGCACGCAGCCCGGCGATTACCGACCAACGCCACCGAACTTCCCCGCGCCAGTCTTCGCCGGCTGGTCCCAGGTCAGGCCTTTCGTGCTCAACGGCGCCTCAGAGTTCCGACCCGCTCCGCCACCGGCCGTGACCAGCGTGGCGTACGCGGACGCGCTGAACCAGGTCAAGAGCCTGGGCCAGAACACGAGCGCGACGCGCGCAGCCGACCAGACCGTCGCCGCCAAATTCTGGGCGCCACCGATCTGGAATACATGGAACGAGATCGCCGCCCACGCGGTCACCGTGCACAAGACCGACCTTGAGGGGACGGCGCGTCTTTTCGCTCTGCTCAACCTGTCGTTCGCAGACTCGGTTATCGCCTTCTACGACGCGAAGTACCACTACTCGGTGTGGCGACCCGTGACGGCCATCAGGTTCGGCGACACGATCGGCAATCCGGCGATTCAGGGTGATCCGTCCTGGACGCCCCTCGCCGTAACTGCGGCCGACCCCTCGTATCCAGGTGCCCACAGCACCATCAGCGCGGCCAGTGCTGCGGTTCTGTCGAGCTTCTTCGGGGACGACCGCGGGATCGACGTGACTTCCGACGCCTTGCGCGGAACCACGCGGAGCTTTGCCGGGTATGCCGCCATCGAGAACGAGGCAGGACTGAGCCGAATCTACGCCGGGCAGCACACACCGCTGGACGATGCTGCGGGCAGGCTGCTCGGGAGCACTATCGCCAACCTCGTTCTGCGAAGTTCGCACTCCAGCGCCTTCGGTGCGAAAGCTGCGCCGAGTGGTGCGGTGTCTGGGTACTGAGAACGCTGCCCTACCCCAGGATCCAATCGAGGGTTCTGGGGTAGAGCCACCGCGTGAGGGCGGGACCAACACCGTCACGTACGGCACACGCGAATCGGTTTTCGATCTGTACAACGCGAGTGGCCTGCCGCGACATGCCCACGACGCGGTTGGCCCGGCCGAGCCGTCGCCGTTCATACAACTTGAATGCCTCGTTCACATCGGAGGTCTGTGCGAGGCTCGCGCCTAGAGCGACCGCGTCTTCCAGAGCCTGGCATGCGCCTTGCGCCGCGTTCGGAGTCATGGGATGCGCAGCATCGCCGACAAGAGTCACGCGACCGTCGCTCCATCGATCGACCGCCCGCCGGTCGTACATGTCGTTGCGCAGGATCATGGAATCGTCGGTCGCTCCTATGAGCGACGCGACGGGATGCGCCCAGTTACCGAAGCGTTGCAACAGGTCGCTCTTGTGTCCGCTCACGCCGGGCCGTTCGCCGACCGGCTCCTTCGTCACCCCCGCCCAGTAGATGCGCCCGCCGCTGAGCTGGAACGCGAGAAACTCGGAACCGCGACCGACCCAGTTGATTCCGCCATCGCGAGGAAGGCCAAACCCATCTCCGTGGGCAATGCCGCGCCAGACTGTCGAGCCAAGATAGAAAGGGTCGCCGTCGTGCAGGAGCCGGCGACGAACCGGCGAGCGCAAACCATCGGCACCGACGAGGAAATCCACCGTGGTCGCGGTGCCGTTGCACAGGAACACGTCAACTCCGTTCTTGACCTGGCCAAAATCGCAGATCTCTGCGTCGAGGTTTATCCCGTCAACGCCGAACCGCGAGGCCAGTGCTGCCTGCAAGTCGGCGCGGTGGACCAGGAAGGTGTCGAAGCCGAAGCGCTCACGAATCACGTCCAGCGAGAAGCGATTCAGCAGCCTGCCGCGCCATGTGAACATATCCAGGCTGCGGACAGTCAGAGCGTCGACCTCGACGCCGAGCGTCGCGAGCGATCGAGTGCCGTTGGGCCAGATCATCAACCCGGCTCCGAGCTCGCGAAGCTCGTTCGACCGTTCGAAGATCTCCACCTCGCAGCCCGCCTGACGCAGCGCGATGCCGGCCGCAAGACCGGCGATGCCGGCCCCGGCGATGGCGGCTTTCATGCCGGGGCCGGAGCGAGTTCCGTTGCTCGCCGTTGCCTCCGAATCGCGGAGACGAGCAACGCTACGCCGGCTACGAGCGGCCAGCCGGGAATGCTTGTGAACCAGATGTACCCGAACACGTTCAGGGCCGGGGTGTCGGGCACTGGGATCACCCCGAGCAGCATGGCAGTGATGTGGATGGCACCAACGAAGAGGGTGAACCAGGCGAGCCACCGCGGAAACGCAGCGCTGTTCAGGGCCGCCACGCCGATGGCGATCAGGAACAGCGCATAGGGGACGAGGCTGGCTATCGACAGAGTGGTCCCGAATTGCGCCATTGAGTCGTCGAGGCCGGAAGATCCCTGCGCGGTCGGACCGATGAGAACCGAGATCTGCATCATCTCGATCGCAAACTTGACCGCGACCGCCACGAGAGCGATCCGTCCCACGAACTGTGACCAGGGGGAATCACCGCTGACCACGCTGGCCACAAAGACGCCGAACAACAGGAACAAGAGGTAGCTCAGGAGCAGGATTCCAATCTCGTGTGACGCGTCTGATCTGTGCGCCGGCGCCGCCCAGCTGCTCCAGTCGACGAGTGAATCGCCGTACATCGGAAGGTTGGAAGAAAAGGCACCCACGAAGAAGAGGACGGTACCGATGATTCCGACCCCGGCCATCGTCGCTCGGGTTCGTCGGGACAGATCCTGGGCGCTCATTCGGGGATGTTCCCGGAGCGAGTCCCCATCGCGAATGGCGTGTAGACGCCCTCGTAGTTGATGGTCATGCTCATGCCGCCCGCGGCGTGCTCGAGGATGTGGCAGTGCAGCATCCAGACGCCTGGGTTGTCGGCTTTGAACGCGACATCCCACGTCTCGTGCGCCCCGACCAGGACGGTGTCACTGTGAACCGGGCTGCCGGTCAACTTGAGGCCGTTCTTTGCAAGAAGAGTGAAGACGTGTCCGTGGATGTGGATCGGATGCGTGCTGTGGTCGCCGAGGTTTGTGATCTGGAGGTGGACCAGTTGCCCCTCCCGCACGCGAAGTGGGGCTATGTATGGCGAGGTATGGCCGCCGAACGTGTCGATGAAGCTAAGGCTCCCGTTGCGGAAGGTTAGCCCGCCGCCAAGCACGATTTGCCGCGTCACGTCGTACTGGCCGGCGTCCGCCACCGCGTCAGGGGCGGGAGTCCCGTAGTTCGTAAGGTCGAACGTCGGGAGCGACTTGGTGTTCACCCAGGCCGGTGCCGGACCGTCTCCCACAGTCACCACCGGGGACGTCTTCGGACTCCAGGGAAACATGGGTGGCCGCGTCAGTCCCAGCAGCTTCACCGATCCGGTCGCCGGCATTGTGAAGACGAGGTCGGCCCGCTGACCCATCCCGATCGGGATTTGCTCCGGGCCGAGCTGCTGTGGGCCAACGAGATCGTGCCCGTCCAGCGCCGCGACCACGTACGGAGCCCCGACAAGGACTGGCTTCAGGGGTTCGAGGTCGAGGCCCGGTTCTGCCGCCTCGGTGATCCGAAGCCGCACCATGTCGCCAGTCGCCGCGTCGAGGTGAAGGCTCGATCTGCCGTTGACCTGCAGCGCGCCGGTTCCCGGCTGCTCGTGGACGAGCACGCTGTAATCACGGACGCGAGCGTTCGCAGTCTTCGGCTCGACCACGATCGAGCCGACGAGGCCCTGCGGGATCTGGTTCAGCGTGTCCTGGTGCGAGTGATACCAGTAGGTTCCCGCCTCGTCGGCGATGAACTCGTAGACGTAGAAGCCTCCAGGCTGTACAGCGTCCTGAGTGATTCCAGACACGCCGTCCGATGCGTTCGGCACGTTGATCCCGTGCCAGTGGATGGAGGTCGCGACCGGCAGGTTGTTGACCAGGATCACCTTCACGCGGTCGCCCTGCGTGACCCGCAGCTCGGGTCCGGGCACGGTGCCGTTGTATGCCCAGGCTGTGTGGCCGCCAATCGTGATTACGGAAGCCGTCAGCGTGAACTCCTTGACCGGCTGTGCGCCGTCGGGGGCCACGAGCTTGACCAGTGAGGTAGAGGACACGCCGGCGATGAAAGGAGCGCTGTTGTAGTTGTTCGGCATCGGTGTCAGCGCACCGCCGGCTCCTGCGAACGCGAGCAGCGGAGCAAAGAGGAAAGCCGGCAGAGTTCGGAAGATCATGCGCACACGTCCGGGTCGCAGGTCCAGCCGCCGCAAGCGCAGGAGGAAGAGAACGCATGAGATTGCTTCCATCAATGTCGCGGCGAAGTCCGTGAATGTGATTTCCTCTGGGCGCCACGGTTGCGGAGCGATGGGCATGCCGACGGTGCGTGACATGAGCCAGATGCCGATTACGACCAGCGTTCCGGCGAGCGCGGCGCCATAGAGCCTGCGGCTTGGTGCAATCAGGATGGCCGTGGCCAAACCAATTTGGGCGAGCCCGAGGCAGACGAAGAAGATGCCGTAAGGCAGGAATTCCGAGAAGTGCTCCGGGGCTGCGGCGAAATGAATCGCCGCAGCTCCGAGCGTCAAGAGTGCCGCCGAGTAGCTGGTCGCGCTCTTCTTCATGGAAGCTGGGAGACCTGCAGCTCGTTGCGGACGCCTGGGCCGAAGTCCTGGGCGTAGTGGCCAGGTGTTGCGTCGATCTCGAAGGCGGGCTGGCAGACGCCGCCAGAGCACTGGAGAATCAGGAAGTACTTTCCGTTCGGATCGGTAGGAACGAACGGAAGGTGGAGAGTCGTCGGGACGGCAACACCGCTGACCGAGATGTGTCCCGATCCGTTGAGGGCCGGATTCGCGTTCTGGTGTCCCTGAAACTGCAGCTCGCCGTCAACGTTGCCGGCCTTGTCGATGGTGATCCAGCCCCAGATCCCTCCGATGCCGAATGGATTCGACGGGCTCGCGACACATGCCGTCTGGTTCTGGCAGTTGAACGAAAGACCAACCTGGTACGCGGCGCCGTTGCCGTACGCAGCTGCCGGCGAGCTGGTGGCGAGCAGCAGTCCGCCGACGGCGACGGCGAGGCCGAACGCAAGCCTGAGTCTTTGCATCTTCATCCTCCGGGGGATTCAATTCGGGCCATGGGTGGCGCCGATTGCAACGAGAGTGCCGGAGGTCAGATCGGATTCAAACGGTGGCTGCACCAGATGCGTGGTGCTGCTGGCGCTAGGTTCAGGCGCCGGTTGGCACTACCCCGCGCACGCGTGTTCCCGACCCTGGGGCCGAGTCCACAAGCAAGGTTCCTCCGACCGCACCCATGCGGTCGCTCATGTTGGTGAGCCCCGCGCCTTGTACCTTGTGCGCGAGCTCAAAGCCGGCGCCATCGTCCGCGATCTCGAAACGGAGCTCCGCGTTTTCCTCCCAGACACTTATTCGTGCTGTAGCGGAGTCGCCCGCGTACTTCGTTGCGTTCTGTAGAGCCTCGAGACAGCAGTAATAGACGGCCGCCTCGATCTCGGGCTGATGTCTTCCGACACCTTGGGCGTCGAGGTGCACTGGAATCGTGGCCCGCCGTGCCACCGCGGCGAGGGCCGCACCAAGCCCATCGCTGCTGAGTAGCGGGGGATAGATGCCGTGCGCGAGGGTTCGCAGATCGTCCAACGCAGCCTCGACGTCGGACACGAGTTCTTCCGAGAGAGCGACGCTCCGCGCCACGTCGGTGCGCGCAAGCTGACGGATCAGCCGCGCCTTCACCGCAATGCTGACCAGGTATTGCTGCGCGCCGTCGTGCAGGTCGCGCTCCATCCTCCGGCGTTCCGCGTCCGCCGCGACGACGATACGGGCTCGCGACGCCTGGAGGTCTTGTGCCTGACGGCGTAGCTCTGTGAGCGAAGCCTGGAGGCTGGCGTCCAGTCGCTGCTTATGCACGCTCGCACTAACCTCGCGTGCCAGCTCTTCCAGGATCTCGTCGCTGTCGCGCTCGAGCCGCTCTGGCCTCAGGCGCCGGCGGACGACGATCATTCCCAGCAGCTGTCCGGAGACGCTGAGGGGCACGACCCGAATTGGGACCTCGGGTTGGTCTCGCAGCAGGGCGGGCAGCCAGGTTTTGACCCAGGCCGACCCCGAGACCAGAGCGTTGGCTGCGATCGACTGCTCCTGATCAGAGACCTCGATCTCGGCGGGATCGTTCTGCGGGGAGCCGGCTTCTCTCCGCAACACGTTGTTTTCTTGCAGCCAGATCTCGGCGGAGTCGAGGCCGAGAGAGTCACGAAGGGCTTCGGCGATCTGGACAAGGAGCTCGTCCATGGGATCTCCGCGCGCCAACCGAGTTGCAAACGAAGAGCGCACAAAGCCGATGGCGCCGAGGCTTGCAGCGGCCCGTCGCCTTCGCCGCTCGCCGGAGATCACCGCGGCGGCAACCGTCGTCGCCACGATGACGGCAAGGATCGCCGCAAGAACCAGCAAACCGACAGAGGGACTGGACAACTGGGGCATATTTGCGCTTCAGGCGCCTAGCCCGTCAGTCTGATCGCCTCTACTGGAGCCATTCGGGTCGCCCGAGCCGCAAGAGGTCCCGTGACCACGACCACCGTCCCGTAGACGATCGCCAGGGCGACCGCCACTCGCGCATAGCTCACGGCAAAAGTCTCACCCGGGAGCGTGGCATTGACGATGACGAATCCGAGGAGCAGACCCGCCCCCAGACCGGAGATGACTCCCATCGTCGCGGTGAGACCCGCTTCCACGACAAGGCCCACGAGGACTCGCAGGGGCTGGTAACCGAGCGCGCGCAGAATCCCGATGGCTCGCCGCCGCTCGACTGCTGCACGGATCCCAATCATCGCGAGCGCCAGGACTCCGACGAGGAGGCCCATGTGCAGCAAGACGTCGTATTCGGTGTCATAGGCGATGCTGCTGGCGTAATCCTGGTCGAGGATGTCGCGGATGCTGGCTGCCTGGACACCTTGCGCAAAGAGGGAACGCTCGACGTCGCGCGCCAGCGCTCGGGCATCGGATCCCGGCTTCAGTGACAAAAGGACCGTCGAGCCGGCGGGACTCGTGGCGATGTCGGCAAGCGTGGCCGGCGACGCGATGATGCCGTTGAGAATGGAGCTTGCCTCATCGCCCGCGATCCGCAGGTTGATCGGACCGTTGTGGCCCTGGACAGTGATGAGGTCGCCCGGGGCGTCCCCGTTGCTCCCGATGTAAACCACCAGACGAGGGTTGGCGCTCACTGCTTGCCAAACGTCAGCGTCGCTGGAGAAGCGGCCGTCTCGCGAGCTCAAATGCACCGGTCCCCGATCCTGAGCCTGGGCGGAAAAAACGTAGAACAGCGCGCGGGTCGACGATCCTCCGCCTCCGAACCCTGCTGGGTCGCTGAAAGGACCCTGGTAAAGGCGCATGGGGATCGTTGTTCGCCCACTCACGTGCTGTTCAACCTCGGCCGGTAGCTGGATCGGAACGGAAGCGGACGTCACGACTTCGAGGTCGTAGCCGGCCGAATCCCGAGAATAGTCGCGGCTGTTGCTCGCCACGACTACCGCGAGAATGCTGACGAACACCAGCACCAGCGAGAAGGCGCTTGTGGCCAGGCCCGTCCGGACTGGGCGGCGGCTCAGATACGCGAGCGGCGGGCGAAGCGTCGCTTGAAGTAGCCCCAGACGTGTCCCCACCAGCCCAACAGCGCGATCGATCGCCTTCAGGTTGGCGGCAGCGGCGATGCTCAGGCCGACAGCGGGCACCGCAACTCCGAGGAACACCATCGACACCAGGATTCCCAGGTCGGAAACGAGGTGTTTGGTTTCCGCCAAGGAGAGCACCGCCCACGCGGATACGAGGACTCCGGCGAGCGTGACGCGTGCGCGGTCTGGCAGGCGCCCACGCGCGAGCGCACCGGTTGTTGTGATCAGGGCGATTCCTCCAATCAACCTGGTCCGGGGATCGTCGACCAGCACCAGCGCGCCGCCAATGGCCCCGAGGCCGGCCAGCACCGCTGCCCGTATCCATGGGTGCTGTCTAGCTGAGGCGGGTTCCGGCAGGTCCCGAACCGCTGCTGCGATGGCAATCCTCGACGTCTGGTAGGCGGCCGCCGCCACCGTCGCGAGGATGACCAGGGAGCCCGCGGCGAAGCCCAGCCCCAGGGTGATCGGGCTCACGATGATCTGCATCGGGAAGCCGAGAAACGTCAGATCGCCTGGATCGATAACGAATGTGTTCCAGAGCTGACCCGCGAGGTACAGGCCGGCGAGCACGCCGGCGGCGACCCCGACTGCTGCGGCCACCAGGCTGTATAGCGCACCTTCGAGGACTGAGAGCGTGACCATCCCGGCCCGTGTCAGCCCGAGCGCCCGCAGCACGGCCAGTCTCGACCGGCGTTCTTCCGCAAGCGCCACCACGAGGTTCACGATCAGGGCGGTCGCGGCGAGGACGGTAAGGGCGCTGAAGGCCAGGGTGATCCCGAGGTTCCATGCGGTCTGGCCCTGCACCTGATGGGCGGCGTCGAGCCTGACGTCGCTGACCACAAGTGGCGCTGCCGACGGGATCCGCGTGACTGCGGCGCGCAGTGGCGCCTCCGCTCTTTGGGCCGGCGCGGTGTCGGGCGGTGTTCCCCCGCGCGCCGCGATGCGAATCACGTTGATGCCCGGATCGCCCGTCACCATCGCCGCGGTGCCGAGTGTCATGAAGGTCGCGACAGGGCTGCCGTACGCACCTGGGCCGTAAAGGGCGCTGATCGCATACACCCTCAGATCGGCGCTGCCGCTTCCCGTCCCCGTGTTGATGCGAATGCGATCGCCGACTTTGGCATCCAACGCGCTCGCCAGATCGCGCGAAAGCACCACGTCACCGAGAGCCAGCTGTTCGCCGTACAGCCGGCGACCGTCCGTAAGCACGTACGGGCCGAAACGACGTTGTGTTCCCGGATCGAAACCGACCAGGAGCACGCCCGATTTGCCCAAACGCTGATCGAGGTCGGAAACGGAAGCCTGAAGCTCGACGCCGCCCTGAACGCCGTCCACGTATGGGTGCAGCGAGGGATCCGCGGCAAGTTTCGTGGCGATGTCGGAAGGAAATGAGCTGCTGCCAGGACTCGTAACGGTCAGGTCGACCGCGCCGAGTCGCTGACTGAACGCGTAATCCAGGGTCTGAGTGGACGAGTCGGCGGCGATCAAGGAGGCGGTGATCGAGGCCGAGCCCACCATCAGCCCGATCACGAGCAGGGCGAACTGGCCGCGGCGGCGCGTGGCCTCCCGCCAGGCAAAGCGGGCCAGCAGCGGACGCCTCCAGGCCAGCAGCGCCAGCGGCACATAGATAAGAAGGAAGAGGCCGCCGACCACCAGCAGGGCCTGGGTCATGCCGCCACCAAGCGGTTGTGGGGGGCGCGGTTCTCACTGGTCACGACGGGAGACGAATCGCCTCGGCCGGAGCCATTCGCGCCGCCCTCGCAGCCAGCGGAACAGTGACGATGAGTACTGTCGCGTAAACGAGCGCCAGGGCGACACCCAACCTGGTGACAGGGCCTGACCAGTTCGCGGTGTCAAGGGCCTCGAAGCCAGATACCCCGCTCACCAACGCATAGGCAAGCACCACGCCGGCTGTGATTCCGGTCATGGCACCGATGGTCGTCATGACTATAGACTCGCTGACCAGGCCGCCCAACACCTGCACGGGCTGATAGCCAAGGGCGCGCAGAACTCCGATCGTCCGCCGCCGATCAATGGCCGCACGAATGCCGATCATGGCCAGCGCGAGCACACCGACGAGCAAGCCCATGTGGATCAAGACGTCGTACTCGGTTACGTAGTCGGCCCCGCTTTCGTAGCCCTGGTCGAGGATGTCGCGGATGCCGGTGGCCTGGACTCCCTGGTCGAAAAGCGCCCGTTCGATCTGTCGAGACAGCGACCGTGGATCGACGCCCGAACGGGCCTTGATCAGAAGAGTTGTTCCAGCCGGCTCGGTAGGAAGGTCCGCCACGGCTGCCCTGGAGACTATCAATCCCTGCAGAACGGTCGGTCCCTCGTGGCCGACTACATGCAGGGCCACGGGTCCCGTGGCGCCCTCGAATGCCACATCGTCTCCCAGTCCCGATTGCGCATCAACAGCCAGGTGCGGGTCGGCCCGCAAAGCCCGCCAGACCTCCCCACTCCGGCCGAAGCCCTTTGCGTAGGAGTGCAGATAGACAGGTCCACCGTCGGATGGTTCGTCAGGGAGGATGAAGAACATGGCGGGCGTCGACCAGGGCTGGCCCACGATGCTGCCCGTGTAGGAGCGCATCGTCAGCGCCATCTCCCCGGCCACGTCTTGCTGAAGCTCGAGCGGCAGCTGAATTGGGTTGGGACCTGAGGTGACGACAGTGATGTCGTAGCCGGCCGAATCGCGAGCGTAACTGGGCTTTGGTGCCGCCGTGAGGAACGCGATCCCACTGACCAGGACAAGCACCATCGCGAAGGCGGTGATGGCGAGTCCCGTCCGCACTGGCCGGCGGCTGAGATACGCGAGAGGCGGCCGCAAAGTTGCTTGCAGCCGGCCAGCTCGCCTGCCGCCGAGGCCGACCCCGAGGTCGATCAGCCGTAAGTTGGCTGCCGCGGCGATGCTCAAACCCGCGGCGCCGGAAGCCGCGACGAGGAAGATCGTCGTCACGACCTCGTAGAGGTCGCGACCACCCGGGACGCTGGTGGCCACCACAGCAGCCCATCCAGCGACGAAGACACCTGTCAGGGTGAAGCGGACACGATCTGAAAGCCGGCCGCGTGCGAGGGCGCCCATGACCGCGATCAAAGCAACGCCGCCGATCAGGTGGGTCCGCGTGTCGCTCGGTATGAGAAGCCCGGCGCTCAACGCTCCAAGAAAGAGCACAAGCGCGATCCTCAAGCGAGGCCGCCGCGGCCTCGAGGCGGGTTCCGGTAGGTCGCGAATCGCGGCCGCGATGGCGATCCTCGAGGTGCGATAGGCGGCGCCGGCCACGGTCCCGATGGCGATCAGTGCGCCGGCGGCAAGGGCCAGGGCCAGCGTGCCTGGCCTGACCGCAAACTGCAGCGGGTAGCCGAGCCACGCCTGATCGAGGGGGTCGATTGTCGCGGCGATCCAGAGTTGATTGGCGAGATAGAGTCCCGCCGGCACTCCCGCCGCGACTCCCACCGCTGCAGCCGCAATGCTGTAGATCGCGCCTTCGAGGATGGAGAGGACGACCAGCCCTGTCCGGGTCAGGCCCAAAGCGCGAAGCACGGCCAGTCTGCTTCGGCGCTCCTCGGCCAACGCGAGCACAAGGTTGACGATCAGGGCGATGGCGGCGAGGATCGTCAGGCTGGTGGGGGCGAGAAGCTCTCCAAATATGCCCTGGGTCATGCCGGTAAGCCATGTCGCCGCGTATGGCCTCACCTCGTTGACGAGCAGCGGTGTTCCGGCATCCATCCGTGACACCGCGGAATGCACCGGCCCTGCCGCCCGACTGGCTGGCGTCGGGTCGGTCGCGGATGAACCGCGGGCGGCGATCCTCACGATGTTGATGCCGGGGTCGTGGACGATGCGTTCCGACGATTCCAGCGTCATGAAGACGGCTAGATAGCCGCCGTAGGCTCCTGGTCCGGTCGGCGTGGCGATGCCGTACAGACGGAGGTTGGCGTCGCTCTCCGAGCCGGCGGCGATACGCAGCCGATCTCCAACCTTCGCGTCGAGCGCCCGAGCCAGACCCTGCGAAAGCAGAACGTCGCCGGCTGCAAGCTCCTCACCGTAAGTGCGGCGCCCATCGGTGAGGGAAAAGGCGCCGAATCGACGTTGCGATTGAACATCGAAACCGACCAGCAGGACCTCCGGCTTGCCAAGGCGCCGGTCGAGGTCCGCCAGCGAAGCTTGTCGCTCGACCCCTGCCTGCACCCCGTCGATGTATGGAGTCAGCGTGGGATCGGAGGCAAGTTCCGACGCAACGGACCGCGGGAACGAGTTCCCCCGGGCGGCGGTGACGGTCATGTCAACCGCGCCCAACCTCTCATAAGTAAGGGATCCGAGGGTCTGCACCCCCGAATCGGCCGCCACCAGGGACGCGGTGATCGAGGCCGATCCGACCATGAGTCCCACCACGAGCAGGGCAAACTGGCCGCGCCGGCGCGTTGCCTCCCGCCAGGCGAAGCGCGCCAGCAGCGGCCGCCGCCAGGCCAGCATCGCCAGTGGCACATAGATGAGAAGGAAGAGGCCGCCGACGACCAGCAGGGCCTGGGTCATGCCGTCTGGGGCACCACCGCCTTGATCTCGGGGCGCGGTGCCTCGATCCGGCCGTCACGCATGCGCACGATCCGGCTCGCCCGATCCGCCACCAAGGGGTTGTGGGTGACCAGGACGATGGTCTGTCCAGCCTGGTTCATCCGGATCAAGAGCTCGACGATGACCTGGGTCACCTCGGTGTCGAGGTTGCCGGTCGGTTCGTCCGCCCAGACCACGGCCGGGCGATGGACCAGGGCCCGGGCCACGGCCACCCGCTGCTGCTCCCCGCCCGAGAGCTCGTCGGGACGGTGCTGGGCGCGGTTGGCCAGGCCCAGCGTCTCGAGCATGTCGAGCGCCTTCCGCCGCGCTTCCCGACCGCCAATGCCCTGAAGCAGGAGCGGGACCTCCACGTTTTCCACCGCGCTCAGCACCGGAAGCAGGTTGAAGGCCTGGAAGACAAAGCCCATGTGGCGGGCTCGATAGGCCGTGCGCACCCGGTCGGACATGGTGGCCAAGTCGGAGCCGTCGACCATCACGCTGCCGGCGTCGAAGCGGTCGAGCCCGGAAAGGCAGTTGAGCAGCGTGGTCTTGCCGGAGCCGGACGGTCCGACCACGGCGACCATCTCGCCGCGCTCGACCGTCAGGTCGACCCCGCGCAGCGCCTCCACGTCGCTGGCGGCGCGGTAGATCTTGCGCAGGCGGCTGGCCTGGACGATGGGGGTGTGGTTCTCAGTGGTCACGACGGGGACGATAAGTTTGCCGGTTAACAGGCCGCGAGGGTGCTGCCTCCACTGTTTTCAGGGATGCTGGCCGCCCTCCTCCATCAAATAGATGAGAGCTGCCTTGACTCGTCGATGCAGGTCTATCTGTTCCGACAGACCGAGCTTCGAAAAGATTGCGTTTATGTGCTTCTCGACCCCGCGTTCAGTCAGGAAGAGGGCCGCCGCAATCGCCGCGTTGTTCTTGCCCTCCGCCACCTGGGCCAGCACATCCGTCTCCCTCGGTGTCAGCGATGCGAGCGCGGACTCTTTCTTCCGAGATCTCGCGGTGATCAACGACTCGACAACTCTGGGGTCGACCACTGAACCGCCTCGGACGACTTCCTGGATAGCGCGAACCAGCTGCTCCAGATCGGACACACGCTCTTTGAGCAGATAGGCGCGCCCGGACGCGCCCAGGTCGAACAGCCGGAGCGCGTAGGCCGCGTCGGCGAACTGGCTCAGAACTACGACTCCAGTGCCGGGGCTCGTCTGACGAAGGCGCGCGGCAATCTCGATTCCTTCGTCTTTGTTGGTGGGTGGCATTCGTATGTCAGTGACGACTGCGTCCGGCCGCTCGGCTGCGACCGCCTCCAACAACGAGTCGCGATCGGCACAAACCGCAACCACATCGATCTCCGGGGCGGTGGCAAGAAGTTGTCGGAGCCCCTCTCGGACGAGCAGGTTGTCCTCGGCCAGGGCGACGCGGATGGGCATGGGCGACAGCTTAGGGATCGCGTGGTCACCCCACCACAGAAGTGGTACTCGCACCCTTCGGTTCGACGGGGGGTCCGTCCTAGCCTCAAGTCGAAATGGCTGTCCGGGTGCTGATCGTGGACGACCACGAGTCCTTCCGCAGCGCGGCGAAGGCCGTCGTCCTTGGCACCGATGGCTTCGAAGTCGCCGGCGAGGCCGCCGACGGCGAAGCATCGATCGAGGCCGCGGGCTCGCTCCGGCCCGACATCGTTCTCATGGACGTCAACCTGCCAGGGATCAGCGGGGTCGAAGCCACGCGCCAGATCCGATCAGCGCTGCCACGGGTTGTGGTCCTGCTGCTGTCGGCCCGCGACACCAACGAATTTGATCATGCGGCGGAAGACTGTGGGGCCGCCGGCTACCTCGCCAAGGCGCACTTGAGCCCCGAGCAACTGAGCGACCTCTGGGACCGCGAGCGGAAGAGAGCTCACCACCACATATAAGGACGCGTAGGCTCGCTAAGCCCTCGAACTCACACCCCGACTATTGCGCGGTCGAGGGCAGCTTTACCCCGGTCAACCTTTCGCAAGCAGCAAGGAATCCGTCCTGGACGGTCAGGTCAGATGCCGCCGCCAGCGCGGGTCGTGTTCGCATGTGGTAGAAGTATCGGCCGCTTGCTTTCGCGCCGGGCTCGTCGCTGATGGCCAGCCACACCTGCGTCGCCGCCCCTTCCTGCAGGTTGCCGGGTGCGAAACGGCCGCCCATCTTCGTGGGAACCACCCCAGGATCGACCGCGTTCGAAAGCACCTTTGGCCACATGCGGGCAACCGCGAACGCCAGCGCCGTGATGAACAGCTTCGAGTTCGCGTAGGCCTGAGATCCGTTCCAGCGCCCCTGGCGCCCCTGCAGGTCGCTCAGGTCCGGATCGCCCATCTGGTGCATCCCCGACGTCAGGTAGATGAGCCGCTGAGGTGGCGCAACCAGCGCAGTCAGCAGGTAAGGCGCGAGCGCGTTGATGGCGAAGGTGTCTTCGATACCGTCCACCGACTCTCGACGCTGGCCACCTGGACGGTACACACCGGCGTTGTGAATGACGGTCTGGAACGGTCCAGCCGCATTCGCCTGGGCAGCCAGCTCGCGCGTCTGTTGGATGCTGGCCAGATCTCCCACCAGCGCCGTTCGTGCGCCGGGGACGGCGCGCATCGCCTGTTCCGCCCGGTCCCGGTTGCGCCCATGCAGCACGACCTCGTGGCCGAGCTCCACCAGGCGTCGAGCGGCCTCCTGTCCGATTCCATCCGAGGAGCCGGTGATGAAGATGCGGGCTATTCGAGTGCCTCTCTTCGCCGCGCGCTAGTTGATCCGCTCCAGGATCATGACCGGAATTTTCCGCGAGGTCATCCGTTCGTACTCTCCGAAACCGGGCGAGAACGCGACGCGCTCGGCATACAGGCGGTCACGTTCATCGCCCTTCGCTTCGCTTGCCCTGACCTCGAACTTCTCCGTGCCGGTCGCCGTCCCGACCTCGACCTTCGCGACGGGATTCGCCTTGAGGTTCTTGTACCACGCCGGATGGTCGGGTGCGCCCCCCTTCGATGCAATGACGACGTATCGCTCCCCGTCGCGGTGATACACGACCGGCGACGTGCGCTCTTGTCCGCTGCGCGCTCCCACCGTCGTGAGCAGGATGAGCTGATCCCCGAACGGTCCCACGCCCTTCCCTTCCTTCTCGTGGAACTCCCTGATGGTCGCGTCGCTCCAGCTGGCCATCGCTACCTCCTTACGTTCTCCAGAGACAGGAACGGCGTGAAGAGAAGGACGCCGCTGCCCACCAACTTCGACTTGAGATCGTCGCTCGGCTCACCGAGGAGCTCGCTGGATACCAGTCCCGGGAATGCCGTCCCTAAGTTGCCAATGTGTCCGGCGTGCTCGACCAGCGCCTCTGAGTCCCGGTAACGCTCGAGGACGATGCACTCCGATTGGTCGTCGTTGAAGTAGATCTCGTACTGCAGGGTTCCCGTGTCCTTGCTTTGCACGATGTCCATGAGCTGGGCCGACAACTTCTTGAACTGCTCGACCTCGCCGTCGCGGAACTTGAACCGGCCGATCCCTTGAATCTCGACCATTTTCGGTGCTCCAGTCAGGGGTGAACGTACGAGCCGAAACCGAGGTCCAGGCGGATCGACTCCATGACCCAGAACACTGTGCTCCTGGTGTAGACGTCGGCCGCGCCGAGCAAGGGCTTGTACTTCTCGATGACGGGAGCCGCGCCGGCGTCAGTCCAGGCGTCGAACAGAGCGCTTACCGAGGCCCAGGGGTTGTCGTAGTACTTCTGAAAGAACGGAGTGGGGTCGACGCTGAGCAGCGCCTTCCGGACGCTGGCGTCGATGTCGGCCATGTACTGCTGGTGGAGGGTCATGTCGTCGCGCGTGCCGAGCCTGCCAACGTGGCCTCCGATGAAGTGCTTCCACGAGTAATCGAGCGCAATGGCTGGGGCCGCGATGTAACCGGGGATGTCTTCGGAGAGGTTGGACATGGAGATGGGTGCCCATCCCGGGTTGACGATGTCGATCAGCATCAGCGCGTCGTGGTCCGGGAAATGGATGTAGATGTTGTCCGGCGAGTGATTCGGGCCGCGCCACTCGAGCTCGATGCGTTCGCCACCGATCTTCAGCGTACGGCGGTCGGTAAACGTCTCCTCGGGCGCCGGCCTAGCGGGGTCGTTGTCACGAAGCAGCAGGCGTTTGGTCTCCTCGTGACCGACGCGGACCACGTTCTTGTCGAACAGCGAAGCCGCACCGACGTGGTCGGCGTGGTGGTGTGAGTAGACGAGGTGGGTGATCTTGTTGTTGACGCCGTTGGCTGATGCGATCTCGTCGACCGCTCGCCGGATGTTGCCGCCGATGCTCGGCGGCGCGTCGAAGAGAACCACGCCGTCCTTGGTGGTGAGGAACGCCGACTGGTAGCTGCCGTCGGTGACCCAGTACAGATTCCGCTCGACTCGTCCCACGTAGTAGCCCTGCTCGTTGAGTGCTGGGCCGTACGCGGACTGGGGGACCGGCGCGTAGTCGGGTAGAGCTGCGGCGCTGGGAGCGCCGGCGGTAGGTGACTGTGATGCCATGGTTGTCCTCCTTGGTTTTGTCGTTCCTATGAGCGTCACATCCGACCTGGTGAGTGGTCATCGCGTG
>DASYZS010000115.1:0-7727 GCA_035945895.1 Candidatus Dormiibacterota bacterium | reverse complement strand
CCAGGTCGAGCTCGGCAAGGCGCGGCCCTCGATCCGCGTGCTGCGCATCATCGCCGACCGCCTCGGGACCGAGGTCGAGTACCTGCTCGAGGGCCAGGAGGCAGGAATCGAGCGCGAGCTGGCGCTGGAGCGAGGACGCGTACTGGTCGCTCGCGGCGAGCCGCGCAAGGCACTGCTCGCGCTGAAACCGGCGATCGGTTCGTATGACTGGCCGTTGGGTTCAGACGCGCGTGTGTGCCAGGCGCAGTGCCTCATCGCGCTCGAGCGCAGACCGGAGGCGACTGCGATCCTCGAGCAAGAAAGGAAGGTCATCGAGCTGCACGGAGACAGCCACCGGCTCCAGCGCCTGCGGGCGGTGGAGCGCGGCCAGCAATTTCATTTCGAGGGCGATCCCGTCGAGACGCATCTCCACCTCGCGGACCGGGCGACGCGCAAGGGCGCCAACTACGACGAGCTCGAGCACTACCGCGCCGCGAGAGTGCTTCTGGAGGCTACAACCCCGAAGGGAACGTAAAGCTCGGCGCCGGAGTGACCTCCGGCGGCGTGATTTCGATCGTGACCACCTCGTGGCTCTTCAACGGGATGCTGCTCGGGTCGCCGGAGTAGAGCTGCGGCCCCTTGCCGTCCTGGAGGTCGATGTAGGTGACGATCTTCTGCTCGGGCCCGACCGTGAAGGTGGCGACGTGCGTCGCATCCAGCTTCCGCGATCCCTGCCCGTTGGCCAGGCTCCAGGAGTTCCAGACGGAGAAGAACTGGCCCACGGTGAAGACCTGGCTCGCCGGCGACTCGATGTGGATGACGTTCGGGCTGTTCGCGTGGACGTGCAGCCAGTAGTAGCAGCTGACATTGCCGGACGAGTCGGTCTGGATGCCGGTGTTGGCCGGCAGCTGGGTGACCTGGCCGTTGTAGATGATCTGCAAGGCGGCGTGGTAGTGGACCTGGGTGTGCTCGAGGTGGTCGCATGGGATGCCGCCCACAGTAGGTGGCTGATGGCTCGGCTGCGGGCGGCCGAAGTACACGAGCAGGACGATCATCGCGATCGTCAGGACCCCCAGGATCGATCCCACCACGATCGGGAGGATCGGGACGCCCGGGCCGGTCTTGGGTCGGACCGGCCTGCGCGAACCTTTGCCTTTGCGTGCGCCAGCGTTAGCTCGGGATCTGGAGGCCATGGATCAGCGCTTGGTAGAATACAGAAGACCTTTCTGGCCCCGGCCGAAACTGTGTTTCGCTTGATCGGGGCCTGATACCCAAAGGAAGGAGGTTCCCCGTTGCGGGATTACGAAGTTCTCTACATCGTCCGCGCCGACCTTGATGACGACAAGGTGCAGGATGCGGTCAAGCGGGTCAACGCGCTGATCGAGCGATCAGGCGGTACGCCCGAGCGTACCAACCTCTGGGGCAAGCGCAAGCTGGCGTACGAGGTCAAGCACCAGAAGGAGGGCGCCTACATCCTCCAGGACTTCAAGCTCGACCCCGAGCGAATCTCTGAGCTCGAATCCGGTCTGAAGATCACCGAAGAGGTGATGCGGCACCTGATAGTGCGCAAGCCCGAGAAGGCAGCCGCGACCCCTGTGACGCCGCCGCCGGCGGAGGTCGTGCTCGAGCCGATCGCAAGCGAATCGGAAGTTCCGGCGGCGCGGGCGCGCCGAGCGGATCGGGAGGAGGAGGCATAAATGTCCAACCTGAACAAAGCCCTGCTCATCGGCCGGCTCACCAAAGATCCCGAGATGCGCTACACGCCGAGCGGGACAGCGGTGACCAACTTCAGCATCGCCACCAACCGGTGGTCGACCGGTCCCGACGGCGAACGCAAAGAGTTCACCGACTACCACAACATCGTCGCGTACAACGCCGGCAAGCGGAACCTCGCCGAGATCGTCGCCCAGTACACGCGCAAAGGCGCGCTCGTCTTCATCGAGGGGCGCATCCAGACGCGCTCGTGGGAAGGCCAGGACGGACAGAAGCGCAGGACAACCGAGATCATCGCCAACGACGTGCAGTTCCTCGACTCCCGCAGCACTGGCGCTCCGAGCGACGGCACCCCGCGGCCACGAGCCACGACCCCCGACGACAGCGTTCCAGCTCCGGACGACGCGCCTCGCGACGTCGACCCGGACGAGATCCCTTTCTAGGAGCTTAGCCATGGCAGTATCCAGACCACCATTTAGAGAGCAGGCATCGGGCGAGCGCGCCGAACGCCCGGCTGGGCCGGGAGGGCCGAGGGGCCCCAAGCGCCAGCACCGCAAGGTCTGCGCCTTCTGCGCCGAGAAGATCGACTACATCGACTACAAGGAGATCTCGCGCCTCCGCCGCTTCGTGAGCGACCGGGGCAAGATCCTGCCCCGACGCGTGACCGGCACATGCGCCCGACACCAGCGGCCGCTGACGACGGCGCTCGAACGGGCGCGGGCGATCGCTCTGCTGCCGTACACGACCGAGCTCCACTAAGTCAAAATCAGGGGCGCCGCCCGAATCCCGTGATGGAGCACGCCCAATGACTTTCCAGACGCAGTTGCGAATTCCCGGACCGACGCCACTTCCCGAGCGCGTCGTCCGGAGCATGAACCGGCCGATGATCGACCACCGCGGACCCGAGTTTGCGACGATCCTGGCGGAGATCACGGCCGGCGCCAAGCGCGTCTTCAAGACCAAGGGCGATCTCCTGCTGCTGACGTGCAGCGGAACCGGCGGCCTCGAGTCGGCCGTGGCGAACCTCGTCTCGCCCGGAGACGAGGTCATCGCCGCTCTGTGCGGCAACTTCGGCGAACGCTTCGCCGCGCTCGCCGCCGCTTACGGGGCCGACGTCGTGCGCCTCGAGGCCGAGTGGGGCCAGCCAGTGGACGCGAACGACCTTCGGCTGGTCATCGACCGCCACCCGAAGGCTAGGGTCGTTCTGCTGACGCACAACGAGACTTCGACCGGGCTTACCAACCGGCTGCAGGAACTGGCCCGTGTGGCGCGCGAGCACGACCGCATCGTCGTGGTCGATGGCGTGAGCTCGGTCAGCTCGATCGATATCGACACGGACGGGTGGGGCATCGACGTCGCGGTCAGCGGATCGCAGAAGGGATGGATGGCGCCTCCGGGTTTCGCGCTGGTGAGCGTCAGTGAGCGCGCGTGGGCGCAGTCCGCGGTCGCGAAGTCGCCGCGCTTCTACTTCGACTGGAAGGAAGCGCGCGCGTGGGCGGAGAAGGGAATGACTCCATTCACGCCCGCGGTGCCGGTGGCGTTCGCAATGCAGGAAGGCTTGCGCATGCTCGAGGAGGAAGGCCTGGCCAACGTGTACGCACGCCATGCGCGTCTCGCGCGAGCGACGCAGGCGGGCCTGGAAGCGCTCGGTTTCCAGCTGTACGCGCGCGAGGGCTACCGCTCCAACACCGTCACGGCAGCTCTTCCCCCGCCGGGTCTCGACGTCAACGCGCTGCGCAAGCTCATCGACACCAGGTACGGGGTCGTGATCGCCGGCGGCCAGGCCAAGATGGCGGGCAAAATGGTCCGTGTCGGACACCTCGGCGCCGTGGCCGAGGGCGACGTCGTCCAGGTGATCTGGGCGATCGAGCAAGCGCTCGAGGAGCTGGACGTCGCGCCGGCCGACGGTCGGGGAGTCGCGGCGGTCACCGCTTCGGTGCAGGGGGTTCCCGCAGCCGCGCGCTAGCGGGGCAAATGCCCAAGATCCTCGTCGCCGACCCGCTCGCCGAGGACGGACTGGAGCGCCTGCGCCGGGCCGGCGAAGTGACGATCGTGTCCAAACTGCCCGAGGCGGAACTGATTCGACGCATCCCGGACTTTGATGCGCTGGTCGTGCGCAGCGAGACGCGCGTGACCGCGCCCATCATCGACGCGGGCAGCCGCCTGCGGGTGGTCGGTCGCGCGGGCGTCGGGGTCGACAACATCGACGTGCCGGCGGCGACCCGTCGCGGGATCCTAGTGGTCAACGCGCCCCGCGGAAACATCGTGGCGGCCGCCGAGCACACGATCGCGCTGCTTTTTTCGCTCGCGCGCTGGGTGCCCCAGGCCGACGCATCGGTGAAGCGCGGCGAGTGGAATCGGTCGAAGTTCATCGGCTCCGAGATCCGCGGCAAGACGCTCGGGGTGGTGGGCCTGGGCAATGTCGGCTCGGAAGTGGCAAAGCGCGCCCACGGACTTGAAATGGATGTGGTCGCTTATGACCCTGTGGTCTCCGTCGAGCGCGCCGAGCTGTTCAACGTCGAGCTGGTCTCCCTGGATGATTTGCTCGAGCGCGCCGACTTCGTCACGGTCCATGTGCCGCTCGTCGACTCCAATCGCAACCTCATCGGCGCAAAGGAGATCGCCCGCATGAAGTCGTCGGCCCGGCTCATCAACACGGCACGAGGGGGCATCGTCGACGAGGACGCGTTGGCGGATGCGCTGGAGTCGGGCCGGATTAGCGCGGCGGCGAGCGACGTCTTCGTCGTCGAACCGCCAGGTGACAACCGCCTCCTGAAGCTGCCCAACTTCATCGCCACGCCGCACATCGGCGCATCGACGGCGGAGGCACAGGTTTCGGTTGCTTTCGACGTTGCAGAAGAAGTCGCCGCGGTCCTCGCGGGAGATCTCCCGCGCTTTGCCGTCAACGCGCCCGCGCTGCCACCAGAGGAGCTTGCGTACCTGCGGCCGTTCGCCGATCTCACGGAGAGGCTCGCGACGCTGCACGGTCAGCTGTTCGGCGGCCGTCCGAGCGCCATCGAGCTCGACTTCGAGGGCGAGCTCGCCGACCACGACGTCAACCTTCTCGTCGCGGCGGCGATCAAGGGTCTGCTCCAGCCGTTCACCGAAGAGCGCATCAACGCCGTCAACGCACGACTGACCGCGAGCAACCGCGGCATCAAGCTCGTGGAGCGACGCAGCCGCTCGCACAGCAGCTACGCGGGCATGGTCACGGTCCGGATGCTTGACCACGACATTGCGGGCACGGTTTTGATGGGCGAGCCCCGGGTCGTTCGGATCGACTCGTTCCGCGTCGATCTCGTCCCGGACGGCCGGTTCCTCGTCAGCCGGCATGAGGATCGGCCGGGAGTTGTCGGCATGGTCGGCAGCATCCTGGGCGAGCACGACGTCAACATCGCGAGCATGCAGGTCGGGCGCGATGCACCGCGGGGCAACGCCATGATGATTCTCGCGGTGGACGATCGGGTGGCACCTGACGTCCTGCAGCGTCTGAGAGAGGTTGGGGGGATGTCGGATCTGCGCTACGTAGAGCTCGGCACTAAAACCGACGGCTGACGTACGGCCCCTTGCGGGCATCCGCTACTACCTCGCCAAGGCGGGCGACCCAGGCAAGCTCGTCGCACCTCCGTACGACGTCCTCTCAGATGCCGACGTGGAACGGTATCGCGCCCTGTCGCCTTACAACGTTGTCCACCTGACGCGGCCGGGCACCGACTACGGGGGCGCGGCGCAGACGTTCACGCGCTGGCTCGACGGCCGGATCCTTGAGCCCGACCCGAGCTCGATGTATGTCCACGAGGTGGAGTTCGACGGCCGGGTGCGACGTGACCTGGTCGCCGCCCTCCGGCTGCAGCCTTACTCCGACCGCGTCGTCCTCCCGCACGAGCGGACCCACCCGGGGCCGAAGGAAGACCGGCTGGCTCTTCTGCGCGCCACGGGGGTGAGCCTCGAGCCCCTCTGGTTCCTGTACGAGGGCGCAAAGACAGCCGTCCCCGAGGCCCTGGGGCGAGTGGCGGCGCGGGCTCCGGCGGTGAGCTTCTCAGGTCCCGGAGCCACCAAGCACCGTCTCTGGGTGATCTCCGACGCGGCTGTCCACGCCTCGATCCACGCCGAGCTGGAGAAGCTGCCTGTCCTGATCGCCGATGGCCACCACCGCTACGAAACGGCCCTCGCCTACGCGGACGAGGTGGGCGGTGGACGTGACGCCCCCTCGCGGTTCACGCTGGCGCTGCTGACCGACCTGGCCGACCCAGGGCTCGAGGTGCTCCCTACGCACCGGGTGCTTCGGGCCGGCGTCGCCGTGACCGGGGGTGAGCCGGCGGGGTCGCTCGACGAGACGCTGGCGGCGATCCGGGGACGGGTGGCGGCCGGAACCTACCGCGACCACCAGTTCCAGGTTCTGCCGCTGGAAGGCGAGGTGGCCCTGGTGGAGTTACACGAGCAGGTGATCGACAACATGCTGGGTAAGCGCAACCCGGAGGACTTCCTCCTCTACACCCGCGACGCCGCCGAGGCTGTTCGCTGGGTCGACGAGGGTGTCGGCACCGCCGCCTTCTTCCTGGATGCGCCCGACCTGCGGGAGGTTTTGAAGCTGGCCCAGGAAGGGAAAACTCTTCCTCAGAAGGCTACTTATTTCCACCCGAAGCCTCCGTCCGGGATGGTTTTTGACCGGTTGGAAAGAGAGCGGCGTTTATAGTTAGGAACCCATAAAGTGCCCATTTACGGATACCGCTGCAGCAACTGCGGAAACCAGTTCGAGGTCTATCAGAAGATGTCGGACGAGCCTGTCCAGACCTGCCCAAAGTGCGAAGGCAAGGTGACGAAGATTCTCTATCCGAACGGCGTTGTGTTCAAGGGAAGTGGGTACTACTCCACCGACTACAAGGGTTCGTCGGCATCGTCGTCGAGCAACGGATCGAGCGCAAGCGGCGAGAGCAAGCCCGAGGCGAAGCCGGAATCAAAGTCGGATTCAAGCGATTAACGAGAGGAAGAGGGAACAGTGGCAAACATTCAGGAAGTAACAGATAACGACTTTGAAACCGCGGTCCTGAAGTCCGACAAGCCGGTGCTGGTCGACTTCTGGGCGACGTGGTGCGGGCCGTGTCGCATGATCGCGCCGATCGTGGAGCAGATCCACGGCGAGCTTGGCGACAAGGTCAAGGTCATGAAGATGGATATCGACGAAAACCCGTCGGTGCCCATGCAGCTCGGGATCATGTCGATCCCAACCGTCATCATCTTCAAGGACGGAAAGCCCGCGGAGCGGACCGTCGGCTATCGCCCGAACATGAAGGGCGACCTCAAAGCCAAGCTCGAAGCGCTGATCGCCTAAAAAGATCGCGCCAGAGTCCGGTCTCAGCATCGGGCCCGACGGTGTGGCTCGCTGCTGGTGGGGAGACTCGGACGACCTCTATCGTCGCTACCACGACACCGAGTGGGGCCGTCCGGTCTCCAACGACAGGCGTCTGTTCGAGAAGCTCGTGCTCGAAGGTTTCATGTCCGGCCTGAGCTGGGCGACCATCCTGCGCAAGCGAGAGCACTTCCGGGCGGCGTTCAAGGATTTCGACCCCACGGCGGTTGCGCGCCTTGGCTCCCGTGACGTGGCGCGCCTGATGGGCGACGCGGGCATCGTCCGCAACCGGGCAAAGATCGAGGCGACCATCAACAACGCACGCCGGCACGCCGAGCTCGTCGCGGAATTCGGAAGCTTTCCCAAGTACGTCTGGAGCTACGAGCCCAAGCGGCGCCCCGAGGGCATGCTGCCCGAGGCCGTGGCCATGAGCAAGGACCTGCGCAAACGCGGCTGGGGTTTTGTCGGACCGACGACCGTCCTGTCCTTCATGCAGGCGATGGGCCTGGTCAACAACCACGTGAAGGGCTGCGCGGCGGGCGCCGAGGTGGATCGTCTTCGCCGCTCGTTCGTGCGCCCGGCGTGAAGCCGCTCTACGCCACCGACGCGCTCGCCGCGTCGCTGTACTGGATGGTCATCGTGGTCTGGATCGTGTCCGAGGGGATCATTTTTGCTCGACACCTGA
>DASYZS010000114.1:0-3075 GCA_035945895.1 Candidatus Dormiibacterota bacterium | reverse complement strand
CATGGCGTCGGACTGGTTCACGGCGTAGATCCCACCGCCCTGGATGCCAGCGGTGTTGTTGCTGATCGTGTTGTTGAGCAGCGTCGGCGTTCCGGCCGCGAACAGGTCGATTCCACCGCCGAAGTCGCTGCTGTTGTTGGTGATGGTGTTATGGATGATCTGTGCGCCGGCCGCGCCGCGCACGTAGATCCCGCCGCCGCCCTGTCCGCTGCATCCGGGCTGCTTCGAATTTCCATTGATGGTGGTGTCGCGGATGACAGGCGACGCAAACGCGATCGAGATGCCGGCCCCATCTGCACACGAGACGTTGGCGGTGATGACGTTGCCCTCAACCGTCGGCGAGGCACTGTTGATGTGCACGCCCGCGCCCTCGTAGCCGAAGGTGGCAGTCGCGTTGCCGTGCTGGATGGTGAAGCCCTGCAGCACTGCGGCTGCCGTCTCCGAGGTCGAGAAGTTCACCACCGGAGCGACGTTGCCGCCGTCGATGGTCGTGACCGAGGGGCCTTTGGCGCTCTGGACCGTGATCAGCTTGCCCTTGAAGTCGATGTTCTCGACGTACGTGCCCGGATCGACC
The DNA here is from genome assembly GCA_035945895.1 of Candidatus Dormiibacterota bacterium. Classification (GTDB taxonomy): domain Bacteria; phylum Chloroflexota; class Dormibacteria; order Dormibacterales; family Dormibacteraceae; genus 40CM-4-65-16. Next base: position 2,501 of record DASYZS010000114.1, on the reverse strand, counting down.
AGCACCGTGTCGCCGTTGACCGCGGCGTTGATCGCCGCCTGGATCGTCGGAAATGCGATCGGAACTTCGAGGACACTCGAGGCGGCGACCGGCACGGCGCCCAGGAAGCCCGCGAACGCGACCAGAGCGAACCCGGTCGTGAACGAGGCTAAACGCCGCATCGAGTCCGGTAAGCCTAGGGTTAGCGCGCCGCTAAGGCAATAGTTATGAGGCGCAAGTCCTCTCAAAAAGTCAAGGGCGTGTGTCGACTCGGGTTCTCCGTTTCTTCCGAAGGGCTGTGACGCCGACGAAGAGAGCAAAGCCACCCCACGCCACGGCCCAACCGCCAACGAGTCTCAGCGGGATGGTAGCCGAGCTCGAGGGCAGGAGCAGCAGGACTCCGGCGCCCAACACCAGCGACCCTGCGACGAGCAGATACGGCGCCATGTGCACCGCGTGCCACGACTGGCTTCGCCGAGCGATCCCTTCCTCAATCAGCAGAGCCAGTAGCCACGAGGCGGGGATCAAGAACATCCCGGCTCCGGCCCAGATCGCAATCGCCACCTGACCGACGATCGCCGGCGCACCTACCCAACCCCCGGCAAACGCGATCGCGAGCAGTGCGAGCCAAACCCCAAGTGCGGCGAGAACCGCCACTCGCAACCGCGGGCGCGTGCGCATCCGAAATCAGCGCGGCGGGACGACTCGGCTGGCGACCGCATCGAGCACGCTGTCGGGCGTCTGGCCCGCCACCTCGGCTTCCGGACGGAGGATCAGGCGATGCCGGAACGCAGGCGCCAGCAGCGCCTTGACATGGTCCGGCGTGACGAACTCTCCTCCGTCAAACGCGGCGTAAGCCCTGGCGGCCAGCATCAGCAAAACCTCGGCGCGAGTGCTGGCGCCCAGCGCGATCTCGGGCGCGTTGCGCGTTGCGGTCGCGAGATCCACCACGTACCGGCGGATCTTTTCGTCGAGCACGACGCTGCCCACCTGCGCGCGACACGCCTCGATGTCGGCCGCCCCGAGGACCGGCTCGACACCTGCCTTGACCGGATCGCGAAGCTCGATGCCCGACTCCCAGCGGCGCAGCACCTCCATCTCGTCCGAGGGCGCAGGGTAGTCGAGCCGCACCTTGAACAGGAACCGGTCCTGCTGCGCCTCGGGCAGCGGGTAGGTGCCTTCGTACTCGACCGGGTTCTGGGTGGCCAGAACGAGGAACGGGTCAGGCAGCGAAAGCTGCTGGCCTTCGAGGGTGACGCCGCGCTCTTCCATGGCCTCGAGAAGAGCCGACTGGACCTTCGCGGGCGCGCGATTGATCTCGTCCGCGAGCAGGACGTTGGTGAAGATCGGCCCGCGGCGCAGCGCGAAGGTGCGGGTCGTGAGGTCGTAGACCGAAGTGCCCAGGATGTCGGCGGGCATGAGGTCCGGCGTGAACTGGACACGCCCGTAATCGAGCGTCAGCGCGCGGGCGATCGCTTTTGCCAGCAGGGTCTTGCCGGTGCCGGGCACGCCCTCGAGCAGCACGTGTCCCTGGGCCACGAGCGCGATCGCGCAAAGTCGAATGGCTTCATCCTGGCCGACGATCGCCTTGGCGAGCTGCTCGCGAAACCTGGCGTAGAAGTCGGTGGCCTTGGTCGTGATCATCGGCCTCGCACCGGGTGGGCGATCGCGTGCAGGCGCCGCGCAGCGTTCAGGAGGTCGTGCTCGCTCGCCGCGGCTTCGTGGAGCGATGACTCGACCTGCGCCAGCTCCTGCGCTGTCTCGGGTGCCCGCACCCAGAGAGCATTCCAGAATCGCTCGCGGGGCTGCACCGGCAGGCCTGTTTGCGTCGCCACCGCGCGCTCGGTCGCGTTCGCCAGCAGGCCAAGCGTCACCGCGCGCGCGCTCGATCGCCTGAGCAGCTGGCCGACTGCCACCGACCATTCGGCATCGGACCGCGCGGTCTCAACCGGCCGCCCCACCAGCGGTCCAAATCGCCGGCCCCGCAGCATTAAGCCGAAGAAGACGGCGACGAGGAGCCACAGCAGCGCGGCCCCCCACGGCGTCAGGAGCCAGGCTTGCGGAGAGAAGTCACTCAGGATCAGGCCGTGGTGGTACTCGTCGAATGCCACGGCCGCGCCGGGTGCGAGCAACCCGAGCAGGTCGGCCAGGAGACGGCCGTTGCTCAACTTTTCGAGGTATCCGTTGCAGATCACGAGCGGGTCGGCGAGCACGACCGCGTAGCCCAGTCCGACCTTCTGGATGAAACCGGCCGAGTATCCCTCCGGCGTCCGGAGGAAGGTCACCTGGGTCGGCGACGGCTCAAAGGGGACGACGCCGTCGGCTGAGCCGGCGACGGCATCGACGCCCGCGACCGCGGGCGTCGCCTTGTAGACGCCACCCTGGACCGCGACGCCGAACCGAGAAACGCCCAGCACCTGGTCCAGCTCGGGGTCGCCCTGTTCCGAGGCGTAGACGAGGATGCCGCCGACGCTGACCCAGTAGCGGGTGCGCTGGGCTTCATCGGCGGTATAGGGGCTCGT
>DASYZS010000113.1:0-18837 GCA_035945895.1 Candidatus Dormiibacterota bacterium | reverse complement strand
TTCCTGCGCGAGCTGCACGTGCCGGCCGACGAGGTCCCGACCTGGATCGCCGGTTTCGTCAGCCTGGGCACCGTGCTCGCGCTGCCGCTGGCGCCTTTCTGGGGCGTGCTCGCCGACCGCTACAGCCGGAAGCTGATCATCGTCCGCAGCGCGGCCATCGAGGCCGTGATCTTCGCCGGTTGGGCATTCTCGACCTCACCCTGGATGGCGCTCGTCTTCATCTGCCTCAACGGTTTCATCCTCGGCAATACCGGTGTGATGCTCGCGGTCCAGGCATCGATCACGCCCGCGCAGCGGCTTGCGCTCGGCATCGGGATCGTCGGGGCGGGCTCGCCCGCAGGCCGCACGCTTGGTCCAATCCTTGGCTCGGCGTTGGTCCACCTTTTCGACGTCAGGGGAATGCTGCTGATCGACGCCGCAGTCTCGGCGTTCATCGCCGTGCTGCTCATGGTGTTCCTGCGCGAAGGCGACCGGGTTCGACCGGCCGACGTTCGCGTGTTCAGTCTTTTGCGCGGCGCGCTGGACGAGATCGTTGGAAACCCCCTTCTATGGCGGCTTTTCCTCGCCATGACCGTGGCCCAGATCGGTCTTTGGGTGGCGCTGCCTTACCTCCCGATCTACATCGCGCGCCTCGCGCCCATGAACCCGGTCACGGCGGTGGGCGTGGTGCTTTCACTGGTTGGCCTCGGCGCGGCGATCGCATCGCCGTTGTGGGGTGTCGGCCTTCAGCGGTTTGGCTATACGTTGGTCCTCAGCATCGCCTCGGCCGGCACCTGCGTGACCCTGCTCGTGGCCGGCGCGAGCCACGAAATAGGGCTGTTCGCTTCGTTCCTCGTCCTGAACTCCGTGTTTTCAACCGCGATCCTGGTCGCGATGATGGCCGTGATGGCCGCGACGGTCAGCGCAGAGAGGCGCGGCGCGGTGCTCGGCCAGATCATGTTTCCGTTCTACCTCGGGGGGCTCGTCGGTCCGGTGCTCGGCGCCCTCGCGTTCCATGCCGGTCAGTTCGTGGTCTTCGGCCTCGCGGGCCTTCTCAGCCTCTCGCCGCTGGTCGTGTTGCTCACGATGCGTCCCGCCGTCCCGCAAACCCAACAGGCATGACGACCCGCGTCGGCGTCGTGGCCGACACGCACTGCCCGGAGTTCATCGACCGGCTGCCCGATCGCATCTTCACGGTCCTGCGCGGAGTCCAGCTGATCCTGCATGCGGGTGACATCACCGGCACCGAGGCGCTCGAGCAGCTGGCGCAGATCGCTCCAGTGGAGGCGGTGCGCGGCGACCACGACCGGGACCTTGATGCACTTCCTCGCTCGCGCGAGGTGACGGTCGAAGGTCGCAAGATCGTCGTGATCCACGGCGATCGCTCGCACTGGATCGAAGAGCCCAGCACGTTTCTCTGGACTGTCTCGCTGGGCTACTTCCGTCCGCACGCGGGCTTACCGCGCGCCCTGCGGCGCAGGTTTCCCGACGCCGACGTGATCATCCACGGCCATACGCACCACGCCGACATGCGCAGGGTCGGCGGCGCGCTGCTCTTCAATCCGGGAGGCGTGCACGTGTGGAACTCCCGGACTGTGAAGAACAGGCTCGCCCAAAAACCGGGGTGGTTCGAGTGGAGCTGGCTTCAGGTCGCGCGACACATCCGTCGACCCGAGCCTGCGTCCGTCGGCATTCTCGAGATCGACGAGGACGGAATCGTGCCCCGCATCATCGGCCTGTAGTCTTTGGCGTCGTGTCCGCGATCACCTACCGGCCTGCCACGCTTGACGATGCGGAGCTTTCGACGGAGCTCATGAGCGCCGCGTATCCCACGATGGTGCACGACCCGATCGTTACTCGTTACCGATGGGAGCATCAGCGCCGCGGATTCGAGTCCGGGCGGTTCATCGCGGAACTTGAGGGAAGACCGATCGGTTTCGTCTCGTGGTATCACGGGCCCTGGTCGGAGCTGCCTGACCGGCACTGCGAGGTCGAGGTATCGCTCAGACGCGATGAGCTCGACGTCGAAAGGCTCGACGTCATGTGGGCCTGGATCTCGGAGCGCGGGATCGCCGAAGGCTCGCACCTGCTCCTCGCCTACGCAGCAGAGGACGAGCCCGAGATGCTCGATGCGCTGGCTCGGCTGGGATTTGAGCGTAAGCGCCTGGAAAAGGTGTGGGAGCTCGACCTTCGCTCCAACGGACCCCGGCTTGTCGCGGAGGCAAACCAGGCCCGCCGGGCGATGTCGCGCGAAAAGATTGAGCTGACCACGGTCGACGCATGGGACGACCCGGACAAACTCCACAAGCTGCACGAGCTCGATGCGACAACCCGGCAGGACATCCCAACGACTCTCCCCATCCTCCGCGAGGCATTCGAAGATTTCGTGCGCCGAACGAACGGGCCCGACCGGCGGATGGACCGCTACTGGGTGGCGCTCGATGGCGATCGACCGATCGCCCTGTCATACCTGCGCTACCCGCCGGTGAAGGGCACCATCTGGACCGGGTACACGTGCTCCCACCCGGACTATCGAGGCCGCGGCATCGCGCGTGCCATCAAGCTGCAGTCGCTCGCACAGGCGACCGAGCTGGGTGTGCCGGTCGTCGTCACCGACAACGACGCCGAGAACGCTCCGATGCTTCATATCAACGAACGGCTCGGCTACGTGCGGCGGCCCGGGTTCGTCGAGCACCACAAGCGGGTACAAAGCAAAGGTGCCTAAGACCAAGGACTTCTACGACGTGCTCGGAGTACCACGGACGGCGACGCAGAAGGAGATCTCTGCGGCCTTCCGCAAGCTCGCGCGCAAGTACCACCCGGACCTGAACTCCGGCGACAAGCAAGCCGAGGCTCGGTTCAAGGAGCTGTCCGAGGCGCACGAGGTCCTGTCGGACACCAACAAGCGAAAGCTCTACGACGAGTTCGGCGACGCATGGGCCGGGGCCGCGGCCGCCGGCGTCCAGCCTGGCGCGGGTCCGCGGGGCGGGGGCGGCTTCCGACCTGAGGCCGGACCGCGGGTGCAGTACCGCACCGTCACGCCGGAGGAGATGGAGGACCTGTTCGGCGACTCGGGCGGGTTCGGTGACATCTTCGGCTCGATCTTCGGCAACCAGCGCGGTCGCACCCGCGAGCAGGCTGTCGACGTGGAGCTCCCGATCACGGTCAGCCTTGCCGAGCTCTACACCGGAACCAGCCGCGCCGTCGAGCTCCCTGGCGGGCGTCGCGTCGAGGTGCGGGTCCCGGCCGGCGTGAAGGAAGGCACTGTGCTGCGAGTTCCAGGCTTGCGCGCGACCGTGCAGGTGGCGCCCGATCCGATCTTCACGCGCGACGGCAAGGACCTGCGCGTAGTGGTGCCAGTCCCGCTGCGGGTGGCGCTCCAGGGGGGCGAGATCGCCGCGCCGACGATCAAGGGCGGACAGGTCATGTTCAAGGTCGCTGCCGAGACGCAGAACGGGACCAGGATCCGGCTGCGCGGCCTCGGGCTGCCCGACCCGAAGGGCGGCTCGCAGGGCGACATGTATGCGGAGGTGCGCGTCCAGCTTCCCGTCCCGATGACCGAGCAGACGCGCAAGTGGGCGGCAGAGCAACCGGCCTGACGGTGCCGCTGGCCCGTCGCCTGCTGCTGCCGCTCGTCTTCGTCTCCGGCATGGCGTCGCTCGGCGTGGAGTTCGGGGCGTCGCGGTTGCTCGCGCCGTATTTCGGGACGAGCCTCTACGTGTGGGGCGTTTTGATCGGCCTCATCCTCATCTACCTGTCGGCGGGTTACGTGATCGGGGGGCGGCTCGCCGACCGCTATCCGCGCGACAACGTGCTCTTCCAGATCACCGCGTGGGCGGGCCTGTGGATAGGCGTCATCCCGCTCGTCAGCTACCCGATCCTCCTGGCGTCGCAGCAGGGTTTCAAGGAGATCAGCGTCGGGTTGGTGCTCGGGACCCTTCTCGCGGTGGTGCTGATGTTTGCGGTGCCCGTGATACTCCTCGGCTGCGTCAGCCCGTTTGCGATCCGCCTGCTGCTGCGGGACGTGGAGACGGGCGGCAACACCGCGGGACGTGTCTATGCGCTCTCGACCGCCGGGAGCATCCTCGGCACTTTCCTGCCGGTTTTCTGGTTCATCCCTACCTATGGCACGCGGCCTACGCTCGAAGGCTTCGGGCTCGTCCTCGTCGTCATATCGGTCGCGGGCTTGTGGCCGCTGGGTCGTTTCTACCGTCTCTATGCGTCGTTTGCCGCAGTGGTGCTTGTCGCGTGGATCCTTCTGCCCTCGGGGATCAAGCCGCCGCAGTACGGCCAGCTCCTCTACGAGAAAGATTCGGCGTACGGCTACATCCAGGTCGTGCGCGAGGGGACGAGGACCGAGCTGATCCTCAACGAGGGGCAGGCGGTCCACTCGATCTACGACCCGAGCGATCTCCTGACCGGCGGACCGTGGGACTACATGCTCGTGGCGGACGCGTTTCGACCCGCGGGGTCAAGCGAGCAAGCGCCAAGAGACGTCGCCATCCTCGGATTGGCGGGGGGCACGGCCGCGCGCCAGTACGTCGCGGCCTACGGCGCCGCGGTCCAGATCACCGGCGTGGAGATCGACCCCGCGATTCTCGACGTCGCGCATCGCTATTTCCATCTCGATCAGCAGAACGTGCACCCGGTGATTGCGGACGCGCGGTACTGGCTGGACACGCAGGCGTCGCAGTACGACGTGGTCGTGATGGACGCCTACCGCCAGCCGTACATCCCGTTTCACCTGACGACCCGCGAATTCTTCAGCCAGGTCAAAGACCATCTTCGGCCGGGCGGGGTGGCGGTGGTCAACGCCGGTCGAACGGCCACCGACTATCGCCTGGTCGATGCGCTCGCAAGCACGATGGCGGCGGTTTATCCGTCGGTGTTTCTGGTCGACGTCCCGCAGTTTGCCAACACGCTCATCTATGGCACCACCGAGCCGGTGACGTTGACTGACGTCGAGCACAACCTATCGCTGATCGATGAGCCGGTTGCGCAGGACGTCGCGCAGAACGTGCTGAGCAGCAGCAGCCTGAGAGTCTCGCCTTACCACGACCAGGTCTTCACCGATGACCTCGCGCCGGTCGAGCGCCTGATCGACGAGATCATCTTCAGCTATGCGACGGGTGGTCGGTGACCCAGACCGACCAGGTCTCGAGCGTTCTGAATCCCAGCCGCTCGTAGACGCTGAACCCCATCGCAGACGACAGCAGATAGGCGATCGAGGCGCCTGCGCTGAATCCGTCGAGCACTGCACGTGCAGTCACCGCCGCTCCGTACCCGTGTCCCCGATGCCGCTCGAGCGTAGCCACGTTGAATACCCCCACGTAGTCGCCGAGCACGCACCCGACCGCCGTGGTCACAGCCTCGCGATCGAGCAGCCCAACATAGACCCGGAACCCAGGGAGCCGAAGAGCAGACGGCGGCGTCATCCGCTCGGAGGCCTCGGGCGGTGTCTGAAACGCCTCCGCACCTATGGCGGCGTGGACGCCTGCCTCCTCCGGCTCGAGTTGACGAATGGTCAGGTCCGGATGCTGGGCCGCCGGACGAAGCGACTCGAAATCCTGCTCCATGACCATGAGAGGTAGAGATGCATACTCGACGAAGCCCCTCGCCTTGACCAGGTCAACAAGCTCCGCCGCGCACCCGGGCCGAATCGAAAGCCGATGGGGCAGGCCCGTCGCGGCGACCACATCCAGCAGCCGCTCGACGTCGAGGATGCTTGCCGAGGTCCGGATCGTCAGCACGCCGTTCATAATCGGGACCGGAACCCCTGTCACGATAAGACCGGCTTCACCCAACCTTTGCGTGTAGGCCCCCTCCACCACGCGCCAAACACGGTCGCCGTAGCTGATCATGGCGTCGGTGATCTCGTCGGCCGTCACTCCGGCGCCGGCAGCGCGGGTCATCGCTGGCGCAGAAGTCTAGGCCCTGTTATGACGTGGGGCTGAGAGCTCCTTTCACCTGGTCTCCGGCCAGCGACTGGTCTTCGGAAAGGCACAACAGCCGAACGCGCCCCGTGGCGACGATGCGGTCGTCCTCGTCGAGCACCTGCGCCTGCCAGACCTGCGTCTGCCGTCCGCGCGTGACGGGTGTCGCGACCGCGTGCAGCTTGGCCCCGGCACGTACGGCGCGCACGAAGCTCGTGTTGTTCTCGAGGCCGACGACGTGCTGTCTGCGCTCGCGCGCGACCAGGAACGCCCCCATCGAAGAAAGCGTCTCGATGATTCCGCAGTGCACGCCGCCGTGCACGATGCCGTAGCCCTGCAGGTGCTGAGGTCCGACGGTGAGCTCGCAGCGCACCTCGTCCTTGGTGGCGTGCGTGACGATCATGCCCATCGCGCTGACCCATCCCTCGGGAATCTCGTTGAGACGCGCGGCGAAATCCTCGGCCACGAGTTCACATCGTAGTTGCCAACAAAAAAGAGAGGGCCGGCACATGCCGACCCTCTCGTCCACGTTCGCAGTGCTACCGCCTCCGACTCCAGGAGCCGGATTAGGACGTGGAAGCCCTAGAGGTTAGAAGCTGCCTTCCTCCCGAGCTCCCGGCTGGCAAACGAGGCGGCTGGCACCACGACTGGGTATATCCAAAGCTCCGCCTCACCTCCTTTGCCCCACGGGCGTTGAACTTCGTCGGACATAGTACCGAATAAACTCTTGCGTCGATGCCCCGTCGTTATGTCGCCGTGTGCGGTGCGACCGAGGCAACTCCCTCGCAGCTCGATGCCGCGCGCGAGGTGGGCAGGCTTCTCGCGAGGTCGGGCGCGATCGTCATCAACGGCGGATACGGGGGCGTGTCCGCAGCTGCCAGCGAGGGCGCGGCACGCGAGGGTGGCACCGTGGTCGGCTTGCTCTCGGAAGCCGATCGCGAGGGCGCCAACCCACATCTCACCCTTTCCCTTCCGACCGGCCTCGGCCAGGGCCGCAATTTATTAATCGTGACCGCCGCGGAGAGCGTGATCGCGATCGGTCGTGGATGGGGGACGCTGAGCGAGATCGCTCACGCGCGACGGCTCGGACGGTCCGTATTTGCGCTCGATTCGTGGGACGTCGAAGGACTGGAGAAAGTCGACAGCCCCGACGAAGCCGTGAGGCGCGCGATTGGCGACTGAGAAGCGAATCAAAAAGAGGGTCGTCAAGAAACCCGACGGTCGCTACCTCATCTACTTCGAGAAGAAGAAGTGAGCGAGCTCAGGTGGCATCCCCTCCTCGAAGAGTGGGTCACCATCGCGCCCTGGCGCCAGGACCGCACGTATCACCCGCCCGCGGAGCACTGTCCCCTGTGCCCCACGCGACCGGGCATGGAGGAGACCGAGATTCCGGAGCCCGATTACTACATCGCGGTCTTCGAAAACCGATTTCCCTCGTTCACGGGCGACCAGGGACGGTGTGAGGTCGTGTGCTACACGCCCGACCATGACTCTTCGCTCGGCGAGCAAAGCGTCGACCACATCCGGGACCTGATCGCAGTCTGGCGCGACCGTACCAATGAGCTCGGTCGCCTCCCGAACGTGAAGTACGTGTATGTGTTCGAGAACCGCGGCGAAGAGATCGGTGTCACGCTCAGCCACCCGCACGGTCAGATCTACGCCTATCCGTTCCTTCCACCGGTGCTGCAGCGCGAGCTCGCCGCGGAGGCGAGACACCAGCGGAAGACGGGGCGCTGCCTCTACTGCGACGTGATCGAAGGGGAGAGGGATGGCGTGCGTACGGTGCTGCGCGATGACCGCTGGATCGCGTTCGTCCCGCCCTTTGCGCGCTGGCCGTACGAGGTCCACCTCGCGCCGATCAATCATCGCGGCGGGCTTGCTGACCTTGATTCCGACGACGACCTTTCGTTTGCCACCAACCTGAAGGGCCTGCTGCAGAAGTACGACCGCCTCTTTCAGAAGCCGCTCCCGTACGTGATGGCGATGCATCAAAAGCCGCCTGGACGCAGCGGCCGCCACCACCACTTCCACATCGAGTTCTATCCGCCGAATCGGACGAAGGACAAGCTCAAGTACCTGGCGGGCTCGGAGCTCGGCGCCGGCGCGTTCATAGTCGACGCGCGTGCCGAAGACACGGCCGCGGAGCTTCGTGCCCTCTAGCGGGGCATGGTCAGGGCGAGCGCCCGGCCGGGTGAACCTCATCGGGGAGCACGTCGATTACCTCGGTGGAATCGTGCTGCCGGCCGCGGTCGATCGCTACACGGAGGTCAGCGGCCACGAAGTAACGGAATGGTCGATTACGAGCGATGTGCAGGGCGGACTCGCTTACGTACGCGCGATCGGCGAAGAGCTAGGCGCCAAGCCGCAGGCGGTGCACGTCACGTCGGAGGTGCCACCGAACGCCGGGATCAGCTCGTCCGCGGCGCTGCTCGTCGCCGTCGCGTCAGGACTGCGGCCCCAAATGGACGGCAAGGAGGCGGCGCTTGCGTGCCGGCGGGCGGAGCAGAAGGCGACCGGCGTGGAGGTCGGGGTCATGGACCAGTTCGCCTCGGCGCTTGGACGGCGGGGCTGCGCGCTCCTGCTCGACTGCGCGACCCTTGACTACGAGTTGGTCCCCTTCCCCGACGAGGTTGCGATCGCCGTCATCGACTCGGGGCAGCACCGCAACCTGGCGGACACGCCCTACAACCAGCGCCGTCACGAGGCCGAGTCGGGTGATCCAAGGCGGATGCGACACGTCAACTCCGAGATCGGTCGCGTGCGTGAGTTCGTCGCAGCGTTGCGCGCGAGGGATTTCCAACGCATGGGCGAGCTTCTGAAGGAGTCGCATCGCAGTCTTCGCGACGACTTCGAGGTCTCGACGCCCACGGTCGATGCGCTCGTTGCCGATGCCGACTCGATCGAAGGGTGCTTCGGATCGCGGATCATGGGCGCCGGCTTTGGCGGAAGCATCCTCGCGCTTGTGGCCCGCGACAAGACGGGAGACTTCGTGCGTGCGATGCAGCGACCAGTGCTGATCTGCGCGACTGCGGATGGAGCGTACGCAGCATGAGCGACTCACTTTTCATGCCGCTCGCGCAACGCGTCCACGCGCGCGAGCTCACGGGATGGGAGGCGGTATGGATGCCGCTCGGCGAAGGCGAGGCCGAGCGCCTGACCATCGGGCATGGCACCGGCTGGAGGCCGATCGAGGTTCCGCACCAGCTGGCGGCGCGCGAGGGACGCCAGTCCGTTTGGTATCGCACCGAGTTTCCGCGACCCGACCACGCGGGACGCGTCGTGCTTCGCATCGGCGGCGCCTTTCTCGCCACCAACGTGTGGCTCAACGGGCGGCTGCTCGGCTCGCACTACGGCTACTTCGCGCCGTTCGGCTTCGACCTCACCCCGTACCTCAAATCCGAGAACCTGCTCGTGATCTGCTGCGAGTCACCGGTCGAGCTGCAGCCCGAAAAGAAGCGTCACATCATGGGCCTGTTCAACGACGGCGACCTGAAGCCCTATCCCGCGTCGGCTTACGGCAGCCTGCCCGAGCCCTACGCGCTTGAAGTCCCGCTCGGACTCTGGCGCCCGGTGCAGCTCGAGTACCGGGGCGCCATCGCCGTGGACTGGATGCGAATGACACCGACCTTCGAGGCCGGTGACGGGCGGCTGGAGGTCGAGGCGAGGCTGCGCAACCTGGACGGGCGGCAGATGGATGGCGAGATCGAGTTGACGGTGCAGCAGCCCGACCGCGAACCATTGCGCCTCCAGCGCGAGGTACGCCTCGCGGGTGGGTCGGAACAAACGGTGACGATGCGCCTCGCGCTGCCCGGCGCCCAACGCTGGGAGCCATGGCGATTCGGTGCGCAGCCGCTGTATCGCGGCGAGCTGGTGGCGAGATCCGAGGGCGCCGAGTCGTCAAGGGTTGAAGCCGCGTTCGGATTTCGACAGCTGACCTGGGACATCGGACCGCGGCGCTGGAGCTTTGCGGTCAATGGGCGCCCCATGTTCTTGCGCGGTGCGTGCTATGCGCCCGCGTACCGACTCGATGAGCTGAGCCGCGACGTCTTCGTGCGTGACATCGCAACCGCGAAGCAGGCCAACATCGACGCGCTGCGCGTCGTCGCCAACGTATTGCCTGCCGAGTTCTATCGCGAGGCTGATGTCGCGGGCATGCTCGTGCTCCAGGACCTTCCGCTGACCGGCACGTACGTCTACCACGGACGCACCGACGAGGCGCGCTTCTTCGAGTCGGCGGCGCGACAGCAGCAGGCGGAGATGGTGACCGCGCTGCGCAACCATCCCTCGATCGCGCTGTGGATAGCCCACGACGCGCCCCCCTGGCTCTCGACCAGCTTCGACCTCGGTGAGGTCCACTCCGTCCGCCAAAACCATTCGATCGACCAGGAGCTCAAGGCGGCCTTCGACCACCTCGATCCATCTCGACCATCGATCGCCGCCTCGGGGGACATCGACCTTCACCTCACCCAGGGATGGGCAGACGGTTCGTGGGCGGACATCGCGCATGTCGAGCCGCTGATGGTCAGTGCGTTCGGCGCGCAGTCTTTGCCCGACGTCGACTCGCCCGTCTGGGGTCGCATCGAGGCGCGGTGGCCGGTCGCGGACGACGATCCAGCCTGGAGACACGCAGGTTTCCAGTACCTCAACTGGGCTGAGCGCGGGGTCGGATTACCGTCGGCGCACCGGAACCTCGAGGACTACGTCGAGGCGTCGCAGGCGTACCAGGCGGATCTCGTGCGCTACGCGGCGGAACACCTGAGGACGCGCAAGTTCGAATCGTGCTGGGGTGCATTCGTGCATCACCTTGTCGATCCCTTCCCAGGCATCGGCGCGGGTTTGCTCGACGGGTCGCGCCGGCCGAAGCTCGCCCTCGAAGCGCTGGCCGAAGCGTTCAGGCCGACGCGCGTCATCGTCGACCCTCTCGCGTTCGAGGAAGGAAGGCCGTTCGGTTTCGTCGTGAACCCGCAGGTTCCCTTTTCGGCGCGCCTCGTCGTCGTCAACGACGACCCTGAAGTCGCGGGGCGCGGAGTTGTGCGCTGGTCGCTGACGCGAGAGAAGGCCGCAGGCGCGCGCGGACTCGACCGGGTGCGCGACGTTGTGGTGAAGAAGTCCTATTCCGGCGTGGTCGAGGTCGAGGTCCCCACGGTCGCCGAGCCCGCCGTCAGCGCAACGACCCTGAGTCTTCCGCTCGCGGCCGAGGGCGAGTACAGGCTGGAAGCGACCCTGACCGTTCGCGGTGCGGTGATCGACACGACCGTGTTCGACTTTGCCGTCGGCTCAACGACATCGGCGCTGCGATCTCGACCTGAGATACCGCGCTACCTGGCGGAGCGGCTTGCGGACCTGTTCAGCTTGCGCGCGGAGACACACGGCCTGAGCTTTGCGCTTCAAAATCGCACGCGGCCGGCGGTCCTCGTCGGAGTCGGTGGCTTGCGTCTCGACGGTGTCGCCGTGACGGGTCATCAGCTCCAGATCGAGTCGAACGCCGGGCTGGCGCCTCTCCCGAAACGTCTCGACATGCCGCTGGGCCGGCGCCTGGTCGTACACGTGGTGACGGGTGAGTCGCTGAGCCCGGGCGCGCACTCCCTCGAGGCGGATATCACCGTGCCAGGTGTGGCGTCGGGAAGGCTCGTGATCGAAAACAGCGCACACCGCAGAGAAGCCTGACCTCGATGGCATACTTCAGGGCTACGTAGATCGATGCCGTGCTAGGCGAGTAGGGAGGCTCCTCCACAAGACCATGCAAACGTTGTACGCAGACGCAATTCTCGCCCTGGCGGCGCTGGTCGCCGGCGTCCTTTATCTGCGGACGCGCCGCCGCCGCCGGAGCAAGAAGGCCGCCCCACCCGTTCGGCCGTCGGCCCCGGCGAACCAGACCGCGGGCGTGGCCGCGACGTGGGCCCCGCCGACGCCGGCCCGACCCGCGACCGTCGCCCCGACCATGGCGACCCCACCGTCCCCAGGCTGGGGCGCGGCGCCCGCACCCGCGGCGCCCGCTGCCGCCGGTGCGTGGGGACAACCTGCTTCGCCCGCGGTGACGCCTGGCGCCACGTCGCCCTCGTGGGGCGCGCCACCGGCGCCGCCACCGATGGCACCCGCGCCGGCGCCGGCACCAACTGCCCCGGCTCCGACGTGGGGAAGCCCAACGTCGTCCCCGCCGCCCAGTGCCGCTCCGACGTGGGGATCGCCCGAGGCACCGCCGGCGGCGGCGCCAGCCCCGTCGTGGGGTGCTCCGCCGCCCGCGCCCGCACCCGAACCCGCCCAGCCGGCCCTGGCATGGGGAGCGCCACCCGCGGAGTCGGCCGCGCCTTCATGGAATCCTCCCCCTGTCGCGCCGTCGTGGGAGCCGCCGCCAGCGGCACCTCCGGCGCCGGCACCAGGTGGTTGGAGCGCCCCGGCTACGGCCGCGCCGGCCGCGCCGCCCGCACCCGCTTCCGCTCCACCGCCGACCGTGGCCCCCTCGTGGGACGCTCCGGCCGCATCGGCGCCGGCGCCACCGCCCGCCCCTCCGGCTCCTGCCTGGGAGGCGCCCCGAACCGAAGAGCCGGCCGCGCCCGCCGCTCCATCGTGGGGGGTGCCGGCCGCACCGGCTCCAGCAGCGCCGCAGCCGCCGGCCGTTGCCGCTCCGCCGTGGAACGCCCCTGCGCCGGTCTGGTCGGCGGCGGCACCGCCGGCGCCATCGACCGACTCCGACCTCGCGGAGGGCGCGCGAGCGGCCCAGGTCGAGGCGCCCATCGAGGTTCCGCTTCCGCCAGCGGTCCCGTCGGCTCCCCAACCGGCGCAGGCGCCCTGGGGCCCGCCATCACCTCCGGCTTCATCGGCCGTGGCGGAGACGATGATCGCGCCGCCCCCCGCAGACACCGGGATGGACCGCGAGCCCACCACGCTGATGCCGGCGTGGCAGCCGCCGTCTGCGACCCCTCCGGTCGCCGACACGATGGCGATGCCGACACGACCCCCGACGTCTGCAGGCGCGGCTCCGCAGGGTGAGCTCACGATCGAATCAGGTCCCGACGCTGGCCACAGTCATCGCGCCGGCGACCATGCGCTCCGCCTTGGCCGGTCGCCTGACAACGACGTGATCCTTCGCGACCCGGCCACGAGCGGCCACCATGCTCGCCTCGAGCGCCGGGGCAATGAGTTCTGGGTCGTCGACCTGGGCAGCACCAACGGCACATTCGTCAACGGCGAATCGGTGCAGGAGAAACAGCTGAACCACGGCGACCGACTGACGATCGGCCAGAACGCGGTCCACTTCGCCGTTATCGGAGCCTAGCCACGGTTTCGCTCGTTAGCTGACGATGCGTCTACGTATCGCGTGGGCCACCGACCCGGGCCTCGAGCGAGAGGAGAACGAGGACTCGGTCGTGGTCTGGCGCAACAAGGCCGGGCTCGACACGCTGATCGTGGTGTGCGATGGCATGGGTGGACACGCAGCCGGCCAGCATGCAAGCTCCATCGCGGTCAAGACCGTGACCAAGGTGCTGGCTGAGGATGGTCAGGAAGGCATCGACGCGGACCGTCTCAAGAAAGCGTGCAAGGAAGCCAACACCGCGGTTTTCAACGCCGCGCGCGACAACCCTGACTGGGCGGGGATGGGAAGCACCATGGTGATCGCGGCGATTCGCTCGGGCGAGCTCGGCCTGCTGAACGTCGGCGACAGCCCCGCCTACCTCTTTCGCAGCGGCCCGGCGAAGCTCATCTCGCAGGACCACTCATGGCCGGCGGAGCAGGTGCGCCTGGGCCTGATCAAGCCGGAGGAGGCGGAGAACCATCCGCTCAAGCACCGGCTCACGAGGGCCGTCGGCGTCTGGGAGCAGATCCAGCCCTTTACCGACAAGATGAAGCTCGAAGAGGGCGACGCCATCGTGTTGTGCAGCGACGGCGTCGAGACGGCGGGTGTGAGCGTCGAGGAGATGGGCCGGCTGTTGCTGCGCGATGGGAATCTCGACCGTGGCGCAGAGAGAGTGATCGAGCGGTGCCGCGAGCTCGGTGCTCCAGACAACGTGACCCTCGCGGTGGCGCGCGTCGAGGTCGACGTCACCAAGACCGCAGTGCTTCCGAAGATGAAGGCCTGACGCTCGGGCGCCCAACCCCAACCATGTGCGTTAGTCCGGACTAACGCGCATTGTCGGTTTCGAAATGAGGCGATAGTCCGGACTATCGCGCAAGGTGCCTAGATCAGCTGGCCGGAATTAGGAGTAAGCCCGCATCAGCGTTTCGGCGACGTGCTCGACTCTCATCGGCGACCTGTGCTCGCGTAGACCTGACTCGAGCTGCATCTGGCACCCGGGATTGGCGACGCTGAGCACGTCGGCATTCGTCGCCAGGACGTCGTCCAGCTTCTGGTCGAGCACGCGGTGCGACATGTCAGCCTCGAGCGTGCTGTAGAGCCCGGCCGCGCCGCAGCAGATGTCGGCGTGTCGCATCTCGACCCACTTCACGCCGGGTAGGGCGCGCAGCAGGTCGCGGGGTTGCTTCTTGATCTTCTGCCCGTGGGCGAGGTGGCACGCGTCCTGGTAGGTCAGCCGGATGGGAACATCGCGCTTGGGCTCAGGCAGACCGACCTCGGCGAGCCACTCGGTTAGATCCTTGACGCGTCCTTTGAGCTCCGGATAGAAATCCTTCAGGTGCGCCCCGCACCCGGCCGAGTCGACGACGAGCGCGTCGAAATCGCCCGCGCGGTACTGCTTCGTGTTGGCGTCGCGGAGCCGCTCCGCGCCCTTCATGTCGCCGTTGTGCGCGAGGAGCGCGCCGCAGCAGCGTTCGCCTGGTGGGAACCAGACCTCGCAGCCGGCGAGCTGCAGGAGCTTGACCGCGGCGTAATGGGACTGCGGATAGAGGATCGGCATTACGCATCCGACCAGGAATGCGACGCGGTACTTGCGCGGACCGAAAGGAGCAGCGACGTTGCCCTCCGGCGGGCAGTAGCGCGCGCGCAGCCGCGGCAGCATCCGGCCCGAGCGCACGATCGAAGTCAGGTGATACCTCTGCGCAATGAGAGTTGCGTTGCCGGCCCATCGCAGTCGCGTCGGATGGGCCACGAGCTGGCGCAGGGCGAAGCGGCTCGCCACGCGCTTGAAGCTGGGGCGCCGTTGGTCCTCGACGTCGGCGCGGCCGGCCTCGATGATGCGGCCGTAGGGCACGCCCGAGGGGCACACGCCTTCGCATGTTCTGCAGCCCAGGCACAGGTCGATGTGGCGGACCTGCTCCTCATCGAAGGTCATGCCACCGCGCTTCCACTGCGTCATCAGATATATGCGCCCACGTGGCGACTCGGTCTCGAGGCCGGTGACGCGAAACGTCGGACAGGCGTCGAGGCAGAGGCCGCAGTGGACGCAGGTGGCAAGGTCGTCGTCCGACAGGCGCGAGAATGGTTTGCTCAAACTACGAACCTGCCGGGATTCAGGATGCCCTCGGGGTCGAAAGCATCCTTGAGGCGCCGCATGACGTCGAGTGTCGCCGGTCGAGCGCCCCACGCGTCGACCTCGAGCATGAAGTCGTCGGGTGCGGAGAGCATGACGAGCGCACCGCCGGCGGCTTCGGTCCGCGCTCGGACTTCCCGGACCGAGTCCGCGTCAGATGCGATCGCCCAGTGCGCAACGCCCACGCCGGGAGACGCCCACCAGCCCGCACCCCTTGGAAGTGCCTCGACAAGGTTGCGGATCGCCGTGCGTGGAGCCGAGATGCGAGCCCAGCGAGCAGGCGATCGCGTCATGTGCCTTTCCCAGATCGACGGGTCCTCCGCCGGCCAGCCAAGCTCGCGCACCACGCGATCGACCGCGT
This sequence comes from Candidatus Dormiibacterota bacterium, assembly GCA_035945895.1. GTDB lineage: Bacteria > Chloroflexota > Dormibacteria > Dormibacterales > Dormibacteraceae > 40CM-4-65-16. The sequence continues at coordinate 3,139 of DASYZS010000113.1, read as the reverse complement.
CGCGGCTGCCCGTGTAACGCGCGAGCACACGGCCGTCGGAGAAGATTTCGAGGGCCGTGGGCGCTACCGGCGCCGCAAGCGCCCGCTCCGCGTCTTCCCACCCTCCATCGGCCGTCATGGTCGCGTCGTGAAGGGGTCGAGGAAATACCTTGAAGGAGGCGGCGACGATCACGCCGACCGTGCCAAGGGCGCCGTAATGCAGTTTCATCATGTCGTAGCCGCTCACGTTCTTGACCACGCGTCCGCCGCCGCTCGCGAGCTTGCCGTCGGGCAGTGCGACCCGGACGCCGATCAGGAAGTCGCGGGGCGAGCCGTAGCGCATGCGCAGCGGACCCGTCCAGCCGGTCGCCAGGAGCCCGCCGATGGTGTGGCCCGGCGAGTTGAACGGGTCGACGGGCAGGAACTGACCGGCCCTGCGGAGGTGCTCCTGCAAGGCCTCGAGGGTGATGCCCGCCTCGACGCTCACCACCATGTCGGCCTGCGAGTGTTCGATCACGCGGTCGAGGCGCGTCGTGTGGAGCAGCAGGTCGACATCCTCCCCGGGGTTGCCCATGCCCATGGCCCGGCCGCCGCCGACGGGTGCGACCGTGTGTCGTGCGGTGGCGGCGTCGTGCAGGGTGCGCGCGAGCTCATCGGCGCTGGAGGGTTTTTCGACCGCGGGACCCTTCACCACCATTTCGCCTCAATCGCCAGGCCGGTGCGACCGGCGAGATGGACCTTCCTGTCGGTGGCGTCGGGAAAGATCTTGCCCGGGTTGAGAATGCCCTCGGGATCCAGTACGTCCTTCAAGCGGTGCATCGCGTCGAGGTCGTCCGGGCTGTAGATCCAGGGCATGAACGCGCTCTTCTCGAGGCCGATACCGTGCTCGCCTGACAGTGCACCGCCCAGCTCGACCACCGCGCGCAGCATCTCCTCGCCGGCTGCCTCGACCTGAGGCATGACCTGGCTGTCGCGCATGTCGAAGAGGATGTTCGGGTGCAGGTTGCCGTCACCGGCGTGAAAGACGTTCGCGACCGGAAGCCTGTAGTGCTCACCTATCTCTCCGACCGCGGACAGGATCTGCGGCAGCCGGGAGCGCGGGACGACGCCATCGTGCAGGTAGTAGTTGGGTTTGATGCGGCCCAAGGCGCCGATTGCGCCTTTGCGACCGGCCCAGAGGAGCTCGCGTTCCGCCGCAGTCTGGGCCTCTCGCAGTGCGTAGCCGTGGTTGTCGGCAAGGATCTTGCTGATGGCAGCCGTGAGCTCGCGGGTCGATTCCTCGATGCCGTCGACTTCGACCAACAGAACCGCCCCGGCATCCGTTGGGTAGCCCGCGTGGTAGTGGGCTTCGACCGCACCGACGGTGACCTTGTCCATCATCTCGAGCGCAGACGGAACAATGCCGTGCCCGATGACCGCCGACACGGCCTGGCTCGCGGTCTCGATGCTCGGGAACGCCGCCAGCAAGGTGACGATGCTCGGCGGAATTCGCAGCAAGCGGACCTTGATCTTCGTGATCGCGCACAGTGTGCCTTCCGAACCGACGAGGATTCCGCACAGGTCCAGACCGACGCGGTCGGGCACGTCGCCATTGACCCAGTGCACGCTGCCATCGGCGAGCACGACCTCCATGCCGAGCACGTGGTTGGTCGTCACGCCGTAGTAAAGACAGTGCGGGCCGCCTGAGTTTTCGGCGGCGTTGCCGCCGATTGTGCAAGCGTTCTGGCTCGAGGGGTCGGGCGCGTAGAACAAGCCGTGCTGCGCTGCAACCAGTGAAAGCTCCTTGTTCACGACGCCCGGCTCGACCAGCGCGGTCTGGGCGACGGGGTCGATGTCGAGGATGCGGCGCATGCGCGTGACCTGCAGCGCGATTCCCCCGCGTATGGTCACGGCGCCGCCCGACAATCCCGTGCCCGCGCCGCGCGGCACGATGGGAACCTTGTTTTGCGCGGCGATCGTGACGACCTCCGCGACCTGTTGAGTGGTCGAGGGAAGCACTACCGCGTCGGGCACCGCGCCCTCGATCGATCCGTCGCGCTCGAAGATCCGAAGGTCGTTCGCCGTGTCGATCACGGACTCCGCGCCGACTACCCTCCGCAGCTCCTCCAGGACTGGACTAGGAAGCATTTTCGAAAGCTTCGAACCGGCGCGTCATCGAGCCGGGAAAGCTCGGCGCCTCGGTGGGTTCCGCTCCCACGATGAGGAGCGGCAGCCAGCTCCGGACCTCATCGTCCGACGGCATGCGGTCGGTGCGCTCGAAGATCGCCTCCTGGATGCGGTTGTGTGGCGATACCTGGATCGTGTACCAGACCGACAATCCGTCTCGCGTCACCGAGTGATGCGTCTCGTCCACCTTGCGATTGACGGGCAGGCGCATCGGCTTTGCCTCGGCCGCGGCCCGCAGCCGGGCCGCCTCTGTCGCAATGTCGGCCACCGAGACCACTTTAAACTCGACTGAGTGACCGGCCGGGAACGTGTCGAAGCCGCGCTGGCGATGGGCGTTGCGGACCGGCCCCCAGTCGGCGCGTGGGGCCACACGTATCGCGAGGAATGGTCGCCCGCTGCACTCGCCGCCATCACCGTCGAACGAGCACGACATTTCGGGTGGGACTTCGTGAAATTTCAGCCGCGCGCGAGCTGTTTCGCCGAGGCGTTCGGCTCCGTGTACCACGCGTCCGGACACAGCATGCGTGCGCCTGTCCTGGATCAGCCGGCAGTGCCCGACCTCGAGTCCTGGTCGTCCGTCGGGTTGGTGAACCCCAAGGCGCTCGACGACCAGGTCGAATCGATCGGCGTAGTGGCGCGTGAGCTGGGACGCGACGTGCCTGTGATCCAGACCGTGTTCAGCCCCATCACGGTCGGCGGTTACCTCGTCGGCAAGTCGCAGGCGCGGATCGTGCGCGAGCTGCGCAAGCATCCGGACAAGGTCCGACCAGCGCTGGACCGAGTGGCCGAGGCGCTGGTCGACTTCAGCCGCCGGTCGATCGCCGCGGGCGCGGCGGGGATCTTCTTCGCGATCTCCGGATATGCCGGCCGCAAGGCGATGAGCGAAGAGGTCTATCGCGAGCTGGTGCTGCCCTACGACCTCGCGGTGCTCGGTGCGTCGCCGCGCGAGGCGTGGTTCACCGTCGTGCACCTGTGCGGCTCGAACCTCAATTTC
>DASYZS010000112.1:0-9649 GCA_035945895.1 Candidatus Dormiibacterota bacterium | reverse complement strand
GCGCTCGTACACCGTCAACACCTGACCCCGATCAAGTTCGCGGCCTCTTACGCGCCGTTCGCCTCGGCGATACCCGTCACGAATCCGCGCTCGCTGGGCGCGATGGCGTCGCGCTACGTCACCGCGATCGGACGCCTCGGGGCGAGCCAGTGCGCGGCGCTGGCGCATGAGTTGAAGATCGACGATGAGCTCTCGAGCGTCCTGTCAAAGGCGGTGGCCGACGGCGCGGCGCGATCGGGAGAGGAGGCGGCCGCTCTGGCGGCCGTCGTCACCGTTCCGATGCGCCTTTCCGGCGCGCATGGATGGGCGGCGGCCAAGACGGCGGCGTTCGGCGGTCGAGTCATCGCGGCGCGGCAGCGGCTTACCGCCGAGCAGCTGGTGGCGCTGTGGGAGCCGATCCAGCCCGCGATCCCGCTCGGGTCGTTGAACGCTCCTGCAAGAACGCGCCGCTAATCTCTATCGTCTTGATTCGTGGCGAACGCTCGAGCTAACGGCCGGCTTCCGAAATTCGGAAAGGTGCTGGGCGTGTTCGCTCATCCGGACGACCCCGACTTCGGCGCCGGCGGTTCGTTCGCGAGGCTCGTCGACAGCGGTGCGGAGGTGAACTACGTCATCGTCACCGACGGCCGGCAGGGCGGCGAAGACCCCAAGCAGAAGGACTCCGACCTGATAGCGACGAGGCAGAAGGAACAGCGCGCGGCGGCCAAGGTCCTGGGAGTGAAGAACGTCGAGTTCCTGGGCTACAAGGATGGGCACTTGATGCCCGACCTCAAGCTGCGCCGCGACATCGTGCGCATGATCCGCAAGTACAAGCCCGACCTCGTCATCACGCACCTTCCCGGGAGAGTGCTGGACGCGCCCATGGGAGGGTCGCATCCCGATCACCTGGCGGTGGGCGAGGCGACGATGGGCGCGGTCTATCCCGACTCGCGAAACCCGCGGGCGTTCCGGTCTCTTCTGAAGGAGGGTCTCCAGCCGCACGTGGTGAAAGAGGTCTGGATCCCGTTCTGGACTCAGGGTGAGTATCTGGTCGACATCACACCGACGCTGGACAAGAAGATCGAGGCGTTGAAGAAGCACAAGAGTCAGGTCGCCAAGCCGGGGCGGACGTGGGACTTCGAGAAGTTCATGCGCAAGCGGTCGCATGACATTGGGAAGAAGGCCGGCTACAAGTACGCGGAGTCGTTCAAGAGGATCACGGTCTAGGCCAGCTCTCCCAGATGGTTTCCGCCCAGGCGGCGTACTGGGCGTCGCCGGGGTGCAGGTCGTCCGAAGCGATCCAGCCTTCGGTCCCGATGCCTGACGTGCTCGCCACGCCGATGTCGATCCACGTGAACCCCCTCGGCACCGCCTCGTCGCGCGCGATCTCGTTGAAGAGCCGCGTCAAGCGGTCGACCCGATCGGCGCCACCGAAGTCCGCCGCCGCCGGCACATAAGACCAGGTCGGGATGGAAACCACCGCGACGCGGTGATGGTTGAGGGCGTCGTAGATCGTGCGCAGCGACTCGCGGTAGTCCTCGGGCGTCCGCCTCTGGACGAGGTCGTTGACGCCGATCAGGACCGAGACAACGTCCGGTTGGATTCGCCCGATGTACAGGAGCTCCTCCCGGATCAGGTCGAGCGTCGTATGGCCGTTGACCGCCGGGTTGGTGAGCTCAGCGTTCAACCGCGCGGCGATGATCGAAGGCCACGCGTGCGAAGCGTCGGATGCGCCAGTGCCGATCGTGTAAGAGTCGCCCAGGGCCAGGTACTTCATTGGATCAGCGCTCGACGTCGGCCAGGGCGCTCCAGACGTCGACCTTCGTCCTGACCCTGCGCACGACGTCAGCGGTGAAGTCGCTGGTCGAATCGTGACCACCGAGGTCGGCGGTGCGCACGCCCTCGGAGACCGCCTCGAGGGCGGATTCGTAGATCGCGCGCGAGGCACGACGCGGCCCCTCACCCTTCATGTAGCCCAGCAGCGAGGCGACGGCCAGGATCATCGCCATTGGATTGGCGACGTTCTTGCCCTCGAGCGCGGGCGCGGTTCCGTGTGGAGCTTCTGTCATCGCGACCGTCACAGCACCTGCGTCGTCGAAGGCCAGCAGCGTCGACTCGGCTCCGGCGATCGTCCCGAACATCTGCATAACGAGGTCGGACAGGGTGTCGCCGTCGCGGTTCAGCGCCGGGATCACCAGCGCCTCACCGGTGGTGGCCAGAAGCAGCGCATACGTGGCGTCGATGAGGTGTGGCTCGTAGGCCACCTCAGGGTGACGTTGAGCGGCGGCGTCGAGCTCTTCTTTGAACAGGCCCTCGTACACAGGGCTGACGGTGAACTTGGGCCCGCCGAACACCTTGGCCTCGATGCGCCTGGCGTGGCTGAACGCGTAGTCGGCGACGATTCGGCACGTACGCCGGCTGATCTTCTCGGTGCGAAAAGCCCACTCCTCGAGGTCGTGGCCCTCCCGCCATTCGCGCGCGCCATACGCGTCGTCGACCGCCATCCGGATGACGGAGATGGGGGCGTGCACGCCCGCCAGAGGACGCACGCCCGGGATGCGGCGGCCGGTGCGGACGATGACGCGCCCGTCGATCTGCTTGCGCAGGATCGCGTTCGGGCTCCCGACATCGCCCGAACCCTCCGGGGTGACAGTGGCCGCTTTGATGCCGTAGCCGAGCTCTTTCAGGGCCTGGGCGGCTTCAAGCACGCACTGGTTGCGGGTCCGGCGCCGCTCCTCCAACGAGAGGTCGAAGTCTCGCGTGAGCACCTGGAAGCCGATTACGCTTGGGTCGAGGACGCGCAGGGCTTCTCCAAGCAGCTCCTCGCCGGTCTGGTCCCCGTGGAGGACGGCGATCGTGGTCGTCATCTACCGGGAGAGCCTAAATCCTCTGCTACTATTGACAGGGCCTAGGGAACCTAGGCTTTTTTCTTTCTCCGAGCAGCCAGACAACCATGGAAGAAGTCATCACCCTCGCCTGCACCGTCTGCAAGAGACGGAATTACACCACCCTCAAGAACAAAAAGAACGATCCCGACCGGATCGAGCTGATGAAGTACTGCAGGTGGGATCACAAGCACACCCTGCACCGGGAGACCAAGTAGATCGCGATGGCAGTCACCACACGTACCCGCGAGGAACCCAGGGCCCAGCAACCGGGCATCGGGCAGTTCCTTCGTGACGTGTATGAGGAGCTCCGCAAGGTCGTCTGGCCGACTGGCGGCGAGCTGTATCGCTACACGCTGGTCGTGATCGCCACGGTGGCGATTCTCGGCCTATTCATCGGCGGCACCGACTACCTGCTGGGCGCCATCTCCAAGGCGACGCTCTACAACAATGGAGTCCACTGATGGCAGTCCAGAACCCGCAGCCTGTACCAGAAGACGACGCCCAGTGGTACGTCGTGCACGCCTACTCGGGGCACGAAGAGAAGGTCAAGAAGAACCTCGAAAAGCGCATCGAGTCGATGGACATGCAGGACAAGATCCTCCAGGTTCTCGTCCCGATGGAAGACGAGATCGAGATCAAGGACGGTAAGCGCCGCCACGTGCAGAAACGAATCTTCCCCGGCTACATCCTGGTGAAGATGAAGATGTCGAACGAGTCCTGGTTCGTGGTTCGCAACACGCCCGGCGTGACCAGCTTTGTCGGCTCAGCCAACAGCCCGGTGCCTCTTCAGGAGAAAGAGGTCCGCGCCATCCAGAAGCAGATGAAGCAGGAAGCGCCGAAGATTCGGGTTGAGTTCCAGGTGGGCGAATCGGTGCGCGTCGTGGACGGTCCGTTCACCGACTTCCACGGCAAGGTCGATGAGATCAACCCCGAGAAGGGCAAGCTCAAGGTGCTGGTCAACATGTTCGGGCGCGAGACGCCCGTCGAGCTCGACCTGCTGCAGGTCGAGAAGGTCCACTAAGAGGACATATAGAAAGGTATGGGCAAGAAGAAGGTCCGCGCCGTATTGAAGCTCGAGCTCCAGGCGGGTCGCGCCACGCCGGCGCCGCCGGTCGGTACCGCGCTAGGCCCGCACGGCATCAACATCATGGAGTTCACCAAGGCCTACAACGAGCGCACGCAGCAGCAGGCAGGTGACGTGGTGCCGGCACTGATCACGATCTTCGAGGACCGCAGCTTCTCGTTCGTGCTCAAGACCCCGCCCGCGGTGCAGCTTCTCAAGCGCGCCGCCGGCGTGGACAAGGGTTCAGCCAAGCCGAACCGTGAGAAGGTCGGTCGCGTCACGCGCGCCCAGCTGCGCCAGATCGTCGAGGCCAAGGGCAAGGACCTCAACGCCTACGAGCCGGAACACGCAATGAAGATGATCGAAGGCACGGCGAGATCGATGGGCCTCGAGGTGGTGGAGTAGCGATGCCCAAGAAGAGGGGAAAGAAGTACATCGAAGCGGCCAAGAAGGTCGAGGCCGCGCTGGCCAGCAACGGCGATGGCGGGCTCGACCCCCAGAGGGCGTGCGAAATGGTTCGCGAGACCTCGATCTCGAAATTCGATGCGACGGTCGAAGCTCACATCCGGCTCGGCGTCGACCCGCGCCACGCGGAGCAGATGGTCCGCGGCTCGGTTGTCCTGCCCAACGGCACGGGCAAGAAGGTCCGGGTTGCGGTTTTCGCCGCGGGCGAGAAGTCGCGCGAGGCGCAGGAGGCCGGGGCCGACGTGGTCGGCGGTGACGACCTCGTCAAGCGTGTGCAGGACGGCTGGACGGACTTCGACGCGGCAATCGCGACGCCGGACATGATGGCCAAGGTCGGCCCCCTCGGGAAGGTGCTGGGTCCGCGCGGCTTGATGCCCAACCCGAAGTCAGGCACCGTGACCAACGACGTCGGGCGCGCCGTGCGCGAGGCCAAGGGCGGCAAGGTCGAGTTCCGAACCGACAAGTTCGGCATCGTCCACGTGCCGGTCGGCAAGGTCTCGTTCAACCAGGACGCCCTGTACCAGAACTTGACGACTCTCGTGGACGCGATCATCCGCAACAAGCCGGCGGCGTCGAAGGGCCAGTACCTCCGTACGTTCTTCCTGACCTCGACCCAGGGCCCGTCCGTCCCGGTCGACGTTCGCGAAGCCGCGAAACTGCACATCGCGGGTTAGTCTTAGCGGCCCATGTTTGGGCCGGTCATCCAGGGCAAGCTCGTCCGCCTGCGCCCGCCCCTGCCTGAAGAGGCTGCTGCCATGGCCACGTGGTTCGAAGACCTCGAGGTCACGCGCTTCGTCAAGCTCCGCTTCCCGCCTTCGGTCCAGACGGAAAAGGAGTTCCTCGACCGGACGGAGCGCGACCCCGATGCCATCTTCTGGTCGGTCGAGCACGAAGGCCGGCTGGTAGGTGGCACCAGCATCCGAATGATCGACTGGAAGCACGGCCACGGCACGACCGGAACGGTCATCGCCGACAGGACGGTATGGGGAAGAGGCCTGGCCCGCGAGCTGATGCAGCTGCGCGCCGAGTACGCGTTCACGCAACACCCGCTGCGAGCACTGAGGTCGGGCTATCTCGATGGCAACGTGGCGAGCGCCCGCGCGCAGAAGTCGGCGGGCTACAAAGAAATCGGGCGATGGCACCAGGACCGGTTCGTGGATGGCAGGTGGGTCGACCACATCCTCACCGAGCTCCTGCGCGAGGACTGGGCGAGAGGACGTTCCGTATAATCAGCGGCCTGCCCTAGACCGTAGGTGCCGGCACGAGCCGGCTCAATTTCCTACCGAGGCAATTCGAAAGTGAAGGACACATCGATCCTTCCTGCCTCGACATGTGTGGGGTAGGGAGGATTTTTCATTTGCCCAGGGCGCGCAAAGAGCAGAAGGCCGAGCAGGTCGAGCTGCTGAGCGAGAAGTTGAAGAGGGCCAAGGTGGCGGTTCTCACCGACTACCGCGGCCTAACCGTGAGCCAGATCCAGGACCTGCGCGGCAAGCTTCGCGGCGGCGACGTCGAGTACCGCGTGGTCAAGAACACGCTCGCCCGGCGCGCGGCCGCGGCCGCGGGGGTGGCAGGCCTCGAGAAGGAGCTGGACGGGCCGATCGCAATCGCGTTCGGTTACGAGGACCTCAGCCTTCCCTCGAAGCTCATCAACGACTGGGTCCGGGCGACACGGTTGAAGCTCGACGTCAAGGGCGGCCTGGTCGAAGGCCGCGTGTTCTCGCCCGACCAGGTCAAGCAGCTCGCCGACATGCCGTCGCGTGAGACGCTCCTCGCGCAGCTGGCGGGCACGATTCAATCCCCGATCGCGCAACTCGCGGGAGCGCTGCAGACGCCGCTTTCCATGCTGGCGGGCGCGCTCGAGTCATATCAGAAGAAATTGGAGGCAGCGTAAATGGCGACAACCAAGCTCAGTCCGAAGGAATTCGTCGAGGCCCTCAAGGGCTGGAGCATCCTCGATGTGAAGGAAGCTCTGGACCTGCTCGAGAGCGAGCTCGGCATCAAGGCAGCGGCACCGGTCGCCGTGGCGGCAGGTCCGGCGCCGGCGGCCGGCGAGGCTGCTCCGGCGGAAGAGGAGCAGACCGAGTTCACGGTGACGCTCACTGCAGTCGGTGACAGCAAGATCAACGTGATCAAGGCGGTCCGCGAGCTGACGCAGCTCGGCCTGAAGGAGGCTAAGGACCTCGTCGACGCCGCGCCGAAGCCGGTGCTGGAGAACGTCTCGAAGGCCGACGCGGAGAAGGCTGTCGCCCGGCTGAAGGAAGCCGGCGCGACCGCGGAGTTGAAGTAGGGCGCAGCTGGCTTGGGCGCGCCGCGGTCACGCGGCGCGCCGGAGCTCGACCTGCCGGCTGCTTTGGCGGCGGGAGGTTCCTGATCGGGGGCAGGCTCCGGCTTACCGGTTTGCCGCGCGCGACCTTGATCAGCTCGTCGTAGTGATGGAAAGCGATCGGCCGCCCGCGCTCGAGCAAGTAGATGACCCGACGGTGATCGAAGCTCACGCGGATCTGGCGGTCGAGAAACGTGACTCGAAAGGTCAGCCTGCTGATGGCGGGCGGTAGGCGGGGGCTGAAACCCAGGTAGTCGCCGTGGTGGCGCATGCACCCGAACCCATGGACGACCGCCAGCCACGCACCGGCAAGACAGCCCAGGTGCAAGCCCTCACGCACGTTGTGCTCCAGGTCGCGTAGGTCCATCAGCGCCGCTTCGCCGAGGTAGTCGTGCGCGAGCTGAAGGTGCCCGACCTCCGCCGCCATGACCGCCTGCGTGGACGGCGATAGCGACGAATCGCGCACGGTCAGCGCCTCGTAGTAGGCAAAGTTGCGCTCCTTCTCGTCCGCGGTGAAGGCGTCGCCGCGCAGGTGCATCGCAAGCACCAGGTCCGCCTGCTTGATGACCTGCTTGCGGTAGAGGTCGACGTAGGGGAAGTGCAAGAACAGCGGATACTGGTCAGCCCGCGTCTGCTCGAAGTCCCAAACGTCATGGTCGGTGAACTGGCTCGACTGCTTGTGGATGCGCAACTCCGGTTCGTACGGGATGTACATGCTCGCGGCGGCCCGACGCCACTCTTTGACCTCGCGCGCTGAGACCTTCAACCGCTTCGCCACCTCGCGATGGCGCTCGGCCGCATCGGCCGCGCCGTCGAGATTCTGCTGCGCCATCAGGTTGGTGTAGACGTTGTTGTCGTGCAGGGCGCCGTACTCGTCGGGTCCTGTGACTCCGTCGATTCGATACGCGCCGCTGCGGTCGTGGTGGCCGAGTGACGCCCACAGCCGGGCGGTCTCGATCAGCATCTCAGCGCCCACCTCGCGGTCGAACTCACGGTCGCCGGTGGCGCTCACGTAGCGGAGAATCGCGTCGGCGATGTCGGCGTTGATGTGCCACGCCGCGACCGACGCCGGCCAGTAGCCCGAGCCTTCCTCGCCGTGGATCGTCCGCCACGGAAAGGCGGCGCCCCTCAGCCCCAACTCGGCGGCCCGCTTGCGCGCGCTGTCCAGGATCGAGTGCCGCCAACGCAGGGCGTCGCCCACGCACATTGGCCAGAGGTACGTGAGGACAGGGAGGATGAAGCACTCGGTGTCCCAGAAGATGTGGCCTGCGTAACCGGGGCCGGTGAGTCCCTTGGCCGGAATGCCGCGCTGCTCAGCACGGGCGCCGGCCTGCAGCACGTGAAACATCGCGAAGCGAACGGCCTGCTGGAGCTCGTCGTCACCCTCGAGCGCGACGTCGGAACGCGACCAGAAATCGGCAAGGTAGCGTCGCTGAGCTGAGACCAGCCCATCCCATCCGTGCGTGTGCGCGGACGCCAGCTCCGCCTCAACCTGGTCGCGCATCGTCTCCACCGAGCGGAAGCTCGACCAGCCATAGGCGACGTACTTGACGAGGACCAGGCGCTGGCCGGGCTTCACCGTTGCGGCCACCGTGAAGCGCGCGAAGTCAGACCCGCTGTAGGAAGCGGTCTGCAAGCCCCGCGGCCCACGCACCTCGTGGTCCATGGCGGCGGCGACGCGCAGCTCGCTCTTCTTGGTGCGGTTCACCAGCACGGCCCCGGTCTTGAAGCTGTCGGTCAGCTCGGCGGCGAACGGGGCCTGGACGACCTCACCCGCTCTCGGATCGTTGTCTCGACGGGCGTTGACCGGCACGTTCGCAACCAGCTCGGATTGCGCGACCAGGTCGACGGCGTCGCCCAGCGGCTCGATCTCGTACCGGACGGCGGCCAGGCCGCGGTGGGGCAGCGGGATGAAACGGGTCGACCTTATGCGGACGGTCCGGTGGGAGGGCGACTCCCACTCGACGGTCCTGTTCAGCACGCCGGCCTTGAGGTCGAGGACTCGCTCGTGCGAGTGGAGCGTGCCGTAGCGAACGTCGAACGGCGCGTCGTCGACCAGGAGCCGGATGATCTTGCCGTCGGTGACGTTGACGACGGTCTGGCCGGCCTCGGCGTCGCCGAAGGCGGACTCGGCGACGGGCAAGGGGATCTCCTCATAGACGGCGTTGAGGTAAGAACCTGCGATCCCGTGCGGCTCGCCCTCTTCGAAGTTGCCGCGCCAGCCGATGTGTCCGTTGGACAGGGCAAATATCGACTCGGTCTCGGCCAGCAGCTCGAGGTCGAGCTTCGGCTCGCGCAGCGCCCACGGCTCGACGGTGAAGTGGCCTTTGGGAATCATCCGTCCAGCAGATCGGCGAGGTCGTCGACGACGACATCGGCTCCGTGCTTCTCGAGCTCTTCTCGCTGGCCGGCCCGATCGACGCCGACGACGAGGCCGAATTGGCCGGCCCGGCCCGATTCGACGCCGGCGAGCGCGTCCTCGTAGACGGCTGCGTTCTCAGGCTTCGCGTCGAGCATCTCCGCGGCTCGGAGATAAGTGTCGGGGGCGGGCTTGCCGGGCAGGTGCTCCCGTTCGGCGACGATGCCGTCGACCTGGGCGGCGAAGGCATGTTGCAGCCCGGCGGCCTTCAGGACCTCGGTCGTGTGCCGGCTGGAGGAGACGACGGCGAGGGTCTTGCCTTGCGCGCGGGCTGCGTCGAGGTAGCGGGTGCTGCCGGGATAGGTCTGCACGCCTTCGCGGTGGATGAGGTCGAGGAAAAGGCGGTCCTTCTGCTCGGCGATCTGGGTGACCGTCGTTGGGTCGGGGCTTAGTCCCTTGGCCTCCATCAGTGCCCTGACGCCCTCCTCGCGAGGTTTGCCGTCGACGTAGGCGTCGTAGTCCTTCACCTCGTCGAAGGGGATGCCGTGCTGGTCGAAGACCTGTTTCCAGGC
>DASYZS010000111.1:0-4112 GCA_035945895.1 Candidatus Dormiibacterota bacterium | reverse complement strand
CATCGCCCGGCCAGGTGACCAGTTCCAGCCCTGGAGCGTCTTCGACACCAATGGCAGCCTCAGGATCGGTTTCTTCGACCGCTCATACGACCCCAACAACCACATGTACGGCTACACCGTCGCCACCGAGACTTCTCCGGGCGTGTTCATGTTCCAGGAGGTCTCGACCGTGCTCTCTGATCCGACGCAGAACGACCGGTGGTTCAGCAGCGGTCCTCCGCCCTTCACCGGTTTCCCACACCCGACAAGATTCCTTGGCGACTACAGCAACATCGCGGCGACCGCGGACGGTCACGTTGTCGCCTACTGGTGCGACATGCGCAACCCCGTCGACTTCGCAGGCCGCAAGGGCTCCGGCGAGGATGCCTACTTCGGCACTGCTGCGTAGCCGGGATCAGAACGCAAACCTAGAGGCCCGGGTCAAAGACCCGGGCCTCTCTTTATTCTGGCGGTCGATGGTCGAACCCAAAGACGTCGTGATCGCGATCCTCGGCGCCTCCGCCGCGCTGGGCGGCTTCACGCTGGTGTTCCTCGGCATCGTGATCACGTCCTACGAGTCGTACTCCGGCGGCGTGGCGGACCAGGTGATACAGCCCTACCGCCGGAGCGGCACCGTGCTACTCGGTGTGTTCGCGATCTGCCTGATCACGGTCGCGCTCAGCCTTCTCTGGCTGATCAACGGTGGATCGGTAGGGCTCTACGACGCCACCATCGCGCTCTTCGCATTGGAGCTCGTCGTCGTCTTCGGCGGCGCTGTCGTGGCGACCCGGATGGTGCTATGGCGCTGACCCAGAAAAAGCTCCAGGACCTGAAGGACGCAAGCCTGGGCAAGCTTCTCGAGGACGACGCCGATGCGTGGAAGGCGAAAGCAAAACACGCGTACATTGCGACTCGTGGCTTCATCAAAGAGATCCGGCCCGACGACGTCATCCCGCTGCTGGTCGCGGAGCTCGAGGTCACGCCCGAGTTCAGGAACTACCTGGCGCGCAAGAAGCTCAAGCAGAAGTACTGGTCGGAGTGGTTCGCCGAATTGATCATCGACCGTTTCTGGTCAGAATTGAAGGGAGGATAGTCGTGGCCAAGGATTCCAGCTCGCTGGCCAAGCAGTTCATCGACGGCTCCATCAGGGGCCGCTCGAAGCCGCCGAGCAAGGCTGCCTACGCGCGGGCAGTCCGGCTCGCGCGTGAGGCCATCGAAGAGCTGACGCACGTGGCCCACCGGGCCGAGAAGCGAGCCTAGAGCTCTGACCGAACCCTGGCGGCCCCGGCCGTCAGGGCCTGGAGCTTGCCAAACGCCTTCTCCCGCGGCAGGTACTTCATCCCGCAGTCGGGCGCGACGATCAGGCGCTCGGCGTCGACGAAACGCAGGGCGTCCTTGATCCGATTGACGACGAGCTCCTCCGATTCGATAGCGCTCTCATCCGCGAGGTCTATGACGCCCACGATCAACGTCTTGTTGCCGAGCGAGCGCAGCACACCGAGATCGACGTTCTGCTGCGCCGCCTCCATCGAGATCTGTTTGGCGTTCGCGTCCGCCAGCGGCTCCAGGAACGGATAGCCCTTCGGCCGATTGTGCACGATGTGCGCGTAGCCAAAGCACGTGTGCAGCGCGGTCGTGCCGGTGATGCCTTCGAGCGCGCGATTGATCGCGGCCAGCGCGAAGCGCTCGGCCTTTTCGGCCCTCGCCTGCAGATAGGGCTCGTCCAGCTGCACGATGTCGGCGCCCGCGGCGAACAGGTCGCGCGCCTCCTCGTTGACGGCCGCCGCCAGCGCCATCGCCAGCGCCTCCTCGTCTTTGTAGTAGTCGTCCTGCGCCTGCTGAGACATGGTGAAAGGGCCGGGCAGCGTCGCCTTGATCGGCCGGTCGGTGCTGGCGCGGAGGAACTCCACGTCGCGCTTCTCCACCGGCCGCGTGCGCCGGATCGGCCCGACGACGCGAGGCACGGGGTTGGGATGGCCCGTGCGGTCGAGGGCGGTCCCGGGGTTGTCGAGATCCATCCCGTCCAGCGCCGTCGCGAACCGGTTGGAGTAGCTCTCGCGGCGGATCTCGCCGTCGCTGATGATGTCGATGCCCGCTCGCTCCATGTCGCGTATGGCGACGAGGGTGGCGTCGTCCTGCGCCTGCTCGAGCACATCCGGCGGCACGCGCCAGATCTCCAGCGCTCGCACGCGCGGCGGCAGGCGGCTGCCGAGCATCGCTCGATCGACCAGCCAGTCGGGCTGCGGATAACTCCCGACCACAGTCGTGGGCAAAAGGTGCACTGCGAGTTCCAAGGTTAATCTGGACACTCACCATGGCCATCACCGCGAACCGGCTCAAGGGCGACCCCTGCGACAAGGATTGGATGTGGGAGCGCGAGGTCGAGGCCGCGCCGTGGGAGGACGTGCGACGCCTGTCGGTCGGGGCGTGGGAGCGCCAGTTTCGCCGCCTGCGCGAGAGCTCGGCATTCTATGCGCGCAAGTGGCGTGAGGCTGGCGTCGGCAGCGGCTTCGTCAGCCTCGCCGACCTGAGCCGGCTGCCCTTCACGACCAAGCAGGAATTGAAGGGCGCGCTCGACGAAGACCCGCCTTTCGGCAGCAACCTATGCGTGTCGCCGGATCAGGTCAAGCGCGTCTACCAGACCAGCGGGACTTCCGGAGCGCCCAGCGTGCTCGCCCTCACTCGAGGCGACATGGAGACCTGGACGACGATGGGGACGCGCTCGTACTACGCCACCGGCATCCACGAGCACTCCAGCGTGCTCACGACGTTCGGCGCAGGTCCTTTCGTGGCGGGCCACACGCATTTCGTCCTGCTGCGCATCGGCACTCGGTCCGTGCCGGTCGCGCCAGGAGACACCGAGCGGGTCGTCTTCGGCCTGCGTGCCGGGCTGGCCGACACATTGCTCTCGACCGCGTCGTTCGCGCAGTACCTCGCCAACCGCCTGGAACGTGAGGAGCGCGGGGAGTGGAAGCTCACTCACGTCGTCACCGGAGGAGAGCCGGGCGGTGGCATTCCCGTCATCCGCGACCACATCCAGCGGGTGCTCGGCGTCACCGTCACGGAGGTGATGGGGATTGGCGACATCGCGCCTTCGCTCTTTGGCGAATGCACGCATCAGCAAGGCATGCACTTTTGCGGGGCTGGCCACGTGTGGGTCGAGCTCATCGACCCGGCGACCCGTGAGCCGATGGAGATCGAGACCGGCGCCGAGGGCGAGCTCGTCTACACGACGCTGACTCGCGAGGCGATGCCGGTGGTCAGATTCCTCGGCGGGGACATCGCGCGCATCGAGGGCACGACGTGTGAGTGCGGACGCACAAGCTTCCGGCAGCGCGTCATCGGCCGTCGGGACGACATGTTCATCGTCCGCGGGGTGAACGTCTATCCCACCGCGATCCTCGCGGTCGTCGGCGACTTCCGGCCGCGCGTGACGGGTCGCGCGCGCGTCGTCCGGCCGGGCCCGGAGACCTCGATCGAGCCGCCCATCCCTATCGAAGTGGAGGTGTCGGAGCGCCACGCCTCCGACCCGCAGCTCATCGCCGAGATCGAGGCCGCGATCCACTCTCGGCTGATGTTCCGGGCCAGGGTCGAGCTGGTCGCGGAATCCGAGTTCGGCGAGGCCGGCTACAAAACGAAACTCACCCGACACACGTGAAGCGGAAGCTGCGCTCGCGGCTTGGCCGGAGCACGCCCGACAAGATCTACGTGCGCGGCCACGACCTGGCTGCCGACCTCATCGGCAAGGTTTCGCTGGGAGACGTCGCCTACCTCGAGTTGACGGGCCGGGTGCCCAACCATCACGAATCGGTGATGTTCAACGCCCTGGTGGTGACGCTCGTCGAGCACGGCATGACGCCGAGCACGATCGCGGCCAGGCTGACCTACTACGGCGCTCCCGAGGCGCTGCAGGCGGCCGTGGCGGCCGGGCTGCTCGGCATGGGTGACCGCTTTGGAGGGTCGATCGAGCAAGCCGCTCGCTCGCTTCAGGAGGCGCCAAGGGCTCGCGACCCGCGGGAGGTGGCGCGCGGGATCGTCGACGACTACCGCGCCCGCAAGCAACCAATCCCCGGCCTGGGCCACCCGACACACAAGGCCGGCGATCCTCGTACCGCCCGGTTGTTCGAGCTGGC
>DASYZS010000110.1:0-25260 GCA_035945895.1 Candidatus Dormiibacterota bacterium | reverse complement strand
GTTTTCCAGCAGAAGTCGCAGCTTTTCGAGGAAGCGGAGAAGCACCGCTGGCTGCTCGTGCTGTCGCACGAGCCTGATCAGCCCGCCGGTTACCTCGAAGACGGCGGCACGTGGCGTCCTGAACCGCGCCTCATTTGAGCTTCACCAGCCGCGACGGCCGAAAGCTGACCTACCGCAAGCTCGGGCATGGGCCGGTGCTGGTGTGCCATCCGGGCGGTCCTGGATTCTCGTCGACTTACTTCGGCGACCTGGCCGCGCTGTGGGAGCAGTTCACGTTGATCATGCTCAACCCACGCGGGACGGGCACCTCCGAGCGACCCCGGGACCGCGCCGCGTACCAGGTCGACGACTACGTGTCCGACCTCGAAGACCTTCGCAACCACCTCGGCCTGGAACGAATGCTGCTGCTTGGTCACTCGCACGGCGGCGTCGTGGTGATGGCTTACGCCTCGGCCTTTCCAGGTCGGGTGCGCCGCCTCGTGCTGGCGTCGACGCTGGCACGATTTGGGCCAGAGCAGGACAAGGCGATGCGGCAGGGGATGGACAAGCGCCTGGCGCAGCCGTGGGCGGCTGACGCAATCGCCGCGCTCGAAGAGGAACAGGCCGGTCATTTCGCCACCGACGAGGAGCTGAGCCCGATCGTTTTTCGCGAGCTGCCGCTCTACTTCGCGCACTACGGGCCATCCGAGGCGGGATACCTCGACACCTTGAGATCGGAGCTGGTCAACGCCGACGCGTTGAAGCTTTTCAACGAGAAGATCTTCCCGAGCTTCGACCTTCGCGATCGATTGCCTTCGATCACAGCGCCGACCCTCGTGATCACGGGCGACGAAGACTTCATCTGCGGGCCGGTCTGCGCCGAGGAGATTTCCACTCGGGTCAAGGGTTCGCGATTGGTGATCGTCGGCGACGCTGGGCACCAGCTCTTTGTCGAGCAGCCGCAAGCGTTTCACGACGAAGTGGCAGACTTCTTGGAGTCCTGAGATGTTCGATGCGATTCGCAGGAAGCTTGGTCTCCACGTTCACGATTGGGAGCTCGTGGACAGCCGGGTGGAGGAGGTCGAGGTCGCAGTGATGCCTCGCCTCGATCCGCGGTATGCCCAGGCCGGAGCGGGTAACACTCCACCGATGGCGACCGTGCCGGTCGAAATTCTCACCTTCAGGTGCAAGACGTGCGGGAAACAAAGGGAATCTCACTCCGGCGCCGGCTTGCCCTGAGCCTTAACAGCCTGGGCTGATTTCGTGACCCGCGCCCGATAACTTCGAGCGCGTGCTCGGACGCGTCGATTCCTGCGTACTCATGGGCCTCGAGGTGAGGCCGGTCCACGTCGAAGCCGACATCGGTCGGGGAGAGGTGGCGTTCATGCTCGTCGGCCTTGCCACGACCACGGTGAAAGAAGCCCGGGAGCGCGTGCGCTCCGCGATCCGCAACAGCCAGCTGGAGTTTCCGCAGTCGCGGTTGACGGTGAACCTCGCGCCCGCCGAGATGCGCAAGGAGGGAACGGCGCTCGACCTGCCCATCGCCGTCGCGATCGCGCTGGCACGAGCAGGGAAACCGCCGCCGCCCCGCTCCGCCTTTCTCGGCGAGCTCGCGCTCGACGGCTCCGTCCGTCACGTCGACGGCGTGCTGGTGGCCGCGCGTGGCCTGGCGCGAATCAGCTACGAGCGCGTCTTCGTTCCGGCGGACGACGCCGCAGAGGCCGCGCTGGTCGAGGGGCTGGAGGTGATTCCGTGCGCCTCGCTTGCCGCGGTCGTCAACCACCTGCTCGGAGTCGAGACGATCGCACCGGCGGCGGCACTCCATCGCAGTCCCGGCCCGGTAGGCGCGATCGAGCACGACCTCGCCGAGGTCCATGGCCAGGAAGAGGCCAAGCGTGCCCTGGAGGTCGCGGCGGCGGGAGGGCACCACCTGCTGTTCAGCGGACCACCCGGAGCCGGCAAGACGATGTTGGCGCGCTGCCTGCCGGGCATACTTCCGCCGCTCGAGCTGCCAGAGGCGCTCGAAGTCGCGCAGGTGCGCAGCCTGCTGGGCGAGCTTCCCCGTGACGGTCCGCTGGACTGGACGCGCCCATTCCGCGCTCCGCACCACGGGGTGTCGATGGCCGGGCTTATCGGAGGGGGCTCCGGGCTCGCCTGGCCTGGGGAGATCAGCCGCGCCAATCACGGCGTGCTCTTTCTGGACGAGCTGGCGGAATTTCAGGCGCCCGTCCTCCAGGCGCTCCGCCAACCGCTCGAATCGGGGAGGGTGAGCATCACGCGCTCGGGCGGATCTGTCACCTACCCGGCACGCTTCTCGCTGATCGCGGCGACCAACCCGTGCCCGTGTGGCTGGGCGGGGGACGGAGTGCGCGGATGTCGATGCACGCCTGCGGCCGTGGACACCTATCAGCGGCGGCTGTCGGGTCCGCTGCTGGACCGCATCGACCTGCAGGTCGGCGTGCGTCGGGTGCCGCTGGAGAGCCTCGCGAACGAACCGAGGGGCGAGACGTCGGCGTCGGTCCGCGCCCGAGTGATGCTGGCGCGAGAGCGCCAGCTGCAGCGCCAGGACTGCCTCAACGCCCAGCTGAAGCCGGCGCGCCTCCGCCAGCTCGCGGGGCTTGCGCCCGCGTCCCGCAGCGCGCTGGAACGCTGGGGCGCACAGCGCGGGCTGACAGCTCGCAGTTTTCATCGCGCGTGGCGCGTGGCGCGCACCGCCGCAGACCTCGACGGCTCACCGGAGATCCAGGAGCACCACGTGCTCGAGGCGCTGGGATTTCGCCTGCAAGATGTCGCCGCCTGAGCAGGCTCAGCTTCGCACGCGCGGGCGATGGCCGCCGCCTGAGGGACCCCGCGTGGCGATCGTCGGGTCGCGGCGACCGACGCCCTACGGGGAGTCGGTTGCCGAGGAGCTCGCGCTCGACCTCGCGCGGGCCGGCGTCGTGATCGTCAGCGGTCTCGCCCTCGGCATCGACGCCGCCGCCCATCGCGGGGCCCTCAACGCGGGCGGCGTCACCATCGCGGTCATGGGCACCGGCGTCGACGTCATCTATCCCGCGGCGCACGCCCTCCTGGCGGAGTCGATCTTGAAGGGCGGCGGCGCGCTGGTCAGCGAGTTTCCTGACGGCACCGCGCCCCGCCGCCACAACTTCCCGGCACGCAATCACACCATGGCCGCTCTGTCTGACGTCGTGGTGGTGGTCGAGGCTGCGGAGACATCCGGCGCTCTGATCACCGCCGAGGCCGCGCTCGACCTACATAAAGAGGTAATGGCCGTGCCGGGAAGCGTCTTCTCGCCGCAGTCCGTCGGCACGCACGGCCTGCTGCGCGACGGCGCCGGGCTGGTGCAGAACGCGCGAGACGTGCTGTCCGTCTTGAACCTGAACCAGGAGGTGCTGGACGACCCCCTGGCGACCCCCGAACACCTCCGGATCAGGCTCCCCAACCCCAGGGACGGCATCCTTTCCCACCTGTCGGATGTTCTCGCCTTGAACGCCGCGGAGATCGCCCGGAAGCTTCAGCTTCCGATCGCCGAGGTGCTCAGCCGGCTGACCGCCCTGGAGCTCGACGGGGCGGTTGAAAGACACGGAGGTGGGTATGTAAGAGCGTTGCGCCGCGGCAAACAACGGGCGTAGGATGCCCGCCTTGCCGGCCCGCGATCGGCATGCGTCAGGGAACAAACGTCCGTTTTGGGGAATAAAGAGAAAGCTGTGCCAGAAGGTTTGATCATCGTCGAGTCGCCCGCCAAGGCCAAAACGCTGAAGCGGTTTCTCGGCGACCGTTTCGACGTCAGGGCCTCGATGGGGCATGTCAGAGACCTGCCCGAAAAGGAGATGGGGGTCGAGGTCGACGACGGCTTCAAGCCGCACTACGAGGTTGTCGAGAGCCGCCGCAAGACCATCAACGAGCTTCGCTCGGCGGCGAAGAAGGACGACGAGGTCATCCTGGCGTCCGACCCCGACCGCGAGGGCGAGGCCATCGCGTGGCATCTCGCTGAGGTGTTGAAGCTCAGAAACCCCAAGCGGATCGAGTTCCACGAGATCACCTCCGACGCCGTCCGCCGGGCGCTCGAGGCGCCGCGGAGCATCGACATGCGCCTGGTCAACGCCCAGCAGGCTCGACGCGTGGTCGACCGGCTGGTGGGGTTCCGGCTGAGCCCGTTCCTGTGGAGCAAGGTGCAGAAAGGCATCGGGGCGGGACGCGTCTCCTCGGTGGCGCTCCGCCTGGTCGTCGACCGCGAGGAGGAGATCCGCAAGTTCGTCCCTGTCGAGTCGTGGACCGTCGACGCCGAGCTCTCCAAGCAAGGCGACGAGCAGCACTTCCTGGCCCGCCTCAACCGGCCGAGCGGTGGAGACGAGAAATTCGAGATCCACAACGAGGCGGAAGCGCAGGAGATCGTGCGCAAGCTCGAAGGCGCGGCCTACCGGGTCATCGGAATCGAGCAGAAGCGCCGGTCGAAGAGCTCGAATCCTCCGTACATCACGTCGACCTTGCAGCAGGACGCCTCGAGCCGGCTGCGGATGCGGCCGCGCGCCGCAATGCGAGTCGCTCAGCAGCTCTACGAAGGCGTGGAGCTGGGCGATGAAGGCGCGACCGGGCTCATCACGTATATGCGCACCGACTCGACCCGGATCTCGCCCGAGGCGGATGCCAGGGTCAAGGCCTGGATCAGGGCGCAGCACGGCGAGAAGTACCTGGGGGTGTCGCGGACGGCGAAAGCGGTGCCCGGCGCCCAGGACGCGCACGAGGCGATCCGACCGACCGACGTCAACCGCACGCCTGACTCGATCAGGCAGCACCTGAGCGCTGACCAGTACCGGCTGTACGACCTGGTCTGGCGCCGCTTTGTTGCGAGCCGGATGGCGCCTGCGGTGTACGACCAGACGCAGGCCGAGATCGAAGGGGGCGACTACGTCTTCCGCGCCACCGGCTCGGTGCTTGCGTTCGACGGTTTCTACAGGGTCTGGGGACGCGACGAAAACGGTGAGAACGAGCTGCCGCGGCTCGAGCAAGACGAGGCGCTCGATTACCACGGCCTGAAGCCGGAGCAGCACTTCACCCAGCCGCCTCCGCGCTACACGGAAGCGACGCTGATCAAAGAGCTGGAGCAGCGCGGCATCGGCCGTCCATCCACCTACGCCCCGACGGTGGAGACCATCAAGGACCACGGCTATGTCGAAGTGAAGGAGCGCCGCCTGCATCCGACCAACATCGGCGAGGCGGTCAACTCGCTGATGGTCGATCACTTCAAAACGATCGCGGACGACGACTACACCGCCAAGCTCGAGAAGCGGCTCGATATGGTCGAGAGCGGGAAGCAGGAGTGGGTGCCCGTCGTCAGGGACTTCTACGGTCCGCTGCAGCGCATGCTGAGCGCGGCCGAGGAGGCTACGCCGGCCGAGACCGACGAGGTCTGTCCCGAGTGCCACGAGGGTCACCTCGTGCGCAAGGCGAGCCGCTTCGGTCCGTTCCTCGGCTGCTCGCGCTACCCGAAGTGCAAATACCGCCGAGCTCTCACCGCAAACGGCGAGGTGCAGCAGCCGAAGCTGCTCGATGAGAAGTGCCCGACATGCGGCCGGCCGCTGCAGGTCCGAGTGGGGCGCTACGGCGAGTTCATCGGGTGCTCCGGGTATCCGGAGTGCAAGTACATCAAGCGGGACCCGGCCAGCGAACCCAAGCCCACCGGCGAGCAGTGCCCGCAGTGCGGTGAGGGACAGCTGGTCGAGCGGACCGGGCGATACGGACCCTTCGTCGCGTGCTCGCGCTACCCGGAATGCAAGTACCGGGCCAACATCGGCAAGGACGGGAAGCCGCGGCAGGGACCGAAGCTCCTCGATGAGCCGTGCCCAATCTGCGGTAAGCCGCTGGTCGAGAGGCGCGGGCGCTACGGGATGTTCAAGTCCTGCTCCGACTACCCGAACTGCCCAGGCCCGAAGGGTCTGAAGAAGACCGAGAAGGCCGTCGAGGCTTAGCGAAGTCGGGTCCTGGGTATACTCCAGGAGCCAATCCCAAGCGGATTGAGTTAGCACGCCCGGGGCACGACCCCTGTCCTTATCCAAGGCCAGAACCGGGCGGAAGTTGAACAGGGAGAGAAAACAAACGTGGCTCAAGTGACTTTGAAGCAGCTGCTGGAGGCGGGTGTCCACTTCGGGCATCAGACCAGCCGCTGGAACCCGAAGATGAAGACGTACATCTTCACCGCGCGCAACGGCATTCACATCATCGACCTGCAGAAGACCGTCAAGCTGCTCGACGAGGCGTGGGACTTCACGCGCAACATCGCCGCGAGCGGCCGGCCAGTGCTCTTCGTGGGCACGAAGAAGCAGGCACAGGAGACGATCCAGACAGAGGCCGCGCGCTGCGGCATGTATTTCGTCAACCGTCGCTGGATGGGCGGCATGCTGACCAACTTCAGCACCGTGAAGAAGCGAATCGAGCGCCTGCAGGAGCTGCGCAAGATGCAGCAGGAAGGCCAGTTCGAGCAGATGACCAAGAAGGAAGCGAAGAAGCTCCAGGACGAGCTCGACCGGCTGATGTTCCACTTCGACGGCATCGCCGACATGAAGAGGTTGCCGGGCGCGCTGTACGTGGTCGACCCGCGCAAGGAGCACATCGCCGTGACCGAGGCCAACCGGTTGAAGATTCCGGTGGTCGCGATCACAGACTCCAACTGCGACCCCGACCTCATCACGTACGTGATTCCCGGTAACGACGACGCGATCCGGGCGGTGAAACTGCTCACCGCGAAGATCGCCGACGCCTGCCAGGAAGGACGCCAAGAGGCCGCCGCGCGGGGCGAGATCCTGCCCGAGGTGGAGGAGCGCGAGTTCCTGGAGACGCCTCGCTACGAGGAGATCGAGGAGTACCTCGAGGACGAGGAGGACTACCTCCCGACCGTGTCGGAAGAGGAGTTCATCGGGCGCGGCGCAGACGACGAGGAGTCGCGCTGATGGCGGTCAGCCTGGACCTGGTCAAGAAGCTCCGCGACCTTTCGGGCGCGGGCATGATGGACTGCAAGAGCGCCCTCGAGGACGCCGGCGGCGACATCGACAAGGCGTTCACAATCCTGCGCGAGAGAGGAATCGCCAAAGCGGGCAAGCGAGCCGACCGAGCCACCGGCCAGGGTGTGGTGGAGGCATATCTCCACGCCACGTCGCCCGATTACCCGCCGCAACTCGGCGTGCTGATCGAGGTGAACTGCGAGACGGACTTCGTCGCCAAGGGCCAGGACTTTCGCAAGCTGGCCAAGGAGCTCGCGTTGCAGGTGGCGGGCTTCGGAGCGCAGTGGGTTGCACGCGAAGACGTGCCCGACGAAGCCCTGGTCAAGGAGCGTGAGGTCTACGAGGCGAAGGCGCGCCAGGACGGCAAGCCGGAGCAGGTGATCCCGCGCATCGTCGAGGGACAGGTCGAGGACTTTCTGAAGCACAACTGCCTGCTGGAGCAGGAGTACTTTCGCGAGCCGGGCCGCACCGTGCAGGAGTTGATCGCCGAGAACATCTCCAAGCTCCAGGAGAACATCACGGTCCGCCGCTTCTCGCGATTTAACATCAGAGAGAACTGAACCAGCTCAACGGCGCGCCCAAGTACAACCGCATCCTGCTCAAGCTGAGCGGTGAGGCGCTTGGCGGCAACCGGGACTACGGCATCGATCTCGAGGTCGTGGAGTCGATAGCTGCGCAGGTCAAGAAGGTCCACCAGATGGGCGTGCAGATCGCGGTAGTCGTGGGCGGAGGCAACATCTTCCGGGGGCTCGCCGCGACGGAACGCGGATTCGACCGGGCAACCGGCGACTACATGGGCATGCTCGCGACGGTGATCAACGCCCTCGCGCTGCAGGATGCTCTCGAACGTACGGGGATCCCCGCCAGGACGATGACGGCGATCCAGATGCCGCAGGTCGCCGAGCCCTACATCCGCCGCCGCGCCGTCCGCCACCTGGAGAAGGGACGCGTCGTCATCCTCGCCGCGGGGACAGGCAATCCGTACTTCACGACCGACACGACCGCCGCACTGCGCGCGGTCGAGATCGAAGCGGACGTAATCCTCAAGGCGACCAAGGTCGACGGCGTCTACACGGCAGATCCCAAGCGCGACCCGACGGCGACCAAGTTCGAGCGGTTGGGCTACCTGGAGGTGCTGAACCGTGGCATCGAGGTGATGGACAACACCGCCCTGACGCTGTGCATGGACAACGACGTACCGATCGTCGTGTTCAATCTGCTCACGCCAGGCAACATCGAGCGCGTCGTTCTCGGGGAAGAGATCGGAACACTTGTCGGTGCCGCGTCCAGCAGGTGAGCCCCGAGATGCCTGACGGATCTTTGGCGTCTATGCGGCTCATCCGCAGTGTCGTCTCCTGCGCTCGTCGCCTCCTTGCGTCTGGGCCGCCAATCCGCCAAATCTCTTGCCAGGCCCTCGAGCCTCACCTGCCATGATCGACCCGGTGCTCCGTGAGACGGAGACGAAGATGGCGAAGTCGGTCGAGCACTTCGCGACCGACCTCGCGACGATCCGCACCGGCCGCGCCAACCCGGCGCTGATCGACAAGGTCATGGTCCCGTACTACGGCACCCCGACGCCGCTCAACCAGCTAGCCCAGATCAGCGCGCCGGAACCTCGCCTGCTCGTCGTGCAGGTCTACGACAAGAGCCAGATCGGCGCTATCGAGAAGGCACTGCGCACCAGCGAACAAGGGCTGAATCCCGCGACCGACGGTTCCGTGATCCGCGTGCCGATCCCGCCTCTTACCGAAGAGCGACGCCGCGAGTTCGTGCGGCTGGTCAAGCAGAAAGCCGAGGAAGCGCGAGTTGCGATCCGCAACGTGCGTCGCGACGAGCTCCATCGCATCGACCAGATGCAGAAGAACGGCGACATAGCCGAGGACGACTCCAAGCGCGCTCACGCGCGGCTCCAGAAAATCACGGAGGCGCAGATCGAGCGCGTCGACGGCCTGGCCAACCGCAAAGAACATGAGGTGATGGAGGTATAAAGCGCGGGGGGATCAGGATCCCCCCGCGGTGCCCCCCTTTCCACACTCATCGTCTGGCGGCGTCTGGTGAGCGCATTGGGGACGGCCGGAGTGAATCCGGCCTAGCGCTCCACTGTCTGCGCCCAAAGACGGGTTCCGGCCCGATCGGTAACCTTTCCTCACCCTTGGACTCCGCAGTCCCCCGCCACGTCGGCATCATCATGGACGGCAACGGCCGCTGGGCCCGCCGCCAGGGCCGGCCGGCAAGCTTCGGCCATCGCGCCGGCGTGCGCGCGATCAAGAGGGTCCTTCAGGCTTGCGAGGACTTCGGCGTGCACGCGCTCTCGATCTACGCCTTCTCCACTGAGAACTGGGCGAGACCACGGGCCGAAGTACGGGCGCTGATGCGCCTCTTCCACGAGACGATGCAGCGCGAGATCGACGAGATGCACCGTCGGGGCGTCCGCATCCTCGTGAGCGGACGACGGGAGGAGCTCTCGGCGCGGATGCGGGACCGCATCGACGAAGCCATGGCGCTGACACGCCATAACACCAACGGCATCCTCAACGTTTGTCTCAATTACGGAGGACGGGCCGAGATAGTCGATGCGGTGCGCAAGCTGATCGAGGACGGAGTGTCCGCGCGGGACGTCGACGAGCCGGCGATCTCGTCTCGCATGTATCAGCCCGAGCTTCCCGACCCCGACCTCATCATTCGCACCGCCGGCGAGCACCGCGTGAGCAACTACCTCATATGGCAGGGCGCGTACGCCGAGATGTATGTCACCGACACCCTGTGGCCCGACTTCGACGCGAAGGACCTGAAGCTCGCGCTGGACGACTATGCCTCGCGCGTCCGGCGGTTCGGAGCTCGGCCCGCGAACGAGGTGGTGGCCAGTTGACCACGCCGGACTTATCCGTGGCCGGGGGCTGGAGGCCGAGTCCGCTGATGATCAGGATCCTCAGCGCCTTCGTGATTCTCGGCGCGGTGATCGCCCTGGTTTTCGCAGGGCTCTACGGCGTTTACGCCCTTGTGCTGATCCTCGGAGGATTGGCGCTGTGGGAATTCAGCGGCCTGTCCGACAAGATGGGCTCGCGAGCGCCGGCGTGGCTGCTCTTTCCGCTCGGCCTGTTCTTCGCCTTCAGCGGCACGGTGCTGAAGGGCATCGATGTGAACATCGTCCTTGCACTGTCCCTGGTCGGAGGTTTGGCGGCGTTCCTTGTCGTACCCGGTCGGCGGCAAGGGCTCAGCCGGTGGGCGATGGGGATGGCGGGCGCGCTTTACATCGGCATGCCCTTCAACTTCTACCTCTTGCTCTATACGTCCAGGCCCCACGGTCTCGAGTGGACGCTCTTCACCATCCTCGCCGTGGTCGCGAGCGACGCGGCAGCGCTGCTGGTCGGCAGCCGCTTCGGCCGCCATCCGTTCTTCACCGCGGTCAGCCCAAAGAAAACTGTGGAAGGCGCCGTGGCGGGCGTTGTCGCGGCGGTGATCGTCATGCTCATCGGCGTCTCCGCGGTGATCGGGCTCTCACCGATTCATGCCGTTGCGCTCGGGCTGCTCGTCGGAACCAGCGCCGAGGTGGGCGACCTGGTCGAGTCGCAGATGAAGCGCATCGCCGATGTGAAGGATTCGTCGCACCTGATCCCCGGTCACGGTGGTGTGCTCGACCGGATCGACTCGATCCTGTTCCCGCCGATCCTCGTCTATCTCTACGTGATGGTCTTCCATCTGTTGTGACACGACCCGTGAACGTCGCCCTGCTCGGCGCCACGGGGTCGATCGGGCAGCAGACGCTGGACGTGATCGACCGCAACCCGCAGCGCTTCAAGCTCTTCGGCCTGACTGAGGGCGTGCGGTCGACCAACCGCAAAGCCGAGCACCTGATCCAGGGTCATGCGGGAGAGTCGGACTTCGACCAGAGGGTCGAGGCGATGGTCACGGATCCGCGCTGCGACCTCGTCGTCGTGGCCATTCCAGGTGCCCGCGCTCTCGCCCCGACCATGGCAGCGCTGCGGGCAGGCAAGGAGATCGCGCTCGCCACCAAAGAGGTGCTGGTCATGGCGGGCGCCTTGGTGATGAAGGCTGCCGGGGAGCGGGGGATCCGGCCCATCGACTCAGAGCACAGCGCGATCTGGCAGTGCCTTTGGGGAGAGGAATCGCGTAACGTCCGGCGCCTGATCATCACCGCGAGCGGCGGCCCGTTCTGGGCGCACCCCGAGCTCAACCTGGACCAGATCACGGTCGAGCAGGCGCTCAACCATCCCCGCTGGTCCATGGGCCCGAAGGTCACCGTCGACTCGGCCACGCTGATGAACAAGGGCCTGGAGATGATCGAGGCCCACCACCTTTTCGGCGTCCCGCTCGACGCGATCGCCGTCACGATCCATCCGCAGAGCGTGGTCCACTCGCTGGTCGAGTTCGTCGACGGCTCCCTCAAGGCCCAGCTGGGCCGCCCGGACATGCGCCTGCCGATCGCGGTCGCCCTCGCGTATCCCGAACGCCTGCCCGACGCGGTGCCGTCGACGCCCGTCGAAGACCTGAGCGGCCTCGAGTTCTACAGGCTCGACGAGTCGCAGTTCCCGAGCGTGAGCCTGGCCCGCGGGGCCGCGATCCGGGGCGGAGGCCACCCCGCGGTGCTCAACGCGGCCAACGAGGAGGCCGTGAACGCATTCCTGGCCCGCGAGATCCCCTTCAGCGGCATCGTCAGCGTCGTGCAGCGGGCGCTGGGCGCCTTCGGGGGCTGCGGCGACACCCTCGACGAGATCCTGGAGGCCGATCGCTGGGCGCGTGCTTATGTGAGAGAAGCCCACGGGACCCGGAGGGGCCCCCGCCAAGTCAAGGCGTAGCCTCCGACTTGGTGGGGATTGGTCCCGTAGGCTAGAGCCCGCATGAACGCCCTCCTGGTCGTGGTCGGGATCGCCGGCATGTTCCTGCT
The DNA here is from genome assembly GCA_035945895.1 of Candidatus Dormiibacterota bacterium. Lineage (GTDB taxonomy): Bacteria > Chloroflexota > Dormibacteria > Dormibacterales > Dormibacteraceae > 40CM-4-65-16. Next base: position 13,377 of record DASYZS010000110.1, on the reverse strand, counting down.
CCTCATCGCACCTCACGAGGCTGGACATTTCGCCTTCGCGAAGCTCTTCAAGGTCCGCGTGCTCGAGTTTTCGATCGGGGCCGGGACCAAGCTCTGGTCGACGACCCGCGACGGCACCCTCTACGCCATCCGTGCGCTGCCGATTCTCGGCTACGTCCGCATGGGAGGCATGGAGGCCGGCGACTTCGAGGATGCCAACGGCTTCCACCGCAAGCCGGCCTGGCAGCGGATCCTGATCCTTGTCGCCGGGCCGCTGGCCAACTTCCTCGTGGCGATCGTGATCGTGACCGGGGTCGAGCTGACACAGCTCAACACCGACCCCGGCAGGATCTTCACCGTGCTTCCGGGCACGCCCGCGGCGGCGGCCGGGCTGCGGGTCGGGGACAGCGTCCGGTCCGTCGACGGAGAGCCGATCAGCCATGTCGGCCAGGTGCGGGACGTTGAAACGGGCGCCCCGGGGCAGCCTCTGGTTCTCAGCGGAGTTCACTCCGACGGCCGGTCGTTCACCGTGACAGTCACACCTCTCCAGAAGTCGGACGGCACGTGGCAGATCGGAATCGGCATGCCTCGGCGCCTCATCGGTTGGCAGACGGCGATCACGGACGGGGTCACGTTTCCCGTCGTCGCGACAGTCGGCATCGTGGGCGGTCTCGGGCAGCTGATCACCGGCCAGGTGCCAGGTGGTCTGTTCGGCCCTAACGGCGTGACCGGTCCCATCGGCATGGCAGACGTCGCCCAGCAGGCGGTGGGCCTGGGCTTCACCACCTACCTGGGATTCGTCGCCCTTCTGTCGGTTGCGCTCGGCTTCACCAACCTGCTGCCCTTCCTCGCCCTCGATGGCGGCCGCGTGGTGGTCGTCCTCATCGAGGTCGTGCGCCGGCGCCCGTTCAACCGCGCTGCCGAGCTCAACGTGCAGCGCTACGGCCTTGTGGCTCTGCTGGGGCTTGCAGCCGTGATCGCCGTGCTCGACATCCAGCGGATCGCCACGGGTCAGTTCCCGGGTTTGCGCTGATGGCACTCGTCGCACGCCGCAAGTCGATCCCGGTCCGCGTCGGTGATGTCGTCGTCGGCGGCGCCGCGCCCATCGCCGTACAGACCATGACCAAGACCGACACCCGCGACGTCAAGGCGACGGTCCGGCAGATCCACGAGCTCAAGGAGTCGGGTTGCGAGATCGTTCGTCCGGCGGTGCCCGACAAGGAGGCGGCCGAGGCTCTCAAAGAGATCGTGAAGCAGTCGCCGCTGCCGGTCATCGCCGACATCCACTACGACCACACCCTCGCGCTGCTGGCGATCGAGGCCGGCGTGCACTGCTTGCGCCTCAACCCCGGCAACATCCCCGACCGCGACAAGGTCGTGAAGGTCGTCACCGCGGCGAAGGAGCGACAGATTCCCTTCCGCATCGGCGTCAACGCCGGCTCGCTTCCCGAAGAGGTGCACAAGTCGCTGCGTGAGCAGCACCACATTGACCGCGACGACCGCGAGCGTACCGCCGACCGAATGGTCGAGGTCGCACTGGGCCACTGCAAGATCCTCGAGGACCTGGACTATGGGCCGGGTTTCATCAAGGTTTCGTTGAAGGCAACGGACGTCTGGACCAACATCCTTGCCAACCGCAAGTTCGCCGCGGCTCGCGCGTATCCCATGCACCTCGGTGTCACGGAGTCCGGCCCTGTCGAGGCGGGCAGCATCCGGAGCGCTGTGGGCATGGGGATTTTGCTCAGCGAGGGCATCGGCGACACCATCCGCGTCTCCCTGGCCACGTCCGATCCTCGCGAAGAGGTGCGCGTCGCGCACGAGATCCTCAAGACCCTCGCGTTTCGCAACGAGTCACCGACGCTCGTGGCTTGCCCGACCTGCGGCCGTCTCGAGTACGACATGGTGCCCACTGTCAAAGCGGTGGAGGCCTACATCGCCAAGCTGAAGGTGCCCATCACGGTCGCGGTGATGGGCTGCGTCGTCAACGGCCCCGCCGAAGCGCGCCACGCCGATATCGGCGTCACCGGCGGCCGCGGCAAAGGCGTGATCTTCAAGAAAGGTACCCTGTACAAGACCGTGCCCCAGGAGGAGCTGCTTCCGGTACTGCTGGCTGAGATCGACGCGATCGCGGCCGAGCACGCCCCTGCAGCCCCGGCCCCGCTCCCGAGCTAGCCCGGCGCGACTTCGCGCGTCCGGGCGGATTCGATCTAATTACTTCAACGGGAGCGTTTTGACATGAAACAGGAAACCGAAGAGCAGCAGGACTTCGTGAAAGAAGTCACCAAGATGTCGGACGACTTCGACCGCTGGTACACGGATGTGATCCGCAAGGCCGAGATGGCCGACTGGTCCGGCGTGCGCGGAATGATGGTCGTCCGCCCCTACGGCTGGGCGATGTGGGAGGCGATCACGCGCGCCTTCGACGACATGATCAAAGAGAGCGGCCACGAGAACTGGGCGTTTCCGCTGCTGATCCCCCGCGGCTTCTTGATGAAAGAAGCGGAGCACGTCGAAGGGTTCGCGCCCGAGGTGGCCTGGGTCACCAAGGCGGGCGGGGGGTTGGAAGAGCTGGAAGAGCCCCTCGCGGTCCGTCCCACCTCAGAGTCGATCATCGGCCCGCTGATCAAGCGCTACATCCAGAGCCACCGCGACCTGCCCAAGCTGACCAACCAGTGGAACAGCGTGGTGCGATGGGAGATGCGGTCGCGTCTCTTCCTCCGCAGTCGCGAGTTCTGGTGGCAGGAAGGCCACACGTTCCACGCGTACGCCCAGGAGGCGATGGACGAGGTCTCGTTGATTCTCGGCTATTACCGATCGATCGCCGAGGACTGGCTCGCGGTGCCCGTTCTGGCCGGAAAGAAATCGCCCGCGGAGACATTTCCCGGCGCTGTTTACACCACCACCGTCGAAGGGCTGATGCGCGACGGCCTGGCGCTGCAGATGGGCACGTCGCACTACTTCGGGCAGAACTTCGCCCGCGCCTACGACATCTCTTTTTCGAACAAGGACAACGAGCGCGAGCTGTGCTACTCGACCTCGTGGGGCATGAGCACGAGGCTCGTCGGGGCGGTCGTGATGGCGCACGGCGACGACTCGGGACTGATCGTGCCTCCCAGGATCGCGCCCATCCAGGTGATCGTCGTGCCCATCTTCCGCGACGATGCGAGCCGGGCGAAGGTGGAGCGCTTCATCGAGGGCTTCGTGCCGGAGTTGAAGAAGGCGGGCATTCGCCATCGAGTCGATTGGCGCGACGAGCGCCCAGGCGATAAGTACGCGCACTGGGAATTGAAGGGCGTGCCCATCCGCCTCAACGTTGGAGCGCGGGATGCCGATGCGGGCCAGGTCGAGATTGTGGATCGACTTTCGCGCCAGAAGGTCAGCGCTCCCGTCGACGGGATCGCGGCCCGTCTCGTGCTGGAGCTGAATGGATTCCAGAAGCGGCTGTTTGAGCGCGCTCAGCAATTCCAGCGCGACAACACTTTCGAGCTCGCGACGCTGGACGAGGTCGTCGCGCATTTCCGCGAGCGCGGCGGTTTCGTGTGGACGCGGTGGTGCGGCGACACGGCGGAGGAGGCTCGCATCAAAACGGATGCAGGCGGCGTGACCATCCGCACGATCGACGAGGGCGCGACGGTGTCGGGCGAGTGCCTGGTGTGTGGAAAGCCGGCCAAGTTTCGCGTGTCGCTCGCGAAGGCCTACTGACCGCGATAGTCCGGACTAACGCAACCTATCGCGGCGCAAAACCCGCGATAGTCCGGACTATCGCAACGTAACGCGCGGAATCAGGAGACCGGGTTTTCGAACGCCCCCACCTTGGGCGCGTCTTGATACAGGGACTTCTGAGGGATGATCTTCAGCGCGCCGCTCCGGGTGGCATCAAGCACAGCCTCCGCGACGTCGGGGTGAAAGTGCGTGCCCGCACCCTCCCGCACCTGATCGACCGCAACCTCGAGCGTTAGTGCCTTGCGGTAGGGCCGGTCCGAGGTCATCGCGTCGATGGCGTCGGCCGCGCTGACGATCCAGGCGAAGATCGGAAGCTCGTCGCTCTTCTTGTGGTCGGGATACCCCTTGCCGTCGTAGCGCTCGTGGTGGGAACGGACGATGACCAGCTCATCCGTCAGCATCCGGAGCCCGCTGAGGATGTTCGAGCCGACGACCGTGTGGCTCTTCATGGTGTCGAACTCTTTCTCGGTCAGCTTGCCTGTCTTCTGCAGCACAGCGTCCGGGACGCCGATCTTGCCGATGTCGTGCAGCCGCGCGCCGCGCTCGAGGCGCACCCACGCTGATTGGTCGTCGGGCGAGTAATGCATCTGCCGCGCGATCGACAGCGCGTACTCCGCCACCCGGTCCGAGTGGCCGGCCGTGTAGCGGTCGCGCGCATCGACCGCGGCCGCAAACGCCTCGAGCGATTGCAGAATGACCACTTCGCGGTCCTGGAAGAGCCGGGCGTTGTCGATCGCCACCGCAGCCTGCGTCGCCAGCTCGGTGACGAGGTTGCGGTGGTCGGCGGTGAATGCGTGACCGACCTTGTAGTTGGCCAGGAACACGACCCCAAGCGGCTTCCCGCGCAGAGTGATCGGCACGCACAGCACCGCCCGCGGATTCAGCGGGCTGTCCGTCGACGAGTGCTGCTCCATCGCCTCCATCACGGGCTCGTCTGTCTCCATCACCTGGCGACAGATGTCCTCCCCGATGCTCAGCGCCAGCTTCTCGGCCGTGACGTGGTCGGTGCCGAACCCGGCTTTCAAGACCAGGCGGTCTGGGTCTTCGAGGGCAAGGCATCCGATCTGCGCTGACGACGCCTTGGCAGCGCCCGCGAGCACCTGGTGCAGCACCTGGTTCAAGTCGAGCGTAGAGGTGGCCGCCTGCAGCGCTTCCTGGAGGTTGCGGAGCTCCCAGATGCTGCGCTCGTTCCTCTCGTACAGCTCGGCGTTGCGAACTGCGACCACGCCCTGGTTGGCGAGCGTGGTCAGGACCCGCTGGTCATCAGCCGTCCACTCGCGCTTCTTGTCGTCGAAGACCGAAAGCGTCCCCCACAGGTGCCCTTCCTCGAGCATCGGTGTGCAGATCGCAGCCTGGAATCCCGTCAGATCGGGAGGCGACGCGAGCTCCGGCTGATACGTGAGGTCGCTGACCACCGTGGCCCGCAGGCTCAGCATCGTCGCGCCGACGACGCCCTGGCCGTTCTGGAAGACCGTGCCGGTCGGGTCAGCCGACAGCCAGACCGCGGTTATCGCCGCCTGGTCTCCTTCCTCATTTGCCCGGGTGAGCAGACCTGCCGAACCGTCGACTATGCGAATGGCTGCTTCCAGCGTCTTCTGCTCGAGCACGCGCGAACCCTCGGTCAGCGTCGTGAGGGCGGCCGACACCTCGCCAAGCGCATCGAGCGCGGTGTCGAGCCTGGTCGCCTGCCCGGTCACGACCTGGAGGATCCGCGAGTTCTCGATCGCCACCCCCGCCATCGACCCCAGGTCGTCCAGGGTGGTCAGGTCCTGCTGGTTGAAGCCTGCGGTGCCGCGCCGGCCGAGGCAGAGCGCGCCGATCACGCCCGACTTCCCGCGAATCGGCGTCAGAGCCTCGTTGATGGTTCCCCCGAACTCCTCGGGGTGCAGGCCGCTGTAGATCCCTTCCTCTTCGGTGACGAGGTTGCGCAGCATGGTCTCGCCGTCGCGGACCTTGAGGAGGGGGCCTTCTATCGGCTCAGGTGTCGACGTGCCGCTGTCGATCACTACGTACGTGTCGTCCGGCTGGAAGAGCAAAGCCCGGCCCGCGTCGTAGCGGACGACCTCGGAGCCTCGGCCGAGGACCAGCTCGAGCACCTCGTACATGGTCTTGCCGGAGGCTTCCTTCACGAGCTCGTTCATCAGCGAGTAGCGGGCCGACTCGTGCCGGGTCATGGCGACGAGTTGGGCGCTCGTGACCTGCTCGCCAGCCCGCGCCGCCAGCGTGGTCGCGAGGCGCCGGTCATCGTCGCTGAACGGCCCTGACGTGCGGCCCAGCACCACAAACCCCCCGACGTTGTCCCCGATCGGCATCGGCGCCGCGATCAGACCCTCGAGGTGAAAGTCCTGGGGCAGGTAGGTGATCAGCTCGGCAAGCGGCTGTTCGTCCGGAGCGGCGAAAGCGGTGTGCGCCTCGATCGCTGTCAGCAGTGGCCCGCTGTTGCCGTGCGGCCGGTTGACCGCCGGAGGCCGGAGCCGCTCGACCCCGATACCTGGCGGCTGCGGCACGAAGCGCCGGCCGTCCGCCGAGGTGAGGTAACAGCAGGCGACGTCGGCGCGGACGCTGACGGCGATGGCGGCGGTGATGGCGGTGGTGTCGCCCGGTCGCATTCCGTTGAGGTCGGCGGTCGCCGCCACGAACGCCTGGTGCTTCTGGCCGAGCCTGGCGCTCAGGGCTTCGGCGTCGGCGTCTTGTTTCGTCAGCTCCCCGACGAACTGGCGGTAGGCGATCGCTCCGAGCACGCCGCCCGCCGCGAGCAGAGCTACGGCCGCCACCTGGAGGGGCAGGTTCGCCTGTTCTGGGCTGAGCTGGACCAGGGCGATGGTGATGAGAAGGGACGCCGCCCCCAGCACCGCAGCCACGCGCCAGGAACGGTGCACGATGCCGGTGCCCAGCGCGAGCACGCCGGCGAGGCCGCCGAGCACCAGGACGTAACCGGTGCGGCCCACCCCGTTCATCGAGCCGCCCGCCAGTACGAGGATCGCCGCTCCAGCCGCGAGGCCGGCGCGGAATCTCCCCGCCCTCCTTAGCGAGTTCATTTCGCGGATTAAGAGTCTAGGTTTGAGTACGCCGGGGGAAGCTAGATAGCGAATCTAAACTTCATGGCAATTCCAAAATGACGGTTTCCGAGCTCCTACGAGTGGCCGATCACCTCGATCCGAAGGGTCAGGTGCTCGTCCGCAAGGCCTACGAGCGGGCCGCCGTGGCCCACAACGGCCAGCACCGCTTGTCCGGCGAGGACTACGTCAACCACCCCCTCGAGGTGGCCGCGATCCTCGCCGACCTGGAACTGGACGCTGCGACGATCGCCGCCGCCCTCCTCCACGACACCGTGGAGGACACGAACCTCACGGCCGAGGAGGTCCAGCGGGAGTTCGGACCCGAGGTGGCCCGCCTCGTCGAGGGCGTCACCAAGCTGGGTCGCATCAGCCTCCGCACCGACCAGCAGCAGCAGGCCGAGAACATCCGCAAGATGATGGTCGCGATGGCGGACGACCTTCGGGTGGTCCTCATCAAGCTCGCCGACCGCCTGCACAACATGCGCACACTGGCGCCGCTGGCCGAGCCAAAGCGGCGCAAGATTTCGCGCGAGACGCTCGACATCTACGCCCCGCTGGCCCACCGGCTCGGGATCGGCCAGATCAAGTGGGAGCTCGAGGACCTGGCCTTCCGCAACCTCGAGCCTGCCTCGTACGAGGAGGTCGTCGGCCGGATCAATCGCAAGCGGGCCGACCGGGAGTCCCTCGTCTCGGACCTGCGCGAGATCCTGGCGCGGGAGCTGGAGAAGGTGGGCATCCAGGCGGACATCACCGGCCGGCCGAAGCACATCTACTCGGTCTGGCAGAAGATGACCAAGGAGAGCAAGGACTTCTCCGAGATCTACGACCTTTCCGCGATCCGCGTACTGGTCGAGAGCGTGCGCGACTGCTACGGAGTGCTGGGCGTTGTCCACTCGCTCTGGAAGCCGATGCCCGGACGCTTCAAGGACTACATCGCGATGCCGAAATCCAACGGCTACCAGTCGCTGCACACGACGGTGATCACGCACACCGGCGAGCCGATCGAGATCCAGATCCGCACCCAGGAGATGCACCGCGTCGCAGAGTTCGGCGTGGCCGCCCACTGGACTTACAAGGAAGGCGGCAAGGACGCGAGCTTCGATCAGAAGCTGTCGTGGCTGCGCAGTCTGCTGGAGTGGCAGAGCGAGGTCGGGGACGCCGAGTCGTTCCTGAACACGGTCAAGGTCGACCTGTTCCAGGACGAGGTCTACGTCTTCACCCCTCGCGGCGACGTGATCAACCTTCCCGCCGATTCGACTCCGGTCGACTTCGCGTACCGGATCCACACCGAGGTCGGCCACCGTTGCATCGGCGCCAAGGTGAACGGCCGAATGGTGCCGCTCGACTACGCGCTGCAGAACGGCGAGATCGTCGAGATCCTCACCTCGAAGGGTCCGCACGGGCCGAGCCGCGACTGGCTGAACTTCGTCAAGAGCGCGTCCGCGAAGGAGCGCATCCGCAAGTGGTTCAAGACCCAGCGCCGCGAGGAGAACGTCGCGAAGGGCCGCGACCTGCTCGACAAAGAGCTGCACCGTATGCACCGCGTCACCCTTGCCGACCTCACCGAGGCCAAGCTGCTGGAGATCGCCAACAGCTATAAGTTCGCCGCCATCGACGACTTCACCGCGGCGATCGGCTACGGCGACATCTCACCGCATTCCGTGGTTATGCGCATGGCCGTCAACCTGGAGGTGCCCGGCGCCGACCTGCGCACGATCCCGCTGATCCCGCAGATCCATCCCTCACCTCGAGTTCTGGTGCGGGGTGAGAAGGGAGTCCTCACCACAATCGCGACGTGCTGCCAGCCGGTCCCCGGGGACGCGATCGTCGGTTACATCACGCGCGGACGGGGTGTGACGGTCCACCGCGCCGACTGCATCAACGCGGTCAACGCCCAGGATTCGGCGCGCGTGGTGCAGGTCGACTGGGAGTCGGACGCCGCGCACCTATACCCGGTCGCCATCAAGATCGAGGCCTGGGATCGCCAGGGCCTGATGCGCGACATCGCCACGGTGGTCGCTGAGAATCGGGTCAACATGTCAGCGCTCGAGGTGCACGTGTACGACGACAAGACGGCGGTGGTTTCCGCGACGGTCGAGATCGATTCGCTCGCCCAGCTTTCGCGCTTGATGGAGAAGCTCGAGGGCGTGAAAGACGTGCACACGGTGGCGCGCGAAGCCTCGTGAAGACCGGCAGCGCGGACATCGTCGTCGGCGTTCCTGTCAAGACGATGTGGGAGGCCCTGGTCGGACCGGGCCGCCGGCGTTGGTACTTCCGGCTGACGCCGGAGGGGAAGTTCGTTCCGGGCGAGAAGGTGCGCTGGCTCGACGGCAGCGGCGAGGTCGTCGAGGACTCAGAGGTCGTGGAGGTCAAGGCCCCGAGCCGCCTCGCCCTGCGCACGAAGTTCCTGTTCTCGCCAGCGTTCGCCGAGCAGCCGGCGCACACGGTCACCTGGCAGCTGACGCGCTCGGGCAAGAAATGCAGGGTCCGAATGTCGTGGGAGGCGCCCGAGGTTGTCGCTGCGCTGTTCGAGTCGGAGGGCTCGAACATTCTGCAGGCGCTGCGCCTGGAGCACGATCCGGAGGCTCAGGCCGCTAACGCTCGCCTCGAGAGCATCGGCCCGATCACGGTTCGCGACGTCACCCAGGACAACATGGCCGACTACCAGCTGTTCTTCGACAAGTTCGCTTTTCGCGACAACCCCGCCTGGCAGTCCTGCTACTGCATGGAAACTCACCGAACCCAGAGCGACGAGGAGTGGGCGGCTCGCACGGCGGCGGACAACCGCAAGGACATGAGCCGCATGATCGGTGAGGGGAAGGTGACCGGACTGCTGGCCTACATCGACGGCAAGCCGGTGGGCTGGTGCAACTACGGCGAGACCACGCGCTTGAACGGAGTGATGCATCGCTTCGGCCTCAACGTGGCCGAGCAGCAAGGCATCGGCTCGCTTGCGTGCTTCAACATCGCCGCCCCGTATCGCAAACATGGGGTTGCGACCGCTCTTCTCGAGGTCGCGCTCGAGCGCCTACGGGCGCAAGGCGTGCCGGTGGTCGAGGCCTATCCCGCCCGCAACCACGATTCGCCGCAAGCGAACTATCGCGGCCCGCTGCAGATGTTTCTGCGAGCCGGCTTTGAGCCCTATCGCGAGACCGAGCGCCACATCACCGTCCGCAAGACTCTGTGACGGTCCGAATAGAGGTCACCGCCGACCGCCGCTTCGGCACCAACTCTTACCTCGTCGAGGACGAAGACACCCACGACGCGGTCGTGATCGACTCCAACCTCGAGCCCGACCTTGTCATCGACGTGGCGGGGGAGCGCGGCGTGAACGTGCGTGCCATCCTGCTCACGCACACGGACCTCGACCACATCGCGGGGCTGCACGAGCTGCGTGAGGCGTTCGGCAACGTTCCGATCGCGGTTCACGACGCTGAGCGAGAAGTCGTGGCCGAAGGCAAGCCGCTGCGTCGGGAGTTTGGGCCGCTGGCGACCCAGCTGACCAACGTGACGAGTCTGGTCGAGGGCGAGATCTATCGCGCGGGATCGCTCGAGTTCGAAGTCCTGCACACCCCCGGACACAGCCCAGGCGGCGTTTCGCTGAAGATCGACGGCTTTGTCTTCACCGGCGACGCGCTGTTCGCGAGCTCGATCGGCCGTTCCGACTTCGCCAACTCCAACGGAGCTGCACTGATCGATGGAATCAAATCGAGGCTGCTCACGCTGCCGGACGACACGATCGTGTACAGCGGCCATGGACCAGCGTCGACCATCGGGCGGGAGAAGCGAACGAATCCGTTCCTGACCTGACCGCGTCGCCAAACCCCGCGGTGGTCCGGACTATCCGCGCTTTTGGTTGACAGAACCCCCGGTTAGTCCGGACTATCCGCGCTTTTGGTTGAGGGAACCCCGCGTTAGTCCGGACTATCCGCGCTTCTGGTTGAGATAACCCCACGTTAGTCCGGACTATCGCGACGAGAGGACCTAGTGCCCCAGGGTCAGGACCACGATCAGCGCCGGCCCCAGCAGCACCAGCCACAACGTCGGGAATACGCATCCGACCGTGGGCAGAAGGATCTTCAACGACGCCCGCGCTGCTTCGGTGCGGATCTTGAGCCGCCGCTTGACCCGCATCTGCGCCGCATGCGCGGAGATCGTCCGCGCGATCGGCACGCCGGTCCGCTCCGCGTACAGGATGCCCCGGACAAGCGAGGAGAAGTCCTCGATGCCCGTCGCCTTTGCCATGTCGTCGAGCGCCTCGGCGCGCGGGCGGCCGAGCTGGATCTCGCGCAGCGCCCGCGCCACGAGCAACGTCAGGGAATCGTCCTGGTGGCGCACCAGCTGCTCCAGCGCGCGGTCGAGCCCGAGGCCGGCCTCCATGCTGATCGCCACGACGTCGAGCGCATTGGGCAGGGAGGCCTCTAGCTCGGTCCGCCGGTCGCGCACGAGCTGATCGAGCCACAGCACCGGCAGCCAGAAACCCGCGATGACGCCGAGAACCAGCGCAAACCCGATCGCGAGGGGCGTGCCGATGAAGATCCCGATCGCGGTGCCGACCGCTCCCAGCCCTGCCGCGGCCGCGATGCGAAGCGTCTGTATTCCGGCGGGGTCGAGGTTGAAAGGGTTGCCCACGAAATCCAGCTGCCGCCGGAAGTTGGCCGCCTGCGCCTCTGGGGTCAGGCGCGTGGCCTGGCGCTCAGACCAACGCCTCATCGGTCCGAACAGCCGCTCGCGCAGTGGTTTCTCGAGCTCGAGGGCGACCGCGCTCTGGCCCAGGCCAACCTCCTGGCGAGCGAGGCGCTCACGGGCCAGCGAGGCGGCGTCGACCGAGCGCGCGGCGATCACACCGATCGTCAGCAGGTACGCGCCGAGCGCAGCGGCGATCCCGATGAGGATGGGCAGCGCGTTCATACGACCGCCGTCAGGCGTCGAATGATGAGATTGCCGATGAACAGCAGCAACCCAGCGATCGCGAGCATGAACCAACCCAGCGGATTGGTGAGCATCGGCCGGAAATAAGCGCTGACGAGGAAATAGAGAAGAACGGCCGCGGCGATCGGGAGCAGCGTGATGATGAACGCGGTCGCTCGCGATTGCGCGGTGGCCGCGCTGATCTCGGCGCGCATCTCCTCGCGCTGCCGCATCGTGTCCGCGAGCGTGATCAGGATTGCCGGCAGGTCGCCACCGATCGAACGCTGAATCGTGGTCACCATGACCATCAGCCGCAGGTCGTTGCTGCCGATGCGCTTGACCATGTTGTTGAGCGCGCTCTCCACTGAGGCGCCAAGCTCGATCTCACGTCGCGCCAGGGCGAACTCGTCACTGACGGGCGGTTCGGCGTTGTCCGTGACCGAGGTGAGGGACTGCGCCACCGATTGGCCGGCCTTCATCGAGTTGGCGATCAGCTCCATCGCGCGCGGCAGCTGCGCGTCGAACTGGCGAAGTCGGTGACCGCGGCGGTTGCGCAGATAAAACGCGGGAAGCAGGTAGCCGATCACGGCGAGGACAAGGAACTCCGCGCCGATGCCGAAGCGCAACAGGCCGACCACCGCGAGCAGCAGCGCTGCGCCGAGCTGGATGATGCGGAACTCGTAGGGCCGAAGGTCGATGTCAGCGCTGACGAGGTCGCGCTCGAGCCGGCCGGTCTGCTGCTCGGCAGCGATCCATGACGGCGTTCCAGTCCGTTCGAAGCGCCGGCGTAGCTGTTCGCGAACGTCGGCAAGAGTGCGGTAGGACGCACGGATCGACTGATCGGTTTCAGCGACCTGTTGGGAGCGGACCAGGCCGTAAACGACAAGGCCCACTCCGATGGCCGCCGCGACCGCGACGAGGATGACCACGGTGCCCATCTAATGCGCCGTTACTGAGTGGTGAAGTGCCAGCGGCTGTCGATGTCTCGCGGTCCGACGCCGGTCGGAGCCGACACGTTCGGGCACTTGCTGTCCGGTGAGGTGGGGAGGTTGCCGTAGTCGTTGTACGACTGGAGCTCGTACTTCATCGTCGCGTTGTTCAGGAGCCAGAAGAGGTATTCCGAGTCACACGCGGTCATCAGAACCGTCAGGCTGCTGGTCACCGCAGTGGCCGGAATGGATGATCCACTCGCGGTCGGAGGCCCGACCCGCAACACGTCGACGTCGCGAAACACCGTGCGCACGACCGCAATCCCAGGGTTCTGGCCGAAGGTCGAGGTGTTGATCGTGGCCAGCATCGTGATGTGGTCCCCGACCTGGACGTAGCCCCCGACGCCGATCTGCTCGCTGGTCGGGATCGTTACGGCGATCCAACCCTTGGGAATGGGGAGGTAGGCGACGTCGCTGCTGCTGACCAGGTCGCTCGAGGACGCGACCACGTTGGCGGTGACCGGGCTGTTGCCCGGGATGTCGACCCGGGCACTCTTGCCGACGACGTCCTTGAGGGCTGTGAATGCCAGCGGCGGTTCGGGTTGCACCTTGGCCAGGGCGAGGTCCGAAGCCTGGATGAGGGTGCGCGCCTTGATGTCGTGGCTCGCGACTACGACGCTGGTGCCGACCGTGGTGCCCTGGATAAAGGGGAGGCTCGCGATCGTCGCGGCTGTGCCGAACGCCAGCACGGCCAGGACCGCGCCGACCGCTATGTA
>DASYZS010000109.1:0-10602 GCA_035945895.1 Candidatus Dormiibacterota bacterium | reverse complement strand
TCCAGCCCACGATCGAGGTGAGCGATCCGCGCTACCTTCTCGGCAGGGACCCGGCGGTCCCGGATGGTCGGTCGGCCGCTGAGACGGTCCGGGTCGACCTGAATCCGCTTGATGTCGTCAAGCTCGCGGATGACCCAGCCGCCTCTTCGGAGCAGGCCACCGATGTTCTTGAGCTCGACGAAGGAGAGGTAGGTCTGGCCCCGCCTACGGCCCACGTCGAACGCGACCTGGTCGCGTTTCAGGGCCACGCTGGGCCTCGTGATCCTGCGGTCGGGAGTCGCGAGGGGAGCGGTCTGCAGCGGCCAGTCGCCGTACTCATCGCGCAGAGTCTCGATGGCGCCCTTGATGTCGGCGTGCTTGACGCCGCGGTCGATCAGTTCGTGAACGGCGATGGCCTCGGCCACGTCCTGGAAGCTGAAGACCCGCGGGATCGCTGGGGACCAGGAGGATCGGATGTAGCCGTACCGCGCCCACTGCCCGATTGTGTTGCCGGACACGCCCGCGAGTAGACCGACGTCGCGAGCGAGATACCAGCCGCGGGGCCCGGCTGACTCCATGGATCGGAACTCTACTTGAAGCCGCCGATGCCCTGGCCCTGGATGGCCGAGTTCGGATCTCTACTACTTTAAGCGGCTATTACTAGACGGCAACGGCATCGAGATCTACACCGAGTCTCCGGAGGACGGAGTAATGGGTTTCGCAGACGGCAGGTTCGGGGCGTGGGACAGCGAGGGACGGCCGAGGTCCGGCCGCGAGCAGATCGACCTCGAGGAGCTCTTCAGCCACCTCGGTGACGACGACCGCCTCGACACACCTATGCCCGACGCCACCAGGATGGGCCACGTCCACCTTCACGTCGGCGACGTCGACGACGCGCTGCGCTTCTATCACGACCTGGTGGGCTTCGACGTCATGGGCCATGTGCCTGGCATGGGGTTCGTGTCGGCGGGCGGCTATCACCATCACCTGGGGCTCAACGAGTGGGCGGGGCATGGCGCGCGGCCGGCGCCCGCGGGATCGGCCGGGCTGCGCCGCTTCACGGTCGAGCTGCCGACGCAGAGAGACCTAGACGACGTGCTGAACCGGCTCGAAGGCGGCGAGGTACGCGTCACCGAGGAGGCCGGCGGCTACGCGGCGGTCGATCCTTCCGCCAATCGCGTGCTGTTCAAAGTCGTATAGAGGCTCGGCCGGAAAACCGCTCGCCGGAGCTTCGGCGCCCAATGCGGCCCATCTGCGGGCTCAGCTCCTGCGCGGCTCGCTCATGCAGTCATTCGGATGCACTCGCTGCGCTGCTCGTCGCTTCACCCGCATCTGGGCCACCTGGATCGCCGAATCTCTCGGCGCCGGTTTTCGGCCGAGCCTCTAGGAAGCCTTTGGCTCGAAAGGCTCCAGGTGCTCGAGGTCGCTTTCGTCGAGCTGCGCAAAGAGGGCGGCATCGTCGCTTCGGCCCAGGAATCGCCGCGGCAATATGACCTCGTGCTTGAACAGCCCGCCGGGCTGCAGGACGACGCCCACGAGCTGATCGCCGTCGAAGAGCACGTCCTTCACCGTGCCGAGCCTGCGACCGGTTTCGCCGAGCATCACGTTCTCGCCACCATCGATCTCCAGCTCGCCGGCCGGCTTGTTCGCGACCTGTTTGAGCCAGTGCGGGATCTCGGGACCGGAACCGAGGATGGCGGCCTCGTCCTCCGCCTCCTCGCCGAGCGACTCTGCCTTCTCGCGGTAGCTCAGGTACGCGGGGAACTTCCGAGCGTCCGTCGAGCTGCGGCTGAGCGCAACGCGATCGTGGTCGACTGACTTAATCGCCTCGAGAGGAACCACGAACTCGCTGTTGACCAGTAGCGAGCCCGGCGACAGCCAGCTGCCCGAGAAACCATGACTCTCGTCGACCACGATCGCCTTGAGCGAATAGTCCTTTCCGGTGAGAACGTGGACGAGCTCGCCGATCTCCTTGCCATCACTGGTGACGACGCGGGCTCCAGCATGGAAATCAGTCGGTTTCATAGCTGGAGGCTAGGGTAGAGGCTTGGGCGGCAAGACGCGGCGAGCGATCCGGTGATCCAGGCGGCCCAGATGCGGGCGAAGCGGCGAGCAGCGGAGCGAGCGCATCAGGCATGCGTAAGTGAGCAGCGGAGACGCTAAGCCCGCAGATGGGCCGCATGGTCGCCGCAGCGCCGCCGAGGCCTTGCTGCCCGGGCCTCGGATTCCATTAATGTGGATCGCCTGCCATGCAGCAGCTGAACTCGCCCCCGCCCAATACGATCGACCCCAGCAAGCGCTACTCGGTCACGGTGCATACGTCACGCGGCGACTTCGTGATCGCGCTCGTGGACCCGAAGGTGGCGCCGCAGACGGTCAACAACTTCGTCTGGCTCGCCCAGAACCACTACTACGACGGCCTCACGTTCCATCGGGTCGTGGCCGGGTTCGTCGTCCAGGGCGGTGACCCGCTCGGCAACGGCACTGGCGGCCCGAACTACAAGCTGCCGGACGAGACCAACCCGTCGAAGTGGCCTCGAGGCACGGCGGGCATGGCGTCCAGCGCGGCAGGCGTCAGCGGTTCGCAGTTCTTCATCACCCTCGGCGATGCGCCGTTTCTTGCCTCGAACGGGGTCTACAACCACTTCGGGGAGGTCACCTCGGGGATGGACGTCGTCGACAAGATCCAGGTCGGCGACACGATGCGATCCCTCGACGTCAGCGCCGCGTGAAGCAACTCCTTCTGCTGGGGTTTGTCGTCGTCGTGGCCGCATGCGGCTACGCAGATCCATACGCGAGCAGCGGCCCGATCGCCAACGAGAGCGCCGGACCTACGGCGACGCCCAGCGTCTCGCCGGGCGCCGACGACTTCACCACGTGCAACACCATCACCGCAGTGACCTATCCCGACGGCCTGAAGGTCGCCGACCTCAAGGTCGGCACCGGAGACACCGCGAAGTCGGGCGAGAACGCTAGCGTCCAGTACACCGGCTGGTTGCAGTCGAACGGGTCGATGTTCGACTCGAGCAGGCAGCCCGGCCGCACGGATTTCACGTTTCAGATCGGCGCACAGCAGGTCATCGGGGGATGGGATGAAGGCATACCAGGGATGAAGATCGGTGGTAAGCGCTGCTTGCGCATCCCGCCGGCTTTGGGTTACGGGTCGCAGGGACAGACGAACCCGCAGACCGGCGCGGTGACCATTCCACCCAATGCGACGCTAGTGTTCGAGATTGAGCTGATCAGCCTGGCGCCGGGACCTTCACCCAGCCCATCGCCAAGCCCCAGTCCGACTAAGTAACAGTCAGCGTTCCCTTCATGCCCGACGCCTCATGGCCGGGCTGGCTGCAGTAGAAGGTGTAGGACCCCGCGGTAACGTTGCTCACGTCGAACTCTTTCGTATCGCCGGCCGAAACCAGCTCGCTGGTGGCGATCGTCTTGCCTGACGAGTCGCGAATCGCCATGTCGTGCTGCGTCGATCCGGAGTTGACCAGCCAGAAGACCATTTTGCCGCTCGAGTGCTGGATGGTCGAAGGGTCGAACTTGAACTCGGTCATGGTGACCTGGATCGAGCCCGAGGGCTGCGAGCTGCCGCCCCCTCCACCGCCGCCGCACGCGGCCAGGAGCGCCACCGCAGCAAGTCCGACCGCCAGATTTCTCATCTGAATGCCGTGACTCCAAGGTAGAGGATTCCAAACAGGAAAAACCAGACCACGTCCACGAAGTGCCAGTACAGGGTCACCGCGGCCGGCCCGACGTGGTTGCGCGAATCGAACTGGCCCCGCGTGGCGCGATACAGGATCAGTGAAAGCAGAATCAATCCGCCGAGCACGTGGGCGCCGTGGAAGCCGGTCATCAGGAAGAACGCGCTCGCGAAGTTGTTTGCGGTGAGCGTCAACCCGCGACCGAACGCCGCGTAGAACTCGTATGCCTGACCCAGCTCGAAGATCACGCCCAGGACGATCGTGGCGATCCAGAGCACATAGAACTGACGTCTCCTGTCGTGCGCGAGTCCCTCGAGGCCGAAGTGGGCCGTCACACCACTGGACGCCAGCCAGATCGTGTTGAAGAAGGGAATCGGCCACCAGTTGACGTAAAACTCGCTCGTGCTGCTCGGCGGTGGCGGAGGCCAGACCAGGTGCGACCCGTAGAGGTAGAAGTACATCGCGAAGAGGCTGCCGAAGAACATCACCTCGGACGCGAGGAAGATGTACATCCCCATCATCCCGGGCTTGATCGCCGGGTACTGCGGGGTCGGCTCGCGCGGCAGGGTGGCGACGGCCACTAGTGATGACCCTCACCGTCTGGTTGTGGGCTGTCTGAGGGGTACAGGCGGACGTCCTCCACCGCCACCCAACCTACTACTCCGTAGAGAAAGATCAAACCGCCGATCACGGCGAGAACGATGCGCGCTGTCGCGCCGAACGGAATCGCAGCCAGCGCGAGGAAAAATGCGCCGGCGCAGATGGTGAACGGGTAGTTGCTGTTGGGGAAGATGTGGATCCCCAGGTCGTGTGCTCGCGCGGCGTAGTCAACAGTCGAGTCGATGGGAGGCGCGGGTATCTCGAGGTCGTACGGCGACGCTTCGCTCCTGGCCGGGTCGGCGTCGCGCCAGATCCTGAACGCCTCCGACGCCACGGTCGCGGACGGCCATAGCCGGTATCCATCGTTGCGGCACTGCTCGACGAAGCGAGCCGTGATCAGCCCGCACCTCGGGCACGCGACCGAAAGGCTCGGGTTGGACACATCGACGTAGCGAGGCTTGCGAGCTCGAGCCACTATCGGTTCTGGATTCTATCGGTTCACGCAAGCCGATTTCCTGCGGCGCTCGAGTATGTCGATATACCCTTACGCCGTGACCCGAAGGGTCTTCACGGCGCTCGGCCTGGGCGCACTCGCAATCGTCCTGAGCTCGTGCGGAATCGGCGGGCTTTCACCGATATTTCCCACCCCCGTGTCGCCGAACGGGCAGGACATCTACAACACCTACCTCTGGATCACGGTGCCGGCGATCGTCATCTTCCTCGGCGTCGAGCTGGCCCTTCTGTGGGTGATCCTCAGGTACCGTCGGTCTCGCCAGCCCGCCGGATACAAGCCGCCGCAGGTGCACGGGAACACGCGGCTCGAGATCGTCTGGACGATCATCCCGTTGCTCCTCGTGCTCGGGATCGCGGGTATCAGCTTCAACGAGCTGCTTGCGGACTTCCAGCCGGTCACCGGTGAGCAGATGGACGTGACCATCAGCGGTCACCAGTTCGGGTGGATCTACACCTACGTGAGCGGTCCAGGTGCCGGCATCAGGGTGGATCAGGAAGGTATTCTCACGAGCGAGGTCACACCGTTTGTCGTGCCCACGCATACGCTGGTCAAGCTTCGCTTTCAGGGTACCGACGTCATTCATTCATGGTGGGTCCCGGCGATCTCGGGCAAGACCGACGCGGTGCCTGGCTACGACAACTTCTCGTGGCTGAAGATCGACCAGGTGGGCAAATGGCGAGGCGAGTGCGCCGAACTGTGTGGGGCGGGACACTCCACGATGCAGATCATCGTCGAGGCTATGGACATGAGCGACTTCCAGAACTGGGCCTCCCAGCAGAAGTCGGGACCGTAGGATAGGAATCGGTGGCTACCACAGTCCTCCCGCGCCCCAAGGCATACGACGACACATTCTTCAAGCCCATCAGCCTTTGGCTGACCACGACCGACCACAAGCTGATCGGGATCATGTACATGGTCACCGGCTTACTCAGCTTCCTGATCGGCGGCATCTTTGCTCTCGTGATCCGCCTCCAGCTCTCGCAGCCGAACATGCATGTCGTCGACGCCGAAACCTACAACCAGCTGATCTCAGCGCATGGCGTGACGATGATCTTCTTCTTCGTCACGATCTTCCTCACCGGGATCGCCAACTACATGGTCCCGATCATGATCGGCGCCCGCGACATGGCCTTCCCGCGCGTCAACCTTTTGGGCTTCTGGCTCGTGCCGGTGTCGATCATCCTTTACTACTCAGGCTTCTTCACCGGCGGCGCACTGGATGCGGGATGGACCGGCTACGCGCCGCTGACCGAAAAGGCGTACCAGAGCCACTCGCTGGGAGTCGACTTCTGGGCACTGAGCATCATCGTCTGGGCCATCAGCGGCATCATGGCCTCGACCAACTTCCTGACGACCATCGTGGCGCTCCGCGCTCCGGGGATGCGCTTCTCGCGCCTTCCCCTCTTCGTGTGGGCGCAGATCTCGACCTCGATCCTTCTGCTCGTCGTCGGCGCGCCGCTGGCGGCGGCGATGATCCTGCTCGAGTTCGACCGCCAGGTCGGCACGCAGTTCTTCACGACCGCGGGACGGCCGGTGCTCTACCAGCACCTGTTCTGGTTCTTCGGGCACCCCGAGGTCTACATCATGATTTTGCCGGGCTTCGGGATGATCTCCGAGATCATCCCCGTGTTCGCCCGCAAGCCGATCTTCGGATATATGTCGATGGTCGCGGCGCTGTTCGGCATTGCCTTCCTTTCGATGACCGTGTGGGCCCACCACATGTTCACCGTAGGCATGAACGTCTACGTCGAGGGCTTCTTCATGTTCATGACGATGCTCATCGCGGTGCCGACCGGCATCAAGTTCTTCAACTGGATCGCAACGTCATGGTGGGGATCGATCGACTTCACGGTGCCGATGAAGTTCGCGTTCGGGTTCATGGCAACGTTCCTCATCGGCGGACTGACTGGAATCTATCTCGCTTCGGTGCCGGTGGACACGCAGCTGCACCAGTCGTACTACGTAGTGGCTCACCTCCACTACGTCCTATTCGGCGGCAGCGTGTTCACGATCGTCGCGGGCATCTACTACTGGTTCCCGAAGATCACCGGCCGCAAGCTCGACCGCGTCCTGGGCGAGTGGAACTTCTGGACGTTGTTCATCGGCTTCAACGGAACCTTCCTGATCATGCACACCCTCGGATTGGAAGGGATGCCGCGCCGCATCGCGACTTACGCCAACGAAGCCTGGGCAGCGACCAACCTGATCATCACGGTGTCGTCGTTCCTCATCGCGTTTTCGGTCCTACTCCTGGTGATCAACATCGTGCGCAGCTGGCAGAACGGCGAGATCGCAGGCGACGATCCGTGGCACGCGAACACCCTCGAGTGGGCGACGACATCTCCGCCGCCGCCCTACAACTTCGAGCGGGTGCCTCCGGTGCGCAGCTTCATGCCGCTCCGCGACCTGCGGGAATCCGGGGAGGTAGTCGAGGAGCAGGTCCCAGCCTCGGCCTAGTCTTTTGCGTCGGGGTGGCGCAGGACCAGGACGCCGTTGTCCGGAGACCAGACGACAAGCTTCTGATCCTTGCCGAAGCTGATGAATCCCGCGCTCTCGATGTCGACGGAGAACAGGTGATAGGGCTCCGTCGGGTGCCAGCCGATCGCCGCCTGCTGAGCGTCTTCCAGCGCACGGCGGCGGGAGGGTTCGGCGACGTCCACGGCCCTGCCGTAGAGCTTCAGATCACCGAATCCGGGGTCCTTGTCGGCCTGAGGCGTGACCACTGTGAGGCGAGGATCGCGCAGCAGGTCGAGGGCTTTCCTCGACTGCCACATCATGCCCAGCATCAGGTCGCCGTCGACGATGTAGGCCTCGCAGGGACTGATGCGCGGGCTGCCGTCGGCTCGAATCGTGCCGAGCATGAAGATTCCGGTGGCTTGCAGCCGCTGCTCTCCGAACGCGGCGAGCTCAGGTGCGTGAACCGCGAACTCGCGCCAGTTCGTTTTTTTTAGTGGTGCTCCGGACCCTCGGTTTCGACTGCTTCTTCTGCGGCCCGGTTGCGAGCATCGCCGCGCAGCACCCAGAAACCGAGTCCGACCACTCCACCAAGTGCCACGAGGAACGCCAGGCTCATGCCGAGCCAGGCGAACACCCACTCACCGATGAGGAGCATCACGTGCCAATTATCGCCTCTGGCGTGTTACTAGAAGGAGGGCCGTGATCAACCTCATCGACATCCTGATCGTCGTCGCAACAATCGTCGGCCTGGCCAACGGATATCGGCGCGGATTCTGGCTTTCGCTCGCGCAATACGTGGGCCTGGTCCTCGGCGTCCTGCTCGGCGCTGCCTCGGCCCGCACGGTGCTCGATTACTTGCAGATCACCAATCAGAGCGCTCGTCCGCTCGGCGCTGCGCTCGTGCTCGTCATCGGCGGAAGCCTCGGCTCGAGCATCGGGTTTGCTGTCGGCGAGCCGATCAGGCGAAACATCCTCCGCACGGGCATCCATACGTCGACTGATTCCGTGGCTGGAGCCGCCTTGTCCGCGTTTGCGGTTCTGGTCATGTGCTGGTTTCTCGGCTTGAGCTTCTCGCGCGGCCCCGTCCCGCAGATCGCTCAGCAGATCCAGCGCTCGTTTCTTCTGCGCAGCCTCGACGGCATCGCCCCGCGTCCGCCGGCTTTCCTGGCCAGCGTCGAGCAGGTGCTCGCGGGCGTGCAGTTCCCGCCGGTGTTCGCGGGCCTCGAGCCGTCAACGCTGCCCAGCGCGCTGCCCATCCCGTCGTCCGTCGACACGCCGGGAATCAATCACGCCGCACAAGAGGTGGTCAAGATTTCGAGCCTGGGATGCGGGGGCATCGTCACGGGCAGCGGGATTCCGCTCGGCAACGGTTACGTGGCGACCAACGCGCACGTCGTGTCGGGGACCAGCGCACACCGCCTCTTCAAGCCGGACGGAAGCTCATATCCGGCCGAAGTCATCTACTTCGACCCCGAGAAGGACGTGGCCGTGCTTTACGCTCCGGGCTTCACCGTCCAGGCTCTGGCGTTCGGTCGTGGCGATCGAGGGACGGAGGGCGCCGTCATCGGGTACCCCGGCGGTGGACCCGAGAAGGTCGTGCCGGCCGTGGTCGACGGAATAGTCAGCGCCGAAGGCCGCGACATCTACAACCAGGCACTCGTGACGCGGCAGATCTTCGTGCTCCAGGCCGGCGTGCGGCCTGGGAACTCAGGCGGCCCGCTGCTCGACCTTCAGGGCCACGTGCTTGGGATGGTGTTTGCGACCTCCGCCAGTGATCCGAACCAGGCCTATGCGCTCACCGACGACGAGATCAGCTCGGACATCCATGCGGCCGAGACCAACCCCTCGACGAAAGACACCAGTCGCCTCGACTGTGCCGCCTAGCCGGCCTCGGCGTTTTCGGACTCAGGCTTACCTTCCTCGATGAGCATCACGGGGATGCCATCGACGATTGGGTAGAGCACCCTGCACGATGGGCAACGCAGTTTGTCCGGCTCTTTGAACTCCACCTTGGTGTGGCATTTCGGACAGGCGAGAATTTCCAGCAGTTCCTGAGAGATCACTGGGGCATGGTAGTACCGTTGCGCCGATGATCTTGCGGCGGCTCTACCTCTACCTCGTCAGCGCAGCGGCATTCGTGCTTCTTTCGGCCGGACTTTCGCTGCTCGGAGCCACCGCATTGTTGTTCGTCTTCAACGATCCCTCGGCCGATTCGAGCCGCAGCCAGCTCGCGATCTTCACCGCGATGACGCTCGTAGCAATGCCCGTATGGGGCGTGCACTTCTGGTTCGCGCAGCGGTTGGCGGGGCGCGACCCCTACGAGCGCTCCTCGGCGCTCCGACGCCTCTACCTCTACTGGGCTTGCCTCGCCACCTCCGTCGCGGCGATGTTCGCGCTCGGCTTCACCGTCGGCCAGCTCCTGCTGCCTGTCGTCGATGGCCAGACCCTAAATGCACTGACCGCCTCGCAGCTGGGATGGGCCTCGTTCGTGTTCGTTGCAGGCTTCGCGTTCCATTTCTGGGTCGGTGTCACCGATCGCAGGGCTGTTGGCGAGGAGGGTGCATCTTCCACGCTGCGCCGCTGGTGGATGTACTCGGCCCTGTTGATCGGCCTGCTGACGATGCTTTCAAGCCTCGCCGCGGTCCTCGACGAGGGCTGGACGAAGCTCGTTCTCCCCAACACCGAGAACATCCTGCTGTCCTATCCCATCGGGCTTTCCGTCGCCGGCGGCCTGGTGTGGGCGTTTCACGCGCGCGTCATTGCGTTGCAACACATCGCCGAGGATCGCCACTCCACGCTGCGCGCAGTCGAGGGTTTTCTCGTGCTGACGATCAGCATCGCCACGGCGCTCGTCGCCGCGAGCCAGATCCTCTACTACGCGCTGGCGCGGCTCCTCGGTGTCGAGCATCCGGGTGGGACATCGGGCAACGTCCTCGCCGACGCGGCAGGACCCGCCTCGCAGCTGCTGGTCTACGGAGTCGCGTGGGTTCTCATGCGGCGCCGCTTGACACGTGACGCAATGACCCAGGAGGCGGACCGCCAGGCCGGCGTGCGCCGCCTGTACACGAACCTTGCGTCGCTCGTTTCGCTCGCGGCGTGGGCAGTGGGCGCGGCCGGCGTGCTCTGGGTCCTGGCGGAGCAGATCGAGGCGCCGATCATCGGCGTGAAGGCCGGCGATTGGAAGGATCCCGTCAGCTTGTGGCTGACGTTGTTCGTCGTCGGCGTGGTCGTGTGGGGCGCGAACTGGCGCCGGTCGCCGTGGGCCGTCGACCGCGAATCGTTGAGCCGCAAGCTCTACGTCTGGGCGGCGCTGCTCGGCAGCATTCTCGGTGTGCTGGCGGGCGGGGT
>DASYZS010000108.1:0-13435 GCA_035945895.1 Candidatus Dormiibacterota bacterium | reverse complement strand
ACACGGTCGCGCTGCTGCTCTACCCAGGCCTCGCGACCATGGTTGCGTTCGGCGCTGCTGCCGAGCTCGTCTGGTTGCGTGTCAGCTCGCGCGGCGAGTCGTGGGTGCCAGTGGTTCGGCGCCGGCTTCCCTCTCCGGTCGAGGGTGCGGTTGCCCTGTGCGCCATGGTGGCCGCCGTGCAGCTGGCGGCTCCGTTCAACCCGGTGTCCGGTGAGGAACGAAGCGTGGTTCTCGCCGCCGTCGGCCTCGGCTTCACGGCATGGATAGCCCTTGCCCTGACCGTGGAGTTCGTCGCTCAGCCCGGTCTCACCCTCTTGGTCCAGGTGTGCTGGCTGCTGGCTGTCCTGGGGCCGGCGGTGCAGCCGGAAATCCTTCGCCCTCAGGTGCTGGGCAACGTGCTGGTGCCGTCGCTGCTTCCCGTCAAGCTGGCCTGCGCATTCCTTTATGTGTTGTGCCTGCCCGCGCTGCTCCGCGTGTGGCCGATCGCGCCGCAGGGCGAGCGCCGGGGCAACCGCCGCCTGGACGGCGTCCGCATCCTGACCTGGTTTCCCTACTGCGCTCTCTTCACCACTCTCTTCTTCCCGCCGTCCGCGGATGACGCGACCGGAGTGGCGCGGTTCTTCGCGATCTCGGTGGCGGTCGCGTCGTTTGTGATCGTCGCGGGCTGGTTGATGCGCCTCCGTGGAGAGGCCGTCGCACGCGGGCTCTACTTGCGAGGGGTGGCGCCGTTTGCAGGACTTGTTGTCATCGTCGTCGTCACAACTTCGATCGTCATGCGTTAACCACTTGTCTTGAGTTCGCGGGCACGGGGTGTATCATCCACCGCGCAAACCCCCGCTTTGACCCACGTCCTCTACACGCCTTGAACATCGTCACATCAGTTTTGGGGCTCTGGTCGGCCGACGTCGGCATCGACCTAGGCACAGCCAACACGCTCGTGCACGTCCGCGGGCGCGGGATCGTCGTCAACGAACCCTCGGTCGTCGCGGTGAGCAAGCGCACGGGCCATGTGCTCGCGGTGGGGACAGAGGCACGACGGATGCTCGGACGGACGCCGGCGGACATCGTCGCGACCCGACCGATGCGCAACGGCGTCATCGCCGACTTCGAACAGACCGAGCACATGATCCGCCACTTCATCGCCCGCGCCCACAACCGCGCGTGGCATGTCAGTCATCCGCGCGTGGTGCTGGGCGTGCCCTCCGGCGTGACGGAAGTTGAAAAGCGGGCGGTGACCGACGCCGCAACCATGGCGGGCGCACGCGAGGCGCACCTGATCGAAGAGCCGATGGCCGCGGCGATCGGCGCCGGACTGCCCATTCAATCGCCGGGTGGTTCGATGATCGTCGACATCGGAGGGGGAACGACCGAGGTCGCCGTCATCTCCCTCGGCGGCGTGGTCGCCGCGACCTCGGTTCGTGTCGGCGGCGACGAGATGGACGACGCGATCGTTCAGTACGTCCGCCGCACGATGGGCCTCTTGATCGGCGAGCGAACGGCCGAGGACATCAAGATCGCGATGGGCTCCGCGTTCCCGCTGCCCGAAGAGCGTTCGTTCCTCGTGCGGGGACGCGACCTGATCAGCGGACTGCCGAAAACCGTGGAGATGACGAGCGGTCATGTGCGGGAGGCGCTGTCCGGTGTACTGATCGACATCGTGCGGGCCGTGCGGTCGACGCTCGACGCCACGCCGCCCGAGCTGGTCGAAGACATCATGGAGCGCGGCATCGTCGTGTGCGGAGGCGGCGCGCTTCTCGCCGGCCTCGACCGGCTGTTCGCGCACGAAACGTTGATGCCCGTGCGTACAGCAGACGATCCGCTGACCTGTGTCGTGCGGGGTACGGGCCTCGTCCTCGAGGAGATCGACAGCCTCAGCCGGGTGTTGATGAAAACGCGAAGCGCCAGGGCGCTGCGCACGTAGCAAGTGGTGTCCTGACATGTACGGAGCGAAAAGCCCGTCCCGCTCCACCGGCCTCTTCCTTTTTCTATGCGCCGCGATGCTGCTCCTCGCGATGCTGAGCCAGCAGACGTGGGCGGCGGGCGCCAAGGGCGCGGCGAGAAGCGCGCTCGCGCCGCTGGAAGAGACCATGACCTCGGCCGCGACCCAGCTCGACCGGGTCGCGTCGGCCTTCGGTGACGTGGCGAGGCTGCGGGCTGAGAACGCGCAGCTTCAGGCCGCCGACGACCAGATGCGCAGGCAAATCGTCGAGCTCAACGCCGCGGCCAAGGAGAACGCGGCCCTGCGCCAGGCGCTCGACTTTCAGAAATCATCCGGCCACAAGGTCATGGCGGCGAACGTGATCGGCGCCGGACCCGACGCGCTCACACGCACCATGGAGATCGACCGGGGCACGGCCGACGGAGTTCGCCCGGGGATGGTCGTGGTCACCGGCGCCGGCCTCATGGGCCGGGTCCGCGAGGCCGGACCACACGCTGCGACCGTGCAGACGCTGGCCGATCCGCACAGCCGTGCCAACGTGTACCTCTCGAAGTCCGGGCTGCAGGGGACCGTGAGCGGAGGACCCACCGCGCTGCAGCTCGACATCCAGCACGTCTTTGGGGTCAGCGCGACGACCGGCGATTGGGTGCTGACAAGCGGTGTGGGCGGCGCGTACCCGCGCGGCCTGGTCGTGGGGGAGATCGCGAGCGTGAACCATCGCGACACCGCGACCTCGGATACGGCTGAGGTCGCCTGGGTCAACGACCCGGCGACTGTCAGCTTCGTGCTCGTCATCACGGACTTCGTACCGTCATGAAACGCATCGTCGGGCTCGGCTTGATGCTTGCGTTCACTATCGTCCAGGTCACCTGGGCGCCGCACGTCGCGGTCGCCGGGGCGTTTCCCAACCTCGTCCTGATCGCCGTGGTCGCGATCACGTGGACGTACGGAGTGAGGGCGGGGCTGGTCTGGTCATGCGTCGGCGGCGTGCTGCTCGACCTGACCGCATCGGGCGCGATCGGACCGCACGCCCTCGCCTTGCTTGTCGGCGCGTACGCGACGAGCCTGTGGGCGCGCAACCTGGAGCGGCACAACGCGCTGCACGTCGCACTCACCGCGGCCTTGAGCACAGCGCTGTACTCGGTGGTGCTGGTCGTCGTCGACGGACTTCTCGGCATGCCCTCCCCAGACCCAGGCATGGTCTTTCGCGTAGCGCTCGCGATGGCGATCTACAACGCCCTGCTGACTCCACTGGCGCTGGAAGCGTTGCGGAGGTTGGGGTCATTCCTGCGGGAGGCCCCCCAGATAAGTTGATCCAGCTCGGCGGAGACGAGCCACGGCCGCGCTGGTCGCGACGGCTCGTCTCCGCGGCGAGCATCTCAGTGTTCGTGATCGCAGTGCTGATGACTCAGCTCGCCCGGCTCCAGATCACCGACGGACCCAATCTCGCGGCGCTGGCCCGAGCCAACTCCGTCCGCCATGTCGTGCTCGAGGCCGACCGCGGGATCATCTACGACCGCCACGGAACGCCGCTGGTCGAAAACAGCCCCGTCTGGAACCTCGTGGTCGTGCCCGCTGGGCTGGCCCAACCCGCGCCAGAGCTCATCGAGCTGTCCCGCCTTGTCGGAGTGCCGGAGTCCAGGCTCGCGAGCCAGGTGCTCTCGGCCACCGACGGCTACGGGGCGGTGACCCTCAAAGCCAACCTCACACAGGCCGAGGAGCTCGCCGTCAACGAGCGTCTCCCCGACATGCCCGGCGTCGCCATCGCCGAGCGCTCGGTGCGGACATACGTGGATCCGCTGATCTTCGGGCACGTGCTCGGGTACGTCGGCCCGATTGCACCCGGTGAACTGAAGCTCCGGCGGG
Source organism: Candidatus Dormiibacterota bacterium (assembly GCA_035945895.1). Lineage (GTDB taxonomy): Bacteria > Chloroflexota > Dormibacteria > Dormibacterales > Dormibacteraceae > 40CM-4-65-16. Next base: position 9,630 of record DASYZS010000108.1, on the reverse strand, counting down.
CCGAGGGCTACCAGCCCGACGAGATGCTCGGCAAGGTCGGCGTCGAGGCCGGGCTGGAGAAATACCTGCGCGGCGTCGATGGCTGGGCCGACGAAGAGGTCGACGCGCGCGGGCAAGTCGAGAAAGTGCTGGCGATGGAGCCGCCGGTTCCCGGCGACGCCGCCTACCTCAGCCTGGACGCATCGCTGCAGAGGGCTGTAGCCTCGTCGCTCGCGGCTGGACTGGTCCGCGACGGTAAGAGAGCGGGCGCATCCGTCGTGATGGACCCGACCTCAGGCGAGGTCCTCGCGATGGTCAGCCTGCCTGGCTACGACACCAACCTGTTCACGCACGGCATCTCGCAAGCCGACTACTCGCGCCTGCTCGACGACCCCAACAAACCGCTTCTGAACCGCGCGATCGCCGGCCAGTACGCGCCCGGCTCCACCTTCAAGATGGTGACCGCGACCGCTGCGCTGCAGGAGGGCAAGATCACCGCACAGACGTTGCTGAGCTGCCCGCCCTACATCAACCTGAACGGCTGGATCTATCACAACTGGGCGAGCTACAGCCTCGGCTACATGAATGTCGCTCGGGCCATCGCCACGTCGTGCGACACGTTCTTCTACCAGGCCGCCGCGATGGTCGGCGACGTGACGCTTGCGCGATACGCGCGCGCATACGGGTTCGGAGTGGCGAAAGACATCGAGATGCCGGGCGTGATGCCCGGCCTTGTGCCCGACCGGATCTGGAAGCAGCTGCAGTGCGGCGTCCCTGACCTCAACTCCGACGCCTGCCGCTGGACGGAAGGCGACACGATCACGTTCGGCATTGGGCAGTCGTACCTACTAACGACGCCGCTGAACCAGGCGGTGTACGCGGCGGCACTCGCGAATCGAGGACGGCTGTTGAACCCGACGCTCGTGCATGCGATTCGGGACGAAACGGGACGTGTCGTGATGAAGGAGCAGCCGGCGATCACCGGCACAGTCCCGGCCTCGGCGCAGACGATCGAGGCCGTGCGCGAAGGCATGCGCGAAGAGATCAATCCGCCCTACAACATGAACTACTGGTTCCGCGCGGCGGGCGTGCCCGCGGACGGCGGCGGAAAGACCGGAACAGCGCAGTGGGGCGGAAGCGGACTTGACCTGCCGACGCACGCGTGGTTCGTCTTCTTCGCACCGTACGCCCAGCCTGAGGTCGCGCTGTCGATCTTCGTCGAGCGCGGCGAGCTTTCCGAGGTCGAGGCCGCACCCATCGGAGTCGACATCACGAAGTTCTATCGCGCGAACGCTGCCTCGATCCGAGCATGAGCCACCGCCTCGATCGGCTGCAGCCGATGCTCGCGGCGATGCTTGCGGTCCTTGGAGTCATGACGGTGTTCAGCGCGGGAGCGGATTGGCCGCGCCAGGCCTTGTGGGTCGTGATCGGTGGGGCGGCTTACGCAGCCGCAACCGCGTACGACTACCACCGATTGCGACCGCTGGCGCCGGCGTTGTACGCGGTCATGCTCGTGACGCTGCTGGCCGTGCACCTTGTCGGGCACTCAGCTCTCGGGGCGCGGCGCTGGCTTTCCCTGGCCGGCTTTCCGCTCGAGCCGTCGGAGCTGTCGAAGCTCTTGATCGTCATCGTCCTCGCCGCCTATCTCGCGCGCGAGGAGAAGATCTCGTGGCGCGCTTTTATGGGTGCGCTAGGCCTGGTCGCGGCGCCGGCCGCCCTCGTCGTGCTCCAGCCCGACCTCGGGACAACCCTGATCTTGCTCGCGGTGTCCCTGGGGATGCTGTTCCTGGCGGGTGCGCGACTGCCGCAGCTGGGCGTGGTCGCGACCGCCGGCATCGTCGCCCTGCCGCTCCTCCCTCACGTCCTGCACGGTTACCAGCGACGGCGCCTCGAGATCTTCCTCGACCCCAGCCAGGACCCGCTGGGCGCGGGCTACAACCTGCTCCAGGCGCGGATTGCGGTCGGGTCGGGCGGGCTGTTCGGTCGCGGGTGGCTCCACGGGGTTCAGGGCCAGCTCGGGTTCGTGCCCGAGCGTGCAACCGACTTCGTGTTCGCGACCTACGCCGAGGAGTTTGGGCTCCTGGGCGCACTGGTGCTCCTGACCCTATTTGGTGTGCTACTGCTGCGGATCCTGCGGACTGCGGGCGCCGCGCCCGACCGATTCGGCGAGCTCCTGGCCGGCGGCGTTTTCGTGATGCTGCTCGCTCAGGTCACCGAGAACGTGGGCATGAACATCGGGCTGCTTCCCATCGCGGGCATCCCGCTGCCGCTGATCTCGTACGGAGGCTCGGCCACGATCACCACCCTGGCCGCCCTCGGCCTCGTCCAATCCGTGATGGTGCGCCGGCGGCTGGTCGCGCACCAGGAGGCCGTGGCGCCCGTGCTTGGTACAATCACACGCCGTGCCCAAGCCTGATTCTTCGCTGTCTGCTGTCGTCGTCAGCGGCGGCAAGCAGTATCGCGTCTCGCCCGGGGATCGGATCCTGGTGGACCGTCTCGGCGCAGAGCCGGGGTCGTCGATCAAGCTCGACCGCGTCCTCCTGTACAGCGACGGCAAGGACGTGAAAGTCGGGTCCGCGCTCGAGGGTCTCGACGTCGACGCGAAGGTGATCGCTCACGAGCGCGGCCCTCGCATCGAGAGCATTCGCTACAAGTCGAAGAAGCGTGTGCGGGTGCACACCGGCGGAAGGGCATATCTCACCGCGCTGGAGATCGTCGCCGTCGGAGGGGTCGGGGTTGCGAAACGCGAGACCGACGAGACTGAAAAACCAAAGCGCGGCCGGGCGAAAGCTGCGCCGAAGAAGAAGGTGGAGGCGAAGGCCGAGGTTGTGGTCGAGGAACCTGAAGCTCCAGCGAAGAAGCCGACGCGGCGCCGCACCAAGAAGGAAAGCGAATAGATGGCACACAAGAAAGGTGGAGGCTCTTCACGCAACGGCCGGGACTCCAATCCGCAGATGCTCGGGGTCAAGGTCTACGGCGGTCAGGTTGTCAACGCGGGCACGATCCTCGTGCGTCAGCGTGGCACCAAGATCGCGCCCGGCACCGGCGTGGGGCTCGGCCGCGACGACACGCTCTTCGCCCTCGTGGCCGGCAAGGTCACGTACGAGCGCGTGGGCAAAGACAATCGCCGCGTGACGATCCAACCCAACGACTAGGGCTGAGACTCGGCGTTTCATCGACAGCGCGCGCATTTCTGTGCGCGGCGGTCACGGCGGAAAGGGTTCGGCCTCGTTTCGACATGAGCCGTTCGTCCCGCGCGGCGGACCCGACGGCGGCGACGGCGGTCGGGGCGGATCTGTAGTTCTCGAGTCATCGGACGAGCTGACGGACCTCTCGCGCTTCATTCGCCGCACCCGATGGCACGCGGAGGCGGGCGCCGACGGCGCAGGCAGCCGCAAGACCGGACGGAACGGGCCTGACCTGGTGCTCGAGGTTCCGGTCGGGACGATCGCGGTGGACTCGGAGGGCGCCCTGGTCGCCGACATGGACCGGCCAGGTGCACGTGCCGTCGTCGCGCAGGGAGGAGTCGGCGGGCGAGGCAACGTGCACTTCAAGAGCTCGACCCGCCAGGCGCCGGATTACGCGGAGCCGGGCCGCGGTGGGGAAGAGCGAGAGCTCACTCTCGACCTCAAGCTCATCGCCGACGTGGGCTTCGTGGGTCCTCCGAACGCCGGCAAGTCGTCGCTGCTGGCCGCAATGACGGCCGCCCGGCCCAAAGTTGCCGACTACCCGTTCACGACTCTCAACCCGGAGCTCGGCGTGGCCGATGTGGATGGAGCGCGTCTCGTGCTCGCCGACATCCCCGGCCTGATCGAGGGAGCGGCGCAGGGCGCCGGGCTCGGTCTGCGGTTCCTGCGCCACGTCGAGCGCACCAAAGCCCTCGTCTACGTGCTGGATGGAGCTTCGCCCGATCCGTGGGCCGACCTGTCGACGGTGCGCAGAGAGGTGGTGCAGTTCTCTGCCGCGCTCGGGGACCGTCCGCATATCGTGGCCGTCAACAAGGTCGACCTCGAACCGGCGCGCAAGTTGCGCGCGCGAACGAGACGCGCCGGCGTCTACTTCGTTTCGGCGCTGACCGGCGAGGGGCTGCCGGCCCTGGCGACAGCCACCGCCGCGCTGGTGGCGGCGTCGCCGCCGCCTCAGCTGCCCGCGCCCGTCAAGGTGACGCGGCTGCGAGCCCGCGGCGCCGCCGAGCTTTCCGTGGAGCGAAAGGGTGGTGCGTTCGTGGTCCGCGGACAGCAGGTCGAGCGGCTGCTGGAGCGGTTCGACCTTGACTCCGAGGGCGGGCTGGACCGATTCCAGATCGAGCTCGACCGTCTGGGCGTAAACCGTGCCCTCGAGGCTGCGGGCGTCCAGCCGGGCGACACGGTCCGCATCGCCGGCGCCGAGTTCGAGTATCAGCCGTGAGGATCGGCATCCTCGGCGGCACCTTCGACCCGATCCACGTCGGTCACCTCGCCGCGGCGCGGGCTGCGATGGAGTGCGCGGAGCTGCATCGGGTTCTGTTTGTACCGAGCGCGACACCGCCGCACAGGGGGCCCGCCGAAGCCGGCGCGATCGACCGATTGGAGATGACGAAGCTTGCCGTGCGGGGCGAACCGCGCTTCGAGGTGTCCGACATCGAGCTCGAGCGAGGCGGCGTCTCGTACACGGTCGACACGCTGCGCGAGCTGCAGAAGCGATTCCCGGCTGACAAGCTGTTCCTAATCCTGGGCTGGGATGCAGCTCAGCTTTTGGGGACCTGGCATGAGCCCGGCGAGGTCCGCCGGCTCACGTCCTTTGTTGTGGTCCAGCGGCCGGGCAGCGGGCCTATCACCGGCATGGATGCCGAATATCTCGGTTTCGGCTACAGCAGCGGTGACGTGGTGTGTGACGTCGACACCCCCGACATCTCAGCCAGCGAGCTGCGAGAACAGATCTCGCGCGGCGAGCCTGTGGGGGATTGCCTGCCGCCCGCGGTCGAGCGGTACATATCCGAACACGGTTTGTACGGGCATAATCGTCAAGTTGGCTGCTGAACGGACGAGGCGACTCACGCCCCTCCAGCTCGCGCGCTTGCTGAAGAGCGCGGCAGCCGAGAAGAAGGCATGGGACCCGGTCGTCATCGACGTGCGCGCCCAGACTTCCGTGGCCGATTACTTCGTGATCTGCGAAGGCGAGACCGACCGGCAGGTGCGCGCCATCGCCGACGGGATGGTTCAGGCGGCCAAGGCTCGCGATCGCAGGCCGCTCGCGGTGGATGGTTACGAGGACGCGGGGTGGATCCTGCTCGATTTCGACTCGGTGCTCGCTCACGTGTTCTTGCCGGGCGAGCGGTCGTATTACGACCTGGAGAGCTTGTGGGCGCCCGCGGCGAAGCGCCGCCGCCGCGCTGTGTCCGCCTAGATCAGCTGCGCGTAGCGGTCGAAGATCTCACGCAGCTCGGCGGGCGGCTCCACGCGGTGCTTCTTCATGACCTCGAACAGGCTCAGGATGTGGCGCACGCCCGCGAGCGTGACGCCCTTCTCCCGCGTCAGGTTCTGGATGACCTGCACTTTGCTGATGTCGCGCTGCGAGTAGCGACGCCGGTTCGTGGTCGTGCGGTGCGGCTCGATCAGCTGTGCGTCCTCGTAGAGCATCAGGGTGCGGGGATGGGTCTCGAGGATCTCGGCGGCCACGCTGATCGTGTACAGCGGCTTGTCCAGGTCGCTGAACGATTGGTGCTGGCCGCGGGGCGCGTTGCGTGTGTTCACGATCATCAGTGCAGGGACTTCAAGACCTGGATGATTGCCGGCCCGAGAAGCACGATCCATAGGACCGGGAAGATACACCCCACCATCGGGAAAACCATCCGCGAAGACGCCTGAGCCGCTCGCTCCTGCGCGCCCTGGCGCTGGCGCCGCCGCATCTCTGTGGCCTGAACGCGAAGCAGACGTGCGATGGGCACGCCCATCTGGTCGGACTGCACGATCGATTCCACCAGGTGATGCAGGTCGGGTACGCCGGCGGTGTCGGCCATGTGCTCGAGCGCGGCCATACGCGGGCGGCCGAGTCGGATCTCGCGCAACACCTTGCCAATCTCGTCTCCGAGGGCGTTGTGGAATCGCTCGGTGATGCTCAGCAAGCCCTCGTCGAGACTCATCCCTGACTCAACCACCAGGGTCAGCAGGTCGGTCGCTTCGGCGAGTGATCGCTGGATCTCGCGCCGGCGCTGGCCGATGCGCTGCTCGAGCCAGATGCTGGGCAGGATGAAACCCGCGACGGCGAAGACGATGCCTACCAGCGGGACCTCGATCACACCCGGCATACCGAGCGGCACCACCAGCCCCAGCGCCAGGCCCACGATCGCCAGCAGCGCGGCCACGCTGTAGCGCACGGCCTGGAATCCGGCCGGGGTCAGACCGCTCGGGTTTCCTGCCTGGCTCAACTTCTGGCGGATCTGGATCGCAGTGCCGGCCGGCAATCGTGACACCGGTCGGAGCGCCGATTCGAGCTGCTTGACGAATGTCTGGTTTGGCCGCTGCGACATGGCGCCGCCGTTGGGCGTTGCCGCGCGAACCTGGTCGAGCGCGATGAAGTAGCCGAAGATGATCGCCCCGCAGATCACGCCGGCCCCGAGTGCGATTGGGAGCATCAGGACTCCAGCGACGTCATGCGACGGATCAGGAGGTTGCCGATGAAGACCAGTGCGGCCGCGGCAACAAGCAGCACGTAGCCCAGAACCGTGCTGGTCATCGGCGCGTAATAACCGGGGACGAAGACGTAAAGCCCGAGCCCCAGGAGAATCGGAAGGCCGGTGATGATCGTCGCGGACGCGCGCGACTGCGCGGTGAGGACGCTCATGTCGCGCTTGGTCTGCAGGCGATCGCGCAAGGTGTCCGCGATGTTGTCCAGGACCTCCGCCAGGTTGCCGCCGACGCGGACGTGGAGAAGGATCGCCGTGACGATGAACTCGAGATCGGGGCTGCTGATGCGACGCAGCAACGAGCTGAGCGCCTCTTCGACCGAGGTCCCGAGGGTGACCTCGGTGCTGACTCGCTCGAACTCAGTCGACACGGGAGGCTGCGACTTCGCCGCGACGGTCTCGAGCGCCTGGTCGATCGCGTAACCGGTCTTCAGTGAGTTGGAGAGAAGTTGCAGCATGCTCGTGAGCTGCTCGTTGAACTGGCGCTCGCGGCGCCTCTGCAGGTAAGCGACGACAAGCGGCGGGATGATGAACCCGACGGCGCCGAGGATGAGCGGCCCGACCGACACGCCGAAACGGAACAGGCCGATCAGAGCCCCGATGGCGACCACGCCGATGCGGACTAGCAGGTACTCCTGGGCCGTGATGGTCAAACCCGCTTGCGCCAGGTCTTCGCCCAGCGTCGGCTTGCCTTCTTTTCTTCGGCGTTGGGACAGGTTCTCCGCCGCTGGTTTGAGCAGCCTCTCGACGAGCTCCCTCGGGGTCGCCCGAGGCGGTCGCGGTAGCTGCGGTTGGGCCAGCACGATGTCCTTGCGCACCCTGTCCAGCGCCCAAAAGAAAACGACGATCGCAGCCGCCATGGGGACGGCGACGACGACCTGAGGCGGAAGGTCCATCAGCGCTTAAAACAGGCTGGGGTAGTTGGCCTGGATTACCTGCAGCGTGACGCCCTTGGCGTCGTTCACGCTGGGACATCTCGGGTCAGGGTTCTGGGCACCAGGGGCGTAGTCCTGGTAGGACTCGAGGGTGTATTTGAGTGATGCGTAGGTCAGAAACCACGTGATGACTTCGGCCTCGCATTGCGTCACCACGACCGTGAGGCTGGTCGCGCTCGCGGTCCCGCTGCCGGCCGTCGACGCGGTTCCGACCTTGATGACGTGGAGCTGCGTGAAGATCGTCTTGGACGCGACCCGGCCGCTGGTCGTGACGGTCGCGATCACGGAGATGTAGTCGCCCGGCTGGATGTAATCGGCGACGCCCTGCTGCTCGCTGGTAGGGATGGTCAGCGCCACGTAGCCCTTGGGAATGGCGAGGTACTCAGACTGGGAGCCCAGCGCCTGGTTGGGCTTGGCGACGTCGTTCGCATTCACGATCTCGCCGCTGGAGATCGCCACCAGGGGCACCATGCCGGTCACCTGGCCGACGCTTCCGAAATAGACCCTGGGGTAGTTTTGCGGGACGTTCAGCGTGCGCGTGCTGAGGTCGCCTGCGGCGATGGGGATGCGGGGCGAGAGGTCTTTGGCGGCGACCACCACCGTTTGCTGAGGGCTCGAGTTGGCGTTGCTTGCGTTGAGTGCCACCAGGACGAAGGCGACGATGACCAGGAGCGCCAAAAAGATGCCGAGAATCGTGAATGGCCGGCGCGAAGTAATTGCGCTAAAGGTCCGCAAGGCCGACCAATCATAGGCAAGATATGCCGGTGTCGAGCCCCTTTAAGTTGATAGCCAAAACGGGATATTCGCACCAGCGCGGACAGTCCATGGTCGAGTTCGCCGCGTCCTCCGTGGTGCTGCTTTTGCTGGTCGGCGGGCTCGTCGACATTGGCCGTTCGATCTACGTTTCCGAAGACCTATCCAATGCGGTCCGCGAGGGCGCCCGGCACGGGGTCTGGTACGACGCGCCGAGCCTGTCTCATCCTTACCTGTACGACGCCGCGATCAAGGCGACGGTCGACGCCGAGCTCGCCGCGATCTCGCTTTCCGCGTCGGTGCTCAAGAATCCGAGCACAACCTGTCCGAGCCCGTCAGACGGCAACAGCCAGCACAACCCGCCTTACCCGTCTTCCGCCTATCCGCCGACCGCGGACCAGCCCTGGCTCTACATCTGCTACGCCAACTTGCCCGGACTCGACTACACGTCGCCGGCGACGAACATGGGCCAGCTCGACGTCAACGTGATCCTCCTCTACAAGTACGGCCCGCTCACGCCCATCGTGAAGTCACAGTTCGGCGTGTTCCAGCTCGCCGTCAACCAGCACATGATCGTTCAAGGCTCGTGAGGGCTCTGGTCGCGTCGCAGAGATCCCAGGCGCTGATCGAATTTGCGCTCGTCTCGCCGGTGCTGCTGCTGCTCCTGTTCGGCGTGGTCGACGTGGGCCGCGCTGTTTTCTATTACGACACCATCAACCACGCCGCCCGCGAGGGGGCCCGCACCGCCGTCCGAGCGTCCAACCAGCTGCCGACGAATGGCGACGTCCTCAATGTCATCAGCGTGCAGATGCTGGGCGCGCCGGTCTCGGCTCCCTGCCCGCAGGGTCCTGTGACATCGTCCGTGCCGCCGGCCAACTCGGGTTGGGCTTACATCACCGAGCCGAATCCACCCGCGACCGTCGAGACGGCGCCGCCGTTCAACGCCCCCGGCGGCGAGAACGCGGCCGCAGCCAGCGGGTCGTGCAGCGCGGTCAACCCGGCGGCAGGGAACGCGGAGCTGCAGGTGACCATCCGCTTCAACCTCGTACTCATCACCCCGATCGTGGCCCAGGCGACCGCCGACCACGTGGTGATCTCGGCCGCGGCCGTGTACCGCACCGAATACTGATGGCTCGTCAGAAAGGCCAGGCGATCGTCCTGATCGCGTTGATGCTCACGATCGTGATCGGGATGGCGGCGATCGCCATCGACGGCTCGCGAGCCTACTCGCTGCGCCGGGACCTGCAGGCGGCGGTTGACGCCGCGTCGCTGGCCGCAGGTGACCGGCTCCAGCAGACC
>DASYZS010000107.1:0-11440 GCA_035945895.1 Candidatus Dormiibacterota bacterium | reverse complement strand
CGCGGTGCGACCGGCCAGGTTCTCCTCGTAACGGCCAAGCACGAACAGGACCAGGCTCAGCCGGTTCAGCCACCGCCCGACGTCCGGGTTGTCCAGCCCGCCGGAGCGCTCCAGGGTGCGGCAGCGACGCTCGGCGCGCCGGACAATCGTGCGGGCCAGGTCGAGCGCAGCCGACGCCGGGGTCGAGCCCGGGAGAATGAAACCGGCGGGTATCGTGACCGACTCCTCCAGCTCTCGCAGCAGCTCGTCCAGCCGCGCGACCTGGCTCGGTCCGGTGGTGAAGAAAGCCTTCTCGGCCGCGGGATTCGTGCCCAGCTCAGCTCCCAACGAGTAGAGGCCGCGCTGCAGCTCCTCACAGATTGAGGTGACGCGCGCGTGCGAGGACATCGACCGCGCCAGCCCGAGCGCGCTCGAGGCCTCGTCGACGGTGCCGTACGCCTCCACCCGTGGATCGTCCTTGGCGACGCGCCCACCGCCGAGCAGGCCGGTTGTGCCGTCGTCGCCGGTACCCGCCAGCTCGTACATCCGCTTTTGGCGGACGCGCGGCTTACTCGAAGACCTTGGTGAGGTCGTAGAGCTCCTTGGGCACGCGGCGGGTTTCCTTGATCACCTCGGTCAGGGGCACCACTTCCACGTCGCCGTTGCGCCGGATGGGGATGACGCCGCTCTTGCCCTCGTGGATCAGCTCGACCGCCGCGACACCGAGCCGAGTCGCCCAGATCCGGTCGACCGGCGACGGCGATCCTCCCCGCTGCAGGTGGCCGAGGACGGTGACCCGCGTCTCAAACCCCGTTTCGCTCTCCACCTTGCTCGCGAGCAGGTCACCGATGCCGCGCTTGGCCAGCCTGATGTGGCCGAATGCGTCCTTCTCAGCCTCTCCGCCCAGCTCGCGCTCGAGCTCAGGGATGTGAGCCCCCTCGGCGATGACGATGATGCTGAACAGCTTGCCTTCGCCCCGGCGGCGGTAGAGATGGGCGTCCACCTCGGACAGGGCCACCTCGAACTCCGGAATGATGATCATGTCGGCGCCGCCGGCGACACCGCCCATGAGCCCGACCCATCCCGCGTCGCGGCCCATCACCTCGACGACCATCACCCGGTGGTGCGCGGACGCCGTGGTGTGTAGGCGGTCCAGGGCCTCGGTGACGACTCCGACCGCAGTGTCGAAACCGATACAGAACTCGGTGACGGCCAGGTCGTTGTCGATCGTCTTGGGCACGCCGACCGTGCGGAATCCCGCCTCGGACAGCCTGGCCGCGACGCTCAGCGTGTCGTCGCCACCGATCGCCACGAGCGCGTCGATGCCGCTGTGGCGCAGCGCGCGGATGACGCGGTCGATTCCTTTCTGCTCTTTCAACGGGTTGGTCCGTGAGGTGCCGAGGATCGTGCCGCCTTGCGGCAGAATGCCCCGCACGTCCACCGGCTCAAGCTCATCGATCAGGCCCTCGCCGAGGCACCCTGCCCAGCCGTTCTTGATGCCGCTGACCTGGTACCCGAACTGGAAGGCGCGCCGCGCGACAGCGCGGATGGCCGCGTTGAGTCCGGGCGCGTCGCCACCTCCGGTTAAGACTCCGATCCGCACGGGAGATAGGTTAGACCCTGGAGTCGACCCGCTCCAGTAACTGGGTCACAGTCAGGTCCGCGAGCGAGCTCAGCACGAGGTCGGCGCGGCTGAGGTCGAGCTGCGCGGTGATCTTGTTCGGGATGGCGACGCACCCCATGCCCGCGCGCTTGGCCGCAGTCACGCCGTTGGGCGAATCCTCGACCGCTATCGCCTCACTCGGGGTGACGCCAAGGCAGTCGATCGCCGCAAGGTAGAGGTCAGGCTCGGGTTTGACGCGGGCTACGTCGTCCCGGCAGCGCAGGCAGTCGAACCGATCGAGGATTCCGAGGCGGTCGAGGTGCCCAGAAACCCACTCCCGGGACGAGCTCGATGCCACCCCGAGCTTCAGGCCGAGGCCACGTGCCTCGTCGATGCGCTGGACCACGCCGGGAAGCGGTTGGTTGGCGAGAACCATCTCGGTCCGGCGCTCCAGGCGGCGCTTGAGCACGTCTTGCGACAGCGGCCGGCCGAGCCGCTCCTCCAGGTAGCGCCGCGGATCGAAGGCGGTGTTGGTCGAGCCCACGGTCTGGACCCAGCGCTCGAACGGCAGGTCCTGGCCATACGCTCGGTACACCTCGAGCCACGAGCGATGGATCGGCTCCTCAGTGTCGAGGATGAGGCCGTCGAAGTCGAAGACGATGGCTCGAATCACCAACGCAGAGATTAGGATCGCCCTTGCCGTGAGCCAGCAACGAAACCCTCAGCCCTCCAGGCCGATCGGCATCGCCGGAGCCTTCATTTCCGGACTTGCGCTGGTCGGGGTTGCGGTGATGCTGACGGTGCTGTTCGGAGTCTTCGACGCGATCAAGTTCGGGTCGATCCAGGACTTCTTCACCCCCGACCCAACCGCCGCGGCCGGCACCCTCGGCCTGGTGGGCGGCGCCGAGGGTGTGACCCTGAGCATCGTCCTGCTCGGGGTGATGTTCGGCATCCAGACATCGTCGTCGCGCTATTCGCCGCGCATCATCGGCATCTTCACGCGCAATCCCCTCAACGCGGTCGTGCTGACGCTCGCGCTCGCATCGATCCTCTACACGTTCCTCGTGCGGTCCGAGGTCAAGGTCAACTACGTGCCGATGGCCAGCGTCGCCGCGGCCGAGATTCTCGCATTGGTCAACTTCGCGATCCTGTTTCCCTACGTCCTCTACATCTTCGAGGTGATGCGCGCGGAGACCCTCGTGAGCCAGGTCATGCGGCGAGCGCGACGCAACCTCAGGAAACGAAGCGAGCTATTGACCTGCGTATGGCAGGTCACCGACATTGCGTACGGATCCATCCAGCTCGGCGACATGCCGGTGTGCGTCATGAGCATCGACGTGCTGGGCCAGTTCACCGCGCGTGACTACATCCCGGCAAAGAAAAAGCAGAGCGCCGATTGGTTCAAGGTCGGACATTCCGACCTACCCGGCGCGTCGGACCAGATCATCGCTGAGGTCAACCGCGCTCGGACGTGGTTCGAGTACACGGTGATGACGAGCTTCGTCGACATCGTGGGCCTGGCTCCTATTCATCGCAAGGAAGCCGTGCACGAACTTGCGGTCGCTACCCGCAACATCGGTCTCGCCGCGATCGAGATCGGCGATGCCGAGGCGGCCGAGCTGTGCATGCGGTTCTTCAACACGTACCTTCGCGTTGCCATCAACCGCTCGGCGCCGACGTTCGCGTCGGCGATCATGAACGAGTACCGCCGGTTTGCCATCGGCGCGCTCGAGTGGCGACGCGACCTGGCAGTGGAATCCGCCTCGCACCTCCTGCGCTATGGCCGCCACTTCGACGAGGCCGGGATGCCCGCAACCTTCGGTGCGGCGGCCGAGGACGTCGCCGACCTCGCGATCGAAGCCCGTGTGCGCGACCCGCAGGTGTCATTCAGGCTCGCGCAGCTTCTCGTTCGCAACCTGCTCGACCTCGTGCCGAACGCGCGGCCGATCGGCCTCAACGGACTCTTCCGAGGTGTCGCCAAGCTCACGTGCTGGGCCATGGCCGCCGATGAGAAGGACATCGCGCACGTTCTCATCGAAGGAATCGCCGCGGCGCCGTCCGACTTCGTCGATGCCGCGCTCACCCGTATGGAGGGAACGCAGCAGGGTTTGTTCTGGGAGGTCAACGAGCGCGTGATCTCCTTCGACTGGCTCGAGCCGCCGCTGCGCGACGAGATTCCAAAGCTGCGGGCCGCTCTGCGCAAGGCCAAGACGTCGGGAAACGGTGCGGTTGCGGACTTGGAGACCGCTCCGGCTGTTACTCAGGACCTGGTGAAGCCGAGTCAGCCGGTCCCGGCCGTTCAGCCCGCGCCGCCGGCCGGTTGATCATCGCGGTCGACGCCGTCTCGAAGTAATCGAGAAGCGCGTTTGTGACCTGCGGCGCGAGCTCCAGCGACTCGACTGCGGCGGTCATATGCCCGAGCCACGCATCTCGCTCGTGCTGTCCGATCGCAAACGGCGCATGGCGCAGCCGCAGCCGCGGATGTCCGCGCTGCTCGCTGTAGGTCGAGGGGCCACCCCAGTACTGGATGAGGAACAGCGTCAACCGCTCGGTGGCGCCCGACAGGTCTTCCTCGGGATATACCGCGCGCAGAACCGGGTCATCGGCAACTCGCGCGTAGAAGCGCTGGACCAGGAGACGAAAGGTGGCCTCGCCACCGGCCAGCTCATACACGGTGCGATGAAGGCTCAGCGGACTGCGACTCCGGCGCCGGCGAGGATCTCTGACGCGGGCCGAACGATCGCATGCGCCGCCTTGAGGCCGGTCGCCTGCAAGTAGTCCTCGACGATGCGCCGCCCCACCGCGTATCCGCCCATGTGTGGGATGCCCGCCGGTCGCCCTCCGACGCGTTCCGCGACCAGGTCGCCGAGCACGTAGGGGGTCCAGTCCGCGAATCCGTTGCCCGTGTCGAACGCGGCGGTCATCTTCTCGTACGCATCTTCAAGGGCGTCACCGGTGACGTCCGCGTACCAAGCGCCGGTGGAGTCAGGACCGCAGACCTCGACCGTGAAGACTTCCGCCAGACCCTCGTGCACCACCCACTCGGCCAGGTTGAAACCGCTGTCGATGTTGGGCGTGCGGAGGTTGTGCGCCAGCTCGTGCACGCCGCAAGCGCCGATGCGCGTGAGGTTGTATGCCGTCGGCCACGCGACCAGCCAGATCGCCCCGGGGACGGCTCCCATCCCGTAGTACCCCAGTGTCCGCTCGACAAAGACGGGATCGTCTGGATTGCCCAGCGTGAGGCTGACCTCGATCCGTTCGGGATGATGGATGCCGGGCAGCACCGCCCGCTGGTATTCCCACGCCCTGGCGAGCTGTCTCCGCAGCTGACCCCACGCGTCGGCGTCGACGAGCTCCTGCAGCGCGGGTGCGAAACGAGGATCGTCGACGTTGACGCGAAAGCCGTCGCCGGACTCGTGCACCTGTCGCAGCCGGGCCATCGCTCTCTCGTCGAACGAAGAGATGCCCTGCATCTCGGCCAGCGCCTCGAGCCGCGCCGGGACCGGAAGGGTGAACAATCGCGCGAGGGCCGCAGCATCATCGCGGACGTCGATCTCGATCTGGTCGTCCGTCGTGATCACGTGCGCACGACCTGCTCGGTCGTTATTGGGACGGGGTCGGCCTGGGCCGCGGAGTATCGCTCCATCGCCTTCTCGTCCGGAAGAAACCAGGCGATGGCGATGGTGACGACGACGAGGATCACGTGCGACATGAGCGATTTCTGAAGTCCAATCGCGTCGCCGATCGCGCCGTTGATGGGCACTCCGATCGCACCGGTGACGAAGCCCAGACCCATGACGAGCCCGGATGCGAGCCCCGCTCTCGCGGCCATCAGCTGCTGGGCCATCAGCAGCATGAGCGGCGCGGTAGACGCCGCGAGAAACCCGATGAGGATGGCGGTGACGAACGCCCACGGTCCCGGATAAAGAGTGAAGAGAAAGATCGCCGGGATGGTCAGGACGAGCGTGCCGAGGATCACGGTCCGCCGTCCGTAGCGGTCCGCGAGGGAGCCGCATCCCACCGTGCCGACGGCGCTGGCGAGGACCAACGTCGTGGCGAGGGGGCCGTAGAACGCAGGGCCGTACCCAAGGTCGCGGTACCACGTCGGGGTGAATGCCTGGAACACATTGACGGTCCAGCTGCGCGACATCATCACGCCAATCACGGCCGCAAGGGCGAAGACCGGAACCGGCTGAGATGAGGCGAGCGCGTTGCGCACAGCCGCGGTGGCGGTGGATGCACGCTCGCGCATGCGCCACAGCAGATAGCCGCCCGTGACAAGACCTGGGATGACGAGCGCGCCCGTCCCATGCAGGCCGAACGCACCGAAAACGAGGATGCCGATGAGCGGCCCCGCGGCCACGCCGACCGTGCCGGCCGTCACGTAGATGGACATGCCGAAGCTGCGACGCCACGCCGGGAGCAGCCCACGCACGTCGAGCGCGCCGAGCGGATGGAACGCGCCCGAACCCAGACCGGAACAGAGCGCGAGGGCGAGTAGCAGGGGGAAGCTGTTGACGAAGCCGACCACCGCGAAGGTGATTGCGGTCCACGCCAGAGCCAGGCCGGTGAAGCGCGTGCCGTAACGGTCAGCGAGCAGACCGAAGAGCGGCTGCGAGATCGCGGCCATGCCGCTGTAGGCAAGGCTCACCAGCCCGACGGTCGCGAAGGTCAGCCGGAAGCGTCCGATGAGCACGGGGTACAGGACAGGAATCACACCGACGTAGCTGTCGACCGTGAAGTGGCCGAGCATGAGGGTCAGTAGCTTGCCGTTGCGGAGGTAGTCCTTCAAGGCTCTCTATGATCGCGGCGGTGGGTGAGCTCCTGTACCTAAGCCGCGCCGATGTGGAGAAGCTGCTCGACCTCGACGCCATGCTCGATGCGCTCGCCGATGCGTTCGTCGTCTACTCCTCCGGCACCACCTCGGTGCCGCCGCGCATCGCGGCCCGGGTCGGCGACCACGGCCTGCTCGGCGCCATGGCGGGATACGTGCCCGGCGTCGCGCTCGAGACCAAGCTCGTTTCGGTCTTTCCAGAGAACGACGCCAAGGGCATCCCGTCGCACCAGGCGCTGATCGGCCTGTTCGACGAGACCAACGGCACGCCGCTGGCGGTGATGGACGCGACCTACATCACCGCCATTCGTACAGGCGGCGCGGCCGCCGTTGCGACGCGCGTTCTCGCCCGCGACGACGCCACCGTGCTCGCCATCCTCGGCGCGGGGGCGCAGGGTTGGTCGCACCTTCAGACCTTCCCTCGCGTTCGCGACTTCAAGGAGATACGCATCGCTTCGCGCAACCCCGAGCGAGCGAAGCCGCTTGCGGAAAATCACCCGCGCGCGCTTGCGGTGGCGAGCTTCGAGGATGCGGTGCGCGGCGCCGACGTCGTCGCCTGCTGCACCGACGCTCGCGAGCCGATCCTGCGCCGGGAGTGGCTCGCGCCCGGGACGCACATCAGCGCCATCGGCGGAACCTTCGGACCGGAGCTCGATCGCGAAACCGTGAAGGCGTGCCGCGTCTTCGTCGAGTGGCGTGGAGCGGTGACCAACGCACCGCCTGCCGGGGCGCACGAGCTGCAGGGCCTCGATCCGGATTCGGTCACGGAGATCGGCGAGGTCATCTCGGGCCGGCGTCAAGGCCGGACATCTCCGGAGGACCTGACTCTGTACAAGTCGACCGGCCACGCGGTGGAGGATGCAGCGACGGCCCGCCTCGTCTACGACCGCGCCACGGCGCAGCACGTGGGAGTCAGGCTGCCGCTCTAGACCTCGATGAGCCGCCAGGGCACGACGTCGATCACGCGCGTCGGCCCGATGCGCTTTTCCGGGATCACATGTCCGTACGGATGCACGTGGCCGTGCACCAAGAGCTGCGGCCGGAGGATGCGGATCAGTCGCAAGAACGCGGCGAAACCGACGTGCGCCGGGTCCTGCGCCTCGACCAGCCCATAAGGCGGCGCATGCGTCACAAACACATCGAGTTTGCGACCGTCGCGGACTCGCTTGAGTCGCAGCCGAACCTCGAGCGTGAGGGCGCGCCGTCGCATCTGACCTTGTGTGTACTGGTTCGGCCCTTCCTTGTAGCGCATGCTCCCACCGAGTCCTGCGATGCGAACGCCGCGCCATTCCACGACGCGGCCGTCGATGTTGGTGCAGCCCTGCGGGCCGGGCACGGGCTCTTCGATGCGGACCGGCGCCCATCTGGTGTCGGGCGGCTTCAGGTCCGGGTCGTGATTGCCCGGAACGTAGAACAACGGGACGTCGGTGCGGCTGACGAGATACTCGAGGTAGTCGAAGGGCAGGTCGCCGCAGCCGAGCACGACATCCGGCCTGATGGACGTCAGCCTGTCGCCGTAGAAGCCCTCTTCGACCTCGTCCGCGACGGCGAGGATGCGCAGTTGTGGGTCAGACCTTCTTGAAGCGTAAGGCGGTCCAGACCTCGTCGACGGCGACGAATGCCACGGGCTTGTAGCCCGTGACGGAGGTGATCTCGCCGAGAACGTCGCGCTGCACCCACCATGGCGTCGCCGGCAGGTCGGTTGCACCCTCGGTCTTTCCGCCCTTCGGATAAGCGATCCAGAGCAAGCCGTTCGGCCTGGTCGCCTGAATCGCGGACGGACCCATGCGGCGCAGCTCATCCGCGTCTTTGACAAAGAGAAGAACGGCGTCGAACGGCTCGGCCTGCAGCTCCGACTTGATGGCCCTCGGCCCGGGCGTGAGCAGCGCGAGATAACCGTCAGGTGCGTTGAGGACGGCGACGCTGTGCTCGGCGAGGAGGCGCAGCTTCTTGGTCAGCGGGCTCAGCCCGCTGTTGTCAGGTCCCATGGTCGGGAGCGAGCGCTGCGAGTCGAGATGACCCATCGGAAAACATTAAAAGGAAATGGGCGCATATGATGACCCGCCTATGCGAGCGACCCTGGCCCTCGTTGCGGTGGTTTTTGCGGCGGCATGCTCATCGGGCGCATCGCCCACGTTCACGGTGAAGAGCGCCTCCGTCGACTCGAGCTACTTCTGCCCCGGCGGCGCGAACAACGCTCCATACGACCTGCACGCGACGGTCCAGGTGCACAACGGCACCGATAAGACAGTGACCATCGACGCCGTGACAGCTCAGATGACGGTGGCGTCCGTCAAGGGCCCGTGGCTGGAAAAGGTTGGGGACCGCTACAACGCGGACAAGACCGCGTTTGTGCCGACCACCGTGGCGTCGGGCAGGGACGCAGCGGTCAAAGTCACGATCCCCAGCGCCTGCACGAGCGGGGCCTATGGCACGGGCATATCGAGCTCAGCCGATTACAACGTGACGATCCATCTCTCCACATCGGCGGGCAGCTTCGCGGTCACGGCCGGCAACCAGCACGAGATAGTCGCCGACTAGGCCCAGGGGCCATCAGCTTCGGAGAATCTGCAGGGCTCGCGCGCCGGCGGACAGCCACGCAGGATCGTTGAGCCACGTTTCGACTCCCCACATCAACACGACCTGCAGGTTCTCCTGCCGGTAGTCGACCGCGCTCGCCAGCAGGTCTTTCGGTTGGAAGGTGTCCGAATCCATCCACGGCTGCGCCTGCATCTCGGAGAGCCACAGCGGCTTGCCCTGCTTGGCGGCGCGGTTCGCCCAGAAGTGCAGGATCTGCTGCTTCCATTGCTCTCGCACGTACACCGTCGTGAGGTGTCGGTAGGGCACGTTCGGCCCGTCGACGTACAGGTCCAGGCCAAGCGCGTCCGCCGCGTTGAGCGCTGCCTGAGGGTGGCCGTTGTACGTCACGCCCAGAAGCGTCGACGGCGCGTACAGCTCCATCAAGTCGATGAAGACGTTCAGCCCGTTGTACGTCGTGACCACGACCTGGTGCGCGGGGTCGAGGCGGTGGACCTCCGACACCTCCCAGGCTAGCTGCGACGCCGAGATCTGATCGGCGCCTGTCGAGTCGTTGGTCACCTCGTCGAATGGCTCGTTCTCGACCTGCCACGCGTAGAGCAGCCTCGAATTGCGATAGCGGGCGATGCTCGCGTCGAAATACTTCCGATACTCGGGTCCGTCCTGCGCCCCGGCGAGGAAAGGCTGCTCACGGGGCCCCGCCCAGTCCGGCTCGTGCAGCTCCGGGTAGAGGAAGTTGCGGGCGCCGATGGTCAGCACGACCCGTGTTGGGTGCGCTGCCGTGCGGTTGTGAACGCGAATCGCTTTGAGCAGCGAATCGATTGATTCGAAGTCGAGCAGATTCGGCGCCGGTTCGACGTCGTCCCAATAGACCGGGAGGCGCACCAGGTCCGGCTGGGTAACGTCGAGCAGCAGGGTCAGGTCGGCCACGGGGTCGCGCCCCGCCCAGACGGACGTCTCTGGACTGAAGCTGAAGCCCGCCAGCGGCGCCGCCGGCTCGGAATGAGGCCACGTCTCGCCCCCCAGCAACAGGGCGGCCGCGATCAACAGCAACAGTGGTTTCAACGCCATCGAGGTATTACCGCGTCGCTGTCGTCCAGGTCGCAACCGACCGGCGAGGCTCCTGCCTACTTCGCTCGCCTGATACGGGCCTGGATCCCGGTCGGGAGATCGCGAACTCTGTCCGGGATCGCCTCCTGGAGCCGCTGCACGAGCGTCTGGCGGCGGCGGCTGCGGAAAAGCAACCAGCCCACGATTCCCATGCCGACCACCGCGGCCACGACCCCGGCTGCGATCACTGCCGGAGGCACCTCCGGCATCTCCCTCTCTACAAGCTCGATTTGAACTGGTGTGTCGTCCGCGAGCGTGCCCATGTCATCCTCCTGGCTCACCTGAGGCTTCTCCCCCCTTTTGTAACGAATTGTGCTCGGTTAGTGGCGATTACCTGGGCGTTTTCTCTTCGGAGCGCCTGGGCCGCAAGGTTTGGGCGCTCCACAAACCCGGAAGCGGAGGGTAGATCCCGTGAAGTGCGACATCTGCAACGAGGAGTTCGCCAATTCCGTCGAGCTCGAGAAGCACAAGGAGCGCGATCACCCGATGGGTGAGGACGACAAGAAGCTGGAGAAGCCGGACCTTGCGCCGGACAACGTCCCGGCTCCTGTGATCCCGGGCAGAAACTAGGTACAGGTCGGGTCGACAGCCGGCGGCGCCAGCAACGGTGCCGCCGGTTTTCTTATGTGCGCTAGCTCGTCTCTTCCGCCACGGCGTAGCCGCGCCGGCCGGTCAGCTCGCCCACCGAAGATTTCTTGGGCGGCTTGATCGCCCACTCCTCGTTGTCGATCAGCCGCCACGCCCATCGCGGGTCCTCACGCACACGGGCCCGCGCCTCGTACAGCGCTTTCGACATCAGCTTGATGCCGGCGAGCCCAGGCAGCCTGCCGATCTTCTCGTCGATGTCGAGCAGCTCCTGCTCGCCCTGATCGTCGTCGAACAGGTAGAGGGCCAGCGCATCGACCTCTTCTTGCTTCTTCACGCCCACGCCCACCGGCACCCAGTACCGGTTGAGCATCCAGCGGTCCAACTTCTGCGCCCGCACGTTGTCGCCGAGCCATTCTTTCGCCGAGTTGTAGTAGAAGGCGAAGTGGCGACGCTCGTCTTTGATGATCCGGCTGATAAGGTCCTTCAGCACCGCATGGCCTGATTTGCGGATCAGCGCTCCGTAAGCGGTGGCGGTGGACAGCTCGTTGATTGCGCCGATGGACAGGTAGACGGCGGAAAAGTTCTTGAGCGCCCAGGAGCCGGCCATCGTCGTCAGGATGCTCAGGCTGTTCTGGAAACCGAGGTTGGCCCGCACGTGAGCGATCCGCTCCTGCGTGTCGAACTCGATGCCGTAGAGGTTCAGCAGCTTGCCGATGTTTTCGCCGTGCCACAGCTCCTCGTAGTTCCAGCACGCGAGGAACGCGGTGAGGATCGGGTCCATGCACGCG
>DASYZS010000106.1:0-2431 GCA_035945895.1 Candidatus Dormiibacterota bacterium | reverse complement strand
CCGGATCCCGGCAGCGAACCGCCAAAGTTGTACTCGTGCTCGAGCACGCACACAAGGGGACATTTGACCCATTGCGGGGACGAATCGCTGGCATCTGGTGAGGGCAGACCACCTGCCGGCACCTTGACCTGTGGAACCATCAGCATGCAGTAGATGGCGCTCGGGCCGCAAGCAACAGACGACGTGCAGCGAGGA
This sequence comes from Candidatus Dormiibacterota bacterium, assembly GCA_035945895.1. GTDB lineage: Bacteria > Chloroflexota > Dormibacteria > Dormibacterales > Dormibacteraceae > 40CM-4-65-16. The sequence continues at coordinate 2,236 of DASYZS010000106.1, read as the reverse complement.
GGGCCGCTCGACGCCATCGGCGTCGGGATCGGTCCGTTCAACTTGAGCCTTGCCGCACTGCTGGCACCAACCAACATCCGAGCTCGATTCTTCGAGAGGAACGCTGAGTTTCAATGGCACCCGGGCCTCCTGTTCCCCGAGGCGACCATCCAGGTCTCGTATCTCAAGGACCTCGTCACCCTGGCCGATCCCACCAGTCGCTATTCCTTTCTCGCCTTCCTACATGCCAAAAAGCGCTTCTACCGCTTCATCAACACGGGACAAGCTCGCGTGCACCGGCTCGAATTCAATCAGTACCTGCAGTGGGTGGCCGGTCAACTCGACAACGTCGAGTTCGGTGCCGAGGTGCGGAGGGTCGACTTCCAATCGGACCACTTCAGTGTTCAGGTGCCTGACCGCACGCTGAGCACCACGAGCCTGGTGCTCGGGACGGGCCTCGTCCCCAACATTCCACAGTGGGCGCGGCCGTATCTTGGCCGCGAGCTCTTCCATTCCATCGACTATCTCGACCACCCGCTCGACGTCACGGGCAAGTCGGTAGCGGTAGTCGGCGGCGGGCAGAGCGGTGCCGAAGTTGTGTTCCACCTGCTCCGTGATAACGAGCGGTTGCCCCGGCAGCTGATGTGGATCTCGAGCCGCGCCAACTTCCTCCCGCTCGACGATTCACCTTTTACCAACGAGCTCTTCACGCCAACCTACAGCGACTACTTCTTCGGTCTCACCCGAGAACAGCGCGATCTGCTGCTGGGCGAGCAGCGCCTGGCCAGCGATGGCGTTTCAGAAGCTCTGTTGCAGCGCATCTACAACCGGCTCTACGAGCTCGACTTCCTCGAGCGTCAAGACCGGCTTGCAAGATTGATGCCCGGCCAGGAGGTGGTTGACCTTGGCGCCGGCGCCCCCGGCTGCGAGCTCGTGCTGCGAAGCCGGTGGGGTCAGCTGAAGAGGGCCAACGCCGACATCGTCGTGCTGGCGACCGGGTTCGCCTACGAGCTGCCTGGGGCGATGCGGCCCCTGGCCGCCCGGCTCAGTTGGGACCGGGACGGTTTTCCGGTGCAGGCGGACTTTTCAGTCGTCTGGGATGGGCCGCCAAATCTACGGATCTATGTTCAGGATGCAGCCCGGCACATGCGCGGCGTCGCCGATCCCAACCTGAGCTTGATGGCCTGGCGAAGCGCGATCATCGCCAACAGCTTGCTGGGCAAGACCGCGTACGACGTGGCAGGCGAGAGCTCGGCCCTCGAACTCCCTGACGAACGTTGATCCCGTCAGGCAATCAGGTCATCGCCGGGACCTTGGGCAGCTCTTCGATGGCGGCGTCGATCCTGTACTGCGGGAGCTCGATGTCCTCGAGCTTGCCTGCGAAGTACGCGTCGTAGGCCGACATGTCGAAGTGGCCGTGGCCCGAAAGCCCAAACAGGATGACTCGCTTCTCATCCGCCTCTCGCGCAGCCGCCGCTTCTTGGGCGACGGCCCGCAGGGCGTGCGCCGATTCCGGAGCGGGCAAAAAGCCCTCTGTCCGCGCAAAGCGCACCGCCTCGGAGAAGACCTCGTTCTGCTTGTATGCGCGCGCTTCGACGACCTTGTGATCCACCAGGGCGCATAGCGACGGCGCATCACCGTGGTAGCGGAGGCCGCCCGAGTGGATCCGGTCGGGGACAAACCCGTGCCCGAGCGTGTACATCTTCACGACCGGCCCGATGCCTATGGCGTCGCCGAAATCGAACGCGTAGACGCCGCGGGTCAGAGTCGGGCATGCCGCCGGCTCGGCGGCGACGAACCGCGTGCGCGGCTGGCGGCCCTTCAGCTTGTCGCCGATGAACGGATAGGTCAGGCCGGCGAAGTTCGATCCACCTCCGACGCATGCGATCACGACGTCGGGATACTCGCCCGCCATCTCCATCTGCTTTCGCGCCTCGAGCCCGATCACCGTCTGATGGAGGAGCACGTGGTTGACCACCGACCCGAGGGAGTACTTGGCCTCCTCGTGCGTGGCCGCGTCCTCGACTGCCTCAGAGATCGCGATGCCCAGGCTGCCGGGAGAGTCGGGGTCCTGGGCCAGGATGCTTCGGCCGGCGTTGGTGAGGTTCGTCGGCGAGGCAAACACCTGCGCGCCCCACGTTTCCATCATTGCCCGTCGATAAGGCTTCTGCTCGTACGAAACCTTGACCATGTAGACCGTGACCTCGAGCCCGAACAAGGCGCCCGCAAACGCGAGCGCCGAGCCCCACTGTCCGGC
>DASYZS010000105.1:0-18321 GCA_035945895.1 Candidatus Dormiibacterota bacterium | reverse complement strand
CCGAGAGCACGCGGTCAGCGCTGATCTGGTGGCCCCAACCGTTCAGATCGCTGATCCCCCAGCAGGCGGGCGAGAGGGCCAGCCGGTGCAGCGAACGCACCTTCCTCCTCCCCCTCCACACCGCGATCGGGCTGATCAACTCGCAGAGATTAACCTTCTAATCAACGGATGCCCGCCACCGACCCGGAGCGTGAGCTGCGCCCAGCCACGCTGGACGATGCCGCAATCGTCGCCGACCTCGAGTCGAGGCGCGATCCCATGGACCCCCGCGATCCGATCTTGCTGCGCTACTGGTGGCAGATGGAAGACGAGCTCGAGCGCCCGATGCGACTGGTGCTGGTCCACGACGGCATCGCGGTCGCGTTCGTGGGCGCGACGCACGATCGCTGGATGGACGGCGAGAAACGCTTTGGCCTCGTGCGGCCAAGGCTCAGCGATGAAACGTGGAGCGAGGATCGTTACGCGGAGCTCGCGGAGCTCGGCCAGCAGTGGCTCAGAAGCGAAGGCGCGGAGACGGCGGTGGCTCGGGTTCGCGAAGATTTTCCACGCGAGCTCGATGTCCTGGGCCGGCTTGGATTCCGCGAGAACCGCCGGATGCCGACATTCGAGCTGGACCTCGTCGCGCGACGCAACCACGTCCTCGAGGAGGCGGCAAAGACGAAGGACCGCCTCGCACAGGAAGGTGTCCTCCTGCGCCCGCTCAGCGAAGAAAGCGACCCCGACAGGTTTCAAAAGCTCCACGTGACGATGGTCGAATCGAGTCGCGACGTCCCACGATCGGTCCCGAAGCACGACCTCAGCTTCGACGCGTGGCAGCGATTCTGGTTCGGGAATCCAGCGATCCGTGAGGACCGCTTCTGGGTCGCACGCGAGGGCGATGACATCGTCGCCTGCTCAGTGCTCGACAGCCCGGTCGTGCATGGCGTTCCATCGACGGCGTACACGGGCACCCTCCGAAGGGTCCGTGGCCGTGGGATCGCACGCGCCCTGAAATACCAGTCGATGGCCCAGGCAATCGCGGTCGGCTATACGCGCGTCCGCACCAGCAACGACGCCGACAACCCGCCCATCCTCCGCATCAACGCGGAGATGGGCTACCGGGTCGTGGCGCCGGTCATCGAGCTTCATCACCCGCTGTGACAACGGAACAGGCCTACGGCTTGAGCGTCCTACCTGAGATCTACAAAGAGTGGGCTGCGACCGGAATGATCGCCAACATCGGCGCAAGCCTCGTCGAGGCGAGTCCCGGCCGGCTCGTGCTCCAGGGCAACCTGACTACGGAGGCGCACAGCTTTCCGACCGCTCGCGGACCAATCGTCCACGGAGGCGCCATCGCGACGCTGGCGGACGAGGCCCTGGCAACCGTGGCTTTCACGCTGGCCGACGAAGGCCAGACCACCCTGACCGCCGACTTGAAGATCGACTTTCTACGTCCCGCCAAACCCGGCCGCCTCGTCGCCCGGGCGAACGTCCGTCATCGCACCAAGCGCCTGGCGTTCTGCGAAGCGACGGTGGAGCAAGACGGGGGCGAGATCGTGGCCGAGGCCCGCGCGGTGATCGCCTTCGTCAGGGCGTAGGCAGATTGACGAGCGACCAGTGAGCTCCACCGTCTGAGCTCATCATCAAAGCCGATCGGCCAGTCCTGGGCGATGTGATCACAAGCCACGCGTGCCGCGAATCGATCAGGTGCGCGTTGTTGAGGCTCCAGGCGTCAAGCCCATCGGGAAACGTTGTGTGCAACCCCTGCCACGACTGGCCTGCGTCAGATGTTTTGTAGATCAGGCCGAGTTGGGACGCCCACCAGTGTCGTGAGTCGATGAACGCAATGTCACTCGCATTTGTCGCCATGGGTGGGTGCTCGATCGCGTGCCACGTCGCGCCCCGATCAACCGTGAGGTAGAGGGCGACAAGGCCAAGCCATGAGGACTCGAGTGCCAGTACGCCGCCTCCGGGAACGAGTCGCACCGAAGTCTGGTACCCGGCGTTGTACGCCTTGCCAACCGGCTCGGGGCTCGGAACCGATACGGGTCCGGCCGGTAGGGGAACTGAGCGCCACGCGGCGCCGCCGTCGAACGTGACGTATACCTCCGCAACCGGACCTCCGCCCCCGCCCCATCCCTCGCCGTCGGGACGAAATACATAGTTGCCATAGCCGACTGCATAGAAGGTGGCGGGTGCCCGTCCGGCCGTGCGCCAGGTGAGACCGCCATCCTGCGTCGAATAGAGCACCAGCCCGTCGAGGGCCCAACCCTTTGTTGGAGTAGGAAAGGTGAAGTTACCGGTGCCATCGGGAACCGAGATCGTGCTCCAGTGGACTCCGCCATCGGATGTGCTGTAGAGGCGGCCTGTGTAGAGGAGACCGTGCGCCGTGTCGAAGAACTGAATGCTCGGAGCTAGTGGGATTGCCTGCTGGGCGATGAATGTCCGCTGCCAGTGCTTGGCTCCGTCGCTGGTGCGATAGACCCACACCTTGCCGTCGCCCATGTCGAGAATCCCGGCCCAGCCGAGTGACGGCGTGACGAAGTCGAAAGCCGGCCGGTACCGGCCATCGAGCTGCGGGAAAGTCGTGGGGCCTCTGTGGCTCGCAGGTGACGGCGAGGCCGGGCGGAGGTAGAGAAGGCTCCCCACGATGACCACGGTCAGGGCGGCCGCGATCAGCGGTGCGGCACGCCTCGCGCGGGGGCTGAAAACGGGCTCGTCAGCGTCCACAGCCACCAGTCGAACGTGACGAAGAGACCAACTGTTATCCCCCGCGATAGATTGTGAACACATGATCAGCGTTGTCCGTCCGGCCGAGATCGGCGACGCGGCGGCCATTGCCGCCGTCCATGTCGATACGTGGCGGACCACTTATCGCGGCTTGCTTCCGGCGGATTTCCTCGCCTCCCTCGACCACGCCGGATACGAGCAGCGTTGGGAGCGCACGCTCGCCGACAGGTCAGGGCGGGTGTTCGTGGCAGAGGACGACCGGCGGGTTGTCGGTTTCGCGTCAGGTGGACGCGAGCGCGCAGGCGAGGACGGTTACTCGGGCGAGCTCTACGCGATCTACGTCCTCGAGGCCGCGCAGGGACGCGGGCATGGACGTCGCCTCGTGCAGGCGGTCGTGCAGGGACTGCGGGAGATGCGACTTGCAGACATGATCGTGTGGGTGCTCCGGGACAACGATGACGCCAGACATTTCTACGAGCGCATGGGCGGTGTTTACGTGCGCACTCAGCCGATCACAATCGGGTCAACGCTTTTGCAGGAAGTCTCGTACGGCTGGAGGTCGCTCGACCAGGTCCGCTACTGAGGAGGCGGCAGCGGCGTCTGGCTGAAGTCGAAGCACTCCTCCATGCCGTCGGACGATTGCGTCCGGGCATTGAGCGACGGCAAGCCGAAGTTGTTCTCACAGAACTTGAGCAGGCTGACGTGCGAGTGCCGCGTCTCTGAGACGTACGCCCTGCGCGCGTAAGGGCTGAGAACCAGGCAGCCCACGCGTCCGCCGTAGCGGAACTGCGTGCCGTCCGTCCATTTCTCCACCCGGGAGCGGGACGACGTGATCCCACCACCCTCACCAGTCGTCCCAGGTGATGAAGATCGCGACCTGCGGCCATAGGCCTCGGCGGAAAACTGCTGCCAGGTTTTCATCTTTCCCGTCGTGTACTTGATGAACTCGAAGGCGTAGCCGTCGTAGTTGCCCCAGGAAAGCCCGGCGGCGTCGAGCAGGGCCGGCAGCGAGGGCTCGTCGTCGATCGGCGGTCCAGGGTGCCTGCGGTAGTCGGTCGACGGGTTGTCGATCCAACCTGGAGTCGCCCATGATCAGCATCAGGTGGTTGGGCGTCGACGGGCCCGCCACGTCCGTGAAGTAGGTGTCGCAGAGCGTGAACTGGTCCGCGTATCCCCAGTAGATCGGGATGTCGCTCTGCGGAAACGCCACTCGTGGCGCGGTCTGATCCCTGGTGAGCCACGCGGCGTGACGATGGTCAGGGTCGTTGGGAGGAGGGTTCGGACTCGTGGGCAGCGCAACGCCGTTAGCGCCCGGAAATGTCCCGAACTAGTTGTCGAACCCGTGGTTCTCTTTGACGATGATCACCACGTGCTTGATCGGGCTCGGATTCGCGGTCACGTTTCCTGTGCAGCCGTCCTCGGTGTTGCGCGAGGTACGAAGGCGGTCGATGCGCTGAGCAGGCAGACGGCGGTTATGGAGAGAAACGCGTAGGTCGGGCTCAGCCCGAAAAGCGCGCCGCTCGAGAGCGAGCCCACGATCTGGACCCCCGTCGCGACGGTCTGGAACACGCCCTGGGTGCGAGCAAACTGTCCCGGATCCGACAGCCGGCTCACCTCGGACATCATGCTGGGCGACCCGGAGATCGTGAAGATCCCCTCGACCAGACCGAGACCGATGAGCAGTGGGACCGAGGTCACGAACGGGTACAGCGCGGCGAACACTCCCGTGGCGACCACCGCGCCGACGATGAACCGGCGCGGTCCGAACCGGTCGCCCAGCGACCCGGCGTAGCCGCTGATGAGCATCGCCGGAAGGGCGAACGCCGCGAACGAGAGCCCGACCGCAAAGGTCGTCCCGCCTCGGTACGTCATGTAGAGCGACCAGATCGTGTCGTAGGCCCCGACCATGTATGCCGTCCCGACGCCGAGCAGGATGAGCGGCAGCAAAGTCCGGGCGATGTGCAGCGGGTGGGCGGGTATCTCGACCGTCGCTTTCGCACGCACGCTGGGCAGCGTCGCGAGCGCCGCGGCGCCAAGCACGGACAGAAACGCCGCCACCGCGAACACGATGCCCATGTTGAAAAGGGCGATGAACCCGCCGATGGCGGGGCCGATCAGCATCCCCGCCAGGTTGCTCGACTGCAGGTACCCGAAAGCGCGCCCTCGCTCGCCCTGCTCGGTTGTCTCGGCGATGAGACCATTGGCCGCTGGGAAGTACGCACCCTGCGCGGCGCCGTGCAGCAGGCGGATGAGGATCAGTGCGGTGACCGGCACTGGGAGCAGGTAAGCGAGAAACAGAAGGGCGTTTGCCGCCATCGAGCCGACGAGGACGACCCTCGTGCCGTAGCGGTCCGACAGCCAGCCCGCCGGGTAGCGCACGAGCAGATTCGAGACCAGGCCGGCGGAGAACACGATGCCGACCAGCGCCGGCGTTCCACCCCTGCGCTCGAGGAAGATCGGCAGCAAGGGCAGAAAGAACCAGGCTCCCAGCTGGTTCAAGAAGTTGATCGCGTACAGCGTCCACAACGTCCGTCTGTGGTCCATGGCCATCAGGAATACTGGCAGAGCGATGCCGCCGGACCTGCATGCCGAGACATGGGAGGTGATTCCGTATTCGCCGCATCAGGCGCACATGCACATGGCCCTCGACGAGGTCCTCCTCGCGCAGGTCATCGCGGGTCGCCGGCCGCCGACCATGCGGATGTGGAGATGGGTCGACTGCGCGCTCGTCATCGGCTCGCACCAATCGGTGATGAACGAGGTCGACTCCGTGGCCGCGAAAGAGCTCGGCTTCGATATCACGCGCCGCATGAGCGGGGGCGGCACGATGCTTTGCGAACCGGACCGCACCATCACCTACTCGATGTACCTGCCTGAGTCGATGGTCGCGGGGATCAGCTTTCGCAAGTCTTACGCGCTGCTCGACGACTGGGCCGTCCAGGCGTTTCGGAAGATCGGGGTGCCAGCGTCCTATCGCGAGATCAACGACATCATCTCGCCGCGCGGAAAGATCGGCGGCGCCGCCCAGGCGCGCCGCCGCGGATTCGTGCTCCACCACACGACCATCGCCCACGCGATGGACCTCGACTTACTTCCGCGCCTGATCCGAATCGGACGCACGAACATCTCGGAGCGCGGCGTCCGGAGCGCTGAGAAGGCGGTCTCGCCCCTGGCCTGGTTCACCGATCTCTCCTGCGACCAGGTGGCTGCAGCTCTGACGGACTACTTCATCCGCGAGTTCCGGGCCGCCAAGACCGATCTTTCAGACGACGAGCTGCATCGAGCCGAGCGCCTCGTCGAGTCAAAATACGGAACGCCGGCCTGGATCAACCGCCTGCCGTAGCGCCCCGCCACTCCTCGATCAAGTCCGCGCTTTGTTCGACGTGCTCCCGATAGTGCTCACGGAGCCAGCCGACGATGTCGTCCGCGCACGTGGGGAATGGGTCCTCGCCTTCTCCGTAGACCACCGGCGCCTTGCGCGACCAATCGTCCCTCTCCAGCTTGCGCGCAGCGGTGATGACCGCGGCGTGCAACCGACCCATTTCCTCCAGCGTTTTGCGCCGCTCCTGGGGCGTCAGACCGCGCCGGGCCGCGTCCCGGGCCTTCTGCTCGGCTCCCGGCCGGTCCTGGGGCCCGATCTTCTCGAATCGCGCCTGGGCAATCCCCAACAGCACGCGGTGGTAGTGCTCGAGCACCCAGTTGACGTGGACCTGAAGGCCGCCGAGTGAGTAATCGTCGCCCAGCTTGAGATAGGTCAGCGCGGCGTCGGGCACGCGCCCGAACGCTTCTTCCCATTCCTTGCGCGCAGCATCGAAGTCGGCCAGAGCCGCATCACGCTCCATCAGAGCAGCGGACGAATTAGCTGAAGTAGTTGTGCTGCTGCAGGAAGTTCTTCGTGACGACGTCGGCGTCCTGGTGCTGCAGCTCGACCTGCGCGTTGAGCTGCACCAGCTCTGCGGTGGTCAAGCCCGCGCTCACCGCGTTCAGCACCTTCTTCACCTCGTTGGAGGCGACGGGGGTGCGGATGATCGGGACGACGTTGTCCGCGCTCTCCAGGTGCTTGTCGTCCTGGAGGACGACCAGGCCGAGGCTGTCCAGGTCGGCGTCGCTGCTGAACACCAGGCCGACCTGGATGCTCCCGTTGGCGAACGCCGCTCGGGTCAGCGGGCCGTCGGTGTCGAGCGCCTTGAAGTCCTTGAAGTGGATGCCGTAGACCCTCAGCAGGCCTGGCTGGCAGAACGGGCGCTGCGGGCACTCAGGGCCCGCGCCCAGCACGAGCTGACCGCCGATCGGGGCGAGGTCGGAGAGCTTGGTGGCGTTGTATTTCTGCGCGTTGGCCTTGGTCATCGCGAACGCGTTCTGGTCCACGGCCGACGAAGGCGTCAGCGCTTGGAGGCTCAGAGACTGAAGGTGACTGTTGAGCTTTGCGGTCGTCGCCGTTACGTCACCGTTGGCCTCGCCGGCGCCACTGTTGTAGAACTCGAGGTCCGTGGCGGCGTAGCCGATATAGAGGTCGATCTGGCTGGACTTGATGGCCGGCGACACGACCTCGCGCGAACCGAGGTTCAGCTTGAAGTTCACCGTGTAGCCGTCATGCTGCAGCGCCTGGCCGTACAGCTCGGCGAGGACGCTGCCCTCGGAGAACTTGAACCCTCCGATAGTGATCGTGCCTTTCGGCGTGGTGCTAGAGGATGGCGAGCTACCGCAGGCAACCGTTGCCAACGCGAACGCCAGAACTGCGGCGAGGAGCGCCGGGCGGCCTTTCCAGTTCATGTGAAGTCCTTCTCCTTTTCCGGGCGGGTCAGGAGATCCAACCCCCGCCCGCAATCCATTCTTCCATGGATCAGGCGGCTTTGAACTGGACGCGCCTGGTCACGGGGGCGCTCAAGAGCCGGATTCCCCTCGGGATCAGCAGTCGCTCGAGGCCCGCCAGGCCGACCTCGGTGGCGAGCGCCAGGAGGGCGACGAGGATCGCGCCCGCGACCAATTTCGTGTAGTCCTGCTCGTCGAGCCCATCGATGATGTATCGGCCGAAACCGCCGCCGGCGATCAGCGCGGCCAGCGTCGCGGTGGCCACGACCTGCACCGCCGACGTGCGGATGCCCGCCATGAGGAGCGGCACCGCCAGGGGTATCTCGACGCGCAGGATCTGCGCCAGCTCGCGATAGCCCATACCCCGCGCCGCCTCCTTGATGTCGGGATCGACCTCGCTCAGGGCCACGTAGCTGTTGGTCACCATCGGCGGAATCGCCAAAGCGACCAGCGCGATGATGATCGGCGTCAGCCCCAGCCCGAAGATCTGAAAGGCCAGGACGAGCAGCGCGAACGAAGGTACCGCCCGTCCGACGTTCGAGATATTGATCGCCAGGTTGCCGAACTTGCCGAAGTGACCGAGCACGATGCCGATCGGCAGCGCGATCACCCCTGCGATCAGGACCGATATGACCGAGATCTCCAGGTGCTCCCCCAGTCGCGTAGGGATGCCGTCGGATCCGGTCCAGTGAGCCGGGTTGGTGAACCACTCGGCGACGCGCACCAGGATGGACATCTACGCGCTCCTCGCCCATGGGAGCGCGAGCCGCTGCGCCAGCGCCAGGGAAAGGTCCGCGGCGAACGCCAGCACGATGCAGAGCGCGGTGCCGACGACCAGCGGCGTGTGGAAGTTGTCGATCAGTCCCTGCAGGATCAGCTGGCCGAGGCTGTCCTGCCCGATGACGGCGGTGATCGTGATGAGACCGATGGTGGTCACGGTCGCGATGCGAACGCCGGCGAAGATCGCGGGGAGGGCAAGCGGCAGCTCGACCCGGATGAGGCGGGCGAATGGCCTGTAGCCCATTCCATCCGCGGCGTCGAGGACGTCACGAGGAACCGCGTCCAGGCCCACGATCACGTTCCTGGCCAGGATGAGGAGCGCGTAGCCGACCAAACCGATCTCGGCGGTCAGCGTGCTGAGTCCCGTGTACGGAATCAGCAACGCAAAGAGAGCGATCGAGGGGATGGTGTAGAAGATCCCGAAGACCGTGAGTATCGGCCCTCGGAGCAATCGCTCACGCTGGGCAATGACCCCGATCGGCAGGGCGATGGCGAAGCCGACGCCGACCGCTATCACGGTCAGCTCGATATGCGCAAGCAGGGCGTTGACGAAGACGGGGACGTGTGTCGAAAGCCAGTCCCAGTTGATCCACGGGTCCACGTACGCAAGGAATAGCCCGCTGGGCATTCGATTACGTTAGTCGAGACTTGATCCGCCTCGAAAATGTCACCAAGCAGTTCGTCGGGGGCACCAACGCGGTCCTGGACCTGAGCCTGGAGATAAGGGACGCGGAGACCTGCGTCCTGATCGGCCCGTCCGGCTGCGGCAAGACGACAACGCTGCGCATGGTCAACCGGCTGATCGACCCGGACAGCGGTCGGATCCTCGTCGACAACGTTGACACCCGCGGCGTCGATCCCGCCGCCCTGCGCCTGAAGATGGGCTACGTCATCCAGCAGACCGGACTCTTTCCCCACATGACGGTCGGCGAGAACGTGGGCACCGTCCCGCGCCTGTGGAGGTGGGACAAGCACCGCATCAGCAAGCGTGTCGACGAGCTGCTCGACCTCGTCGGCCTAGCACCCGCGCAGTACCGGGACCGTTATCCGCATCAGCTCTCCGGTGGTCAGCGGCAGCGCGTCGGATTCGCGCGTGCGCTCGCCGCGGATCCGCCGATCCTTTTGATGGACGAGCCGTTCGGCGCAGTGGACCGCATAACCCGTGAGCGGCTGCAGAACGAGTTCGTCAGCATCCAGCGCAACATGCGCAAGACGGTGGTCTTCGTCACCCACGACATCGAGGAGGCCGTAACCGTGGGCGACCGCATCTGCATCATGAAGATGCAAGCGCAGATCGCCCAGTACGACACGCCGGAGAAGATCCTCACCGCGCCCGCGAGCGAATACGTGATCGAGTTTCTTGGACCGACGCGCATCGCGTGGCTCGAGTCGCTGCGCCGGACCGAGAGGACCGGAACACCAGGAGGCGAGAACGTTGCCGCAGGAGTTTGACGTCGTGTGCCTCGGAGGCGGAGTCGCGGGCGAGGCCATCGCGGGCGGTCTGAAGGGCCGTGGGCTTTCGCTAGCGGTGGTCGAGCGCGAGCTCGTCGGCGGCGAGTGCCCTTACTGGGGCTGCGTTCCATCGAAGACGCTTCTGCGCTCCGGCGAGACGCTCGAGGAGGCCGGGCGCGCGCGCACGCTCGCGGCCTCATACGTGGACTGGGAAGTCGATTTCCCGAAGGTCTCCAAGCGTGTGCTGTGGATGGCGCGCGACCTCGACGACAGCCGTCCCGCGGCGGCGCTGGAGGCGACGGGGGCGACGCTGATCCGCGGCTCCGGCAACCTGATCGACCTGCGCACGGTGGAGGTTGGGGGTGAGCAGCTAGTGGCGCGCAAGGCTGTCGTCATCGCCAACGGGGGCACCGCGGCGATACCGCCGATCGCAGGCCTGGAGGGGGTCGACTACTGGACCAACCGGCAGGCGGCCATCCCTCGGGAGCTGCCCGACCGGCTGCTGGTCCTGGGCGGGGGCGCGGTCGGGGTCGAGCTGGCGCAGGCGTTCGCCCGACTGGGATCAAAGGTCACGATCGTCGAGGCGGGGCCTCGAATCCTGTCGCTCGAAGAGCCGGAGGCCACGGCGGCGCTGCTGCCGCACCTCAAGGACGACGGCATCGAGGTGATCGTCGGCGACCCCACTGTCGCGGTCGAGATGCAGGCGAGCGACACCGTGCTGCATCTCAAGTCGGGCGCCATCGTCTCAGGTGACCGGCTGCTCGTCGCTACGGGCAGGCGGCCGAACTTCGAGGCATGGAGAGCCGCGGGCCTGGCCCAGACAGAACGCGGATGGTTGAAGGTCGACCCGGCGACGCTGGTCGCACGCGCGGGCATCTACGGCGCCGGCGACGTCACCGGCATCGGCGGCTTCACCCATCTCGCCTACTACCACGGCCAGATCGTGGCGCGGCGCCTCGCCGGCGAGGACGCTCGCGCCGACCACACTGCGGTGCCCCGGGTGACCTACACGGACCCGGAGGTGGCGTCGGTTGGTCTATCGGAGCAGGCGGCCCTGGGCGCCGGGCTCGGCGTCGTGGTCACGACGATGGACCCTGCCGACACGGCGCGGGGCTACATCTACGACTTCCACAGCGGGACGATCAAGCTCATCGCGGACAAGAACCGCGGTGTGCTGGTAGGCGCGACGCTGGTGACTCCGCGCGCGGGCGAAATCCTTGGCGAGCTCCTCCTGGCGGTGAAAGCCGGCGTGCCCCTGCGCCAGATGGCCGACGTGATCCACCCCTTCCCAGCATTCAACCGTGTGCTTGGCGCCGCCTTCGGCGAGCTCGCCGCAAAGGTGTCCTGAAGCCCCCACGCGTTCTAGGTATTGCCTGCGAGTCAAGTTTTGTAAAGGGGGCCTGATTTTCATATGAGTATCGTCATCGGCGGTTCAAGCCTGAACCTGGATCTGGACACGATCCTGATCTGGGCGCTGGTCGGCCTGGTGGCCGGATTCCTGGCGAGCCACGTGGCTCTCGGCCATGGATTGGGGCTGCTCTGGGACATCGTCGTGGGCATCCTGGGCGCCTTCTTCGGTGGCATCGTGCTGGCGGGGCTGCTGCATTTCAGCATCGTCATCGCGGGTCACCCGATCATCAGCGCGATGATCATGGCCTTCATCGGCGCACTCATCCTTCTGGTCATAGTCCGGCTCCTTGCAGGAGGCGGATTCCGGCGCCGGGCGTTTTAGCTTCTTGATGCCTGGGAGCCGCATGCTTCCAGGCATCCTTCTTTAGTCCTCAGCTACATTCGAGGGCCCATGCCCATCCCGCCACTGGACGAGCAAGCCATGCGCGAGGCAGAGGCCCGACAGGCTCGGCTGACCAAGCCCGCGGGCAGTCTCGGACGCCTCGAGGATCTCTCGATCCGCCTCGCAGGGATGACCGGCACCCTGGACCCTCCTCTGGAGAATGCCGTGATCTTCACGCTTGCCGCGGACCACGGCGTCTCCGCCGAAGGCGTGAGCGCCTACCCGCGCGAGGTGACCGCGCAGATGGTCCTGAACTTTCTCCGTGGGGGTGCCGCGATCAATGTGCTGGCGCGCGCGGTCGGTGCACGAGTGGTGGTCGCGGACATCGGGGTCGACGCCGACCTGCCCGCGGACCCCGAACTTCGCGCGGTGAAAGTCAGGCGTGGCACGGCGAGCATCACCAACGGTCCAGCGATGTCACTGGCCGAAGCGCAGCAAGCGATCGAAGTGGGCGGGCAGCTGGTGCGGACCGACCGTGTCGACATCGCTCTCACTGGGGACATGGGTATCGGCAACACCACGGCTTCGGCCGCGCTCATCTGCGCGCTGACCGGACTTGATGCCGCGGTGATCGTCGGCCGCGGGACCGGCGTCGACGACGTCGGCTTGCGGCGCAAGCAGGACGCGGTCGCGCGCGCGCTCGAGGTCAACGTCTCAGAGCTTCGACAGGGACCCGTGCACGTGCTGGCCGCTGTGGGTGGCCTGGAGATCGCGGGCCTCGCCGGCGTGATCCTCAAGGCGGCGGAGCAGCGCAAGCCTGTCCTCATTGATGGCTTCATCTCTGGGGCAGCGGCCCTGGTCGCGTCCGCGATCGACCCGGCGGTGGTCAGTTATCTCATCGCGTCGCACCGTTCGCAGGAGCTCGGCCACCGAGTGGTGCTGGGGCGGTTGGGGCTGCAGCCGCTGCTCGACCTCGATCTGCGCCTCGGCGAGGGCACCGGCGCGGCGCTGGCCCTGCCCATCGTGCGCGCCTCGGTGCGACTGCTCAACGACATGGCGACCTTCGACGAGGCGGGTGTATCCGACCGGGCATAATGATCGTCACAACCGAATAGCTCACGCGATTGCGGGAAGACGGTGAAAATCCGTCGCTGTCGCGCAACTGTGAGTGGGGAGCGTCCGGCCTGCGACCACTGAGGCGAGAGCCTTGGGAAGGTGGCCGGAACGCGATGAGCCACAAGCCAGGAGACCCTTCCGTGAGCATCACATCCCACTTGCGCGGATCAGCGGGGATACCTTTTGCGGCGAGGTTTCCCCTGCCGGGTGGGCCGTGCCGCGGGAGGACCGCTCGATGCGCATGCATCAGCAGCCGGCCAGCGCGAAACTGGCCGCCCGAATCGGACTCGTCGCGTTTCTCGTCCTTGCGTCGTGCGGTGGCGCTCAATCGTCGGGGTCGAACGCACCGAGCGCTCGCTTTCCGGTATCGATCACCGAGTCCGACGGCTCGGTCGTGACCCTGTCGCACCAACCTCACCGGATCATCTCGCTCTCGCCGACCGCCACTGAAATGCTGTTCGCCATCTCCGCCGGCAAGCAGGTGATCGCGGTGGACGACCAGTCGAACTTCCCCGCAAACGCGCCGATGACCAAGCTCTCGGGCTTTCAACCCAACATCGAAGCCATCGCCGGTTACACCCCAGACCTGGTCGTGGCGGCTGAGGACCTGGGTGGCCTCGTGCACGGCATGCACGCGCTCAACGTGCCGATACTGCTCGAACCCGCGGCCACCAAGCTCGACGACTCCTATCAGCAGATCAACCAGCTCGGACAGGCGACCGGCCACACCGCCGAGGCCGCCTCGCTCGTGTCGAAGATGCGCTCCCAGGTAAATGAATTTGTCGCGTCGGTGTCCAGGCCGGCGCGAACGCTGCGCGTCTACCACGAGCTAGACAACACCTACTACTCGGTCACGTCGGCGACGTTCATCGGCCAGGTGTACAGGCTGCTCGGACTGAGCAACATCGCCGACGCCGCGACGGGCGTCGCTCCTGACTACCCTCAGCTGTCGGCGGAGTACATCGTGTCCTCGAACCCCGACCTGATCGTGCTCGCCGACACCAAGTGCTGCAGCCAGAACCTGGACACCGTCGCCGCGCGGCCGGGCTGGGGCGTGATTGCCGCCGTCAAGTCGCGACAGGTCGTGGCCGTCGACGACGACA
The DNA here is from genome assembly GCA_035945895.1 of Candidatus Dormiibacterota bacterium. GTDB lineage: Bacteria > Chloroflexota > Dormibacteria > Dormibacterales > Dormibacteraceae > 40CM-4-65-16. The sequence goes on along the minus strand of DASYZS010000105.1, from coordinate 4,617 downwards.
TCGCGTCGCGCTGGGGTCCGCGAGTCATCGACTTCATGCGCACGGTGGCGCCGCACGTGCAGGCCCTGGAGAAGGTCGCCTGACGTTGGAGCTCAACGTCCGGGCCGCGAGTCCGCTCGTGGTACGCGGGCTTCCGCGTCTGCCATGGATATGGGGCGTGGCCGGGGTGGTGGTCCTGCTCCTGAGCTGCGCGGTCGGGGTCCTGGTCGGCCCGGTCCACATCAGCCTCGGCACAGTCGTGCAGACGCTGCTCGGCGGCTCGGTCGATCCGGCCTCGGCCAACATCCTGTGGTCGCTGCGCTTTCCCCGGGTGGTGTTGGGTGTGCTCGTCGGTGGGACGCTCGCGATCTGCGGCGCCGCCTATCAGGGTGTTTTCCGCAACCCCCTTGCTGATCCTTACCTGCTCGGCGCCGCGGCGGGGGCAAGCCTGGGAGCGACGCTCGCGATCGCGTTTGCGCCCGGAAAGTCAGTCCTGGGTTTCAACTTCGTCCCCCTGGCGGCGTTCGCAGGGGCTGGCCTGGCGGTGGCCGGGGCCTACGCGCTCGGTCGCAGCGTGAGCGGACTGCGAACCAACACCGGGTTGATCCTCGCCGGGGTCGCGATCGCCACTTTCTTCAACGCCATCCAGGAGTACGTGCAGCAAGCCCAGGCTGGGTCGATTCGCCAGGTGTACTCGTGGATCCTTGGCCGGCTCGTCACCGCGGGCTGGGATGGCGTGCTGCTCGTCCTGCCTTACGTGGTGCTGAGCGTGGTCGTGATCGTTCTCCACCGCCGCCTGCTCGACGCACTGATGCTCGGCGAGGAGGAGGCAACCAGCCTCGGTATCTCGGTGCGCCGCGTGCGCTTCATCGTCGTCGTCGCCGCGACCCTCGGCACTGCGGCCGTGGTGGCGGTCGGGGGCACCATCGCGTTCGTCGGGATCATCATCCCGCACACGATCCGGCTGCTCGTGGGGCGCAGCTACCGCGTGGTGGTGCCGCTGTCGGTGCTCCTGGGCGGCGCGTTCCTGGTCCTCGCCGACACTGCGGCGCGCACCGTGGTGGCGCCCGCGGAACTGCCCATCGGAGTGATCACCGCGTTTGTCGGCGCTCCGTTCTTCATCGTGGTGATGCGCTCTACGCGGATGGCGGCGCTGTGAGCGGAGTGACCCTGACGGGCGTTTCCGTCGCCTACGAAGAGCGGCTTGTGTTGCGCGAGATCGACCTCGTGACCGCGCCCGGCGAGTGGTTGTCTCTGATCGGACCGAACGGCGCGGGCAAGACCACCGTGCTGCGCGCGATCGCGCGACTCGTGCCCTCGCACGGCGTGATATGCATCGGCAATCGGCCCCTAGGGGCGCTGCGGCCACACGAGCTGGCGGCGTGCGTCGCGCTGCTGCCGCAGGAGCCGCAGATGCCGGCGGGAATGTCGGTCGCGCAGTACGTGCTGCTCGGCCGCACCCCGCACCTCGGATATTTCGGCCGCGAGGGCGCCGCCGACAGGCGGGTCGTCGCCGGGGTGCTGCGCCGCATGGCGCTCGAGGATCTTGCGGCGCGTCCTCTCGACCACCTGAGCGGAGGCGAAAGGCAGCGCGTGGCGATCGCTCGCGCGCTGGCCCAGCAATCGCCGCTCCTCTTGATCGACGAACCGACCACGTCGCTCGACATCGGCCGCCAGCAGGAGGTGCTCGAGCTCATCGACGAGCTGCGGCGCGAGCAGGAGCTGACGGTGATCGCGGCGATGCACGACCTCACGCTCGCCGGGCAGTATTCGGACCGCCTCGGATTGCTGAATGCCGGGCGGCTGGTGGCGATCGGTCCGCCGTCCGAGATCCTGACCGAGCGGGTCATATCTGAGCACTACAAAGCGAAGGTGCAGGTGCTGCCGGTCGGAAAAGCTGGGCACGCGGTGGTGCCGGTGCGCGGGTGAAGAGAACCGCGGTCCCGGTGGAGGCCCCGCCGCGTGCCACGCGGCGCGTCACGTCGCTCGTGCTCGTCAACACCGGGGACGGCAAAGGCAAGTCGACGGCAGCTTTCGGCACCGCGCTGCGGGCGGTCGCCCGAGGTTGGAAGGTGTGCGTGGTCCAGTTCATCAAGTCGGCGCGATGGAAGGTCGGCGAGCGAGAGATGGCGACCCGGCTCGGGGTCGAGTGGTGGACCCTCGGCGATGGCTTCACGTGGGACTCGCGCAGCATGCAGCGCTCCGAGGCCGTGGCTCGCGAGGCCTGGCGCGTGGCGCGCGAGAAGATCGCCTCCGCCTCGTACGGGCTGGTCGTCCTGGACGAGGTCACGTACCCGATCAACTGGGGCTGGATCGGGATCGATGACGTGCTCTCGGCGATCAGGTCACGGCCTTCGAATGTAAACGTGATCCTGACCGGGCGCGATGCTCCGCGCGCGCTGCTCGACGTCGCGGACACCGTGACCGAGATGCGCAATCGCAAGCACGCTTTCGACCAGGGCGTACGCGCCCTGCGGGGCATCGACTTCTAGATGGGCTACGTGCTGCTGCTCGGCGGAGCACGCAGCGGCAAGTCGGATCGCGCACTCAGATTGGCGCAGGAATCAGGCCGGGCGGTGACCTTCATCGCCACCGCGACGCCCATGGACGCGGAGATGACGGACCGCATCTTGCGGCATCGCGCGACCCGGCCCCGCGAATGGATGACGCTCGAGGAGCCCGTCGACCTGAAGGGCGTCATCGACGCGGTCGCGCCCGACCACTTCCTGGTCGTCGACTGCCTCACCCTGTGGGTCTCCAACCTGCTGGGCACGGGGCGAAGCGTGGCGGACATCCTCGCGATGGCGGATCGCGCTGCAAGTTCGCTCGCGGATCGTCAAGGCGTGGTGGTGACCAACGAGGTCGGGCTCGGAATCGTTCCGGCCAATGAGCTCGCGCGCAAGTTTCGCGACGCGCTGGGAGCTGTGAACATCACGTTCGCTCGCGGCGCATCGCGCTCGCTCTTCATGGTCGCCGGTCGCGCCCTCGAGCTGTCGTGAGCATCCGCTCGCTGCGCGCGGCGGTTTCGTTCCTGACCGTGCTCCCGGTGGCGAATGTCGACGGCAGTCCGGGCGAGCGGCTCGGTCGCGCCTACTTTCCGGCGATCGGCGCGCTGATCGGGCTCGTGGGAGGTCTGGTGGCGGTTCTGGTCGGGGCCGTCTCGTCTCCGCTGCTCGGTGCCGCGGCCGCGGTGGCGGCGCTGGCCGCGCTCACCGGGGCGATCCACCTCGATGGGCTCGCCGACACGGCGGACGGACTGCTCACCCACGGCGACACGACTCGCCGGCTGGAGATCATGCGCGACCCGAGGCTCGGGTCCTACGGCGTCACAGCGGTCGCCGTCATGCTCATCCTCGGGGTCGCGGCCATCTCGTCGATGGCTCCCTTGCGAGCCCTGACCGGGTTGGTGATCGCCGGAGCGCTCTCGCGGTTCGCCACGCTGGCCGTGATCAGCTTCGTGCCGTACGTCCGGCCGAGTGGACTGGGCGTGGCGGCATGGGAGCCGAAGCGCCGGGCGCTCGACCTGGCGGTGGGCGGCGCCACCGCGGCCGTCGTATGTCTGCTCGACCCCTTGCGGGCCTTGGTGGCGCTGCCGCTGGTCGCGCTGGTCGCGCTATCGCTGGTAACTGTTGCGCGGCATCGCCTGGGCGGCGCCACCGGCGACGTTTGCGGCGCCACCGCGGAGCTGTGCCAGGTGGCCGTCCTGCTGGTCTTTGCCGTCCGTTAGCGCGGGCTCGGGGGCGGGGCCGGCGATGAGCTGCCCGACGGAACGTAGTGCCAGCCAATGGCCTCCCCGTCACGCACCTGCACGTCTGAGACTCCACCTGACGCGCTCCTCCACCTTCCGCCGCTCATGACGAACAGCGCCCAGTAGGGCTTGTTGAGTGGGAAGCACGAGGCGAAAGTTGCAGGCTCGTTGTCAACCTGGCACACAGCTTTGCCGCTGCTCACTGTCGCCGCGCTGTACTCGATCCCCGAGCGATCCATCAGCGTGATGCCGCCGATCTCTTGACCGGCGAAGTCGACGCGTCGATCGAACCATGAGCCGCTCAGGTGCTGAACCACGACGTAAGCGTGATGGGCGGATCCGCACTGTGGCCCACATGCCGTAAGTAAGAGTCCGATTGCGCCGCAGACAAGAGCTCTGCGCATCCCCAGCCTTTGCCTGGAAAAACGTTGGGCACCATCAAAAGCTTGCGATCACGCGCAGGTATCCACCGGCGCGTGTCACCGGCATGGCGAAATCGAAGACGTCCGGTTGTAGCGCGAGCTCGAGGTCGGATGGCGGGAAACCGGGCCACTCCCCGCTCTGCACCTTCCGGTAGCGCTCGGTCTTTCGCACCGGCTCGAGCAGCCTCTCGAGGTCTGGCGACTCACCGCGCGCGATGGCATCCATATAGGACGCGCACGCGTGGTCTTCGGGGTGGTCGGCTGAAGCAACTAGCGTGAGGGTGTCCGGATCTCTTAACAGGCAGGCTTGAACAGTCGCGCGGGCGACGACGAGACTCCCCGCGAACATGTTTCTTGCCCGGACCGCCGCCGCGACCTGCGTGCCCGCCGTGGAGCGCTGGATGAGGACCCGACCCTTGAGGTCGACCTCGCGGACCAAGGTCGGCGAGTTGCTGATCGGAATCCCTT
>DASYZS010000104.1:0-10742 GCA_035945895.1 Candidatus Dormiibacterota bacterium | reverse complement strand
CCGATGAGACGAAACACGTGGGCCTCGATCTGCGCCTGCGCGACCTTCTGCCGCGTCGTCGCGTCGGAACCCGCCCCGCGGTCACGGGCCAGCGTCGCCAGCTCGGCGACCGCGCGCTCGAACCGCGCCGCCTGGGCAAGCCCGCCGCGTTCGAATCCGAACACGGTCATCGCGATCTTCCACCCGTCGCCGGGTTGGCCGACCAGGTCGCGCTCCTCGACCTCCGCGCCGGAGAGAAAGATCTCGCAGAACTCACCGCCGCCGGTCATCTGCTTGATGCGGCGGATCTCGACGCCGGGTTGGTCCATGTCGACAAGGAAAAAGCCGATGCCGCGATGGGCTTCGGCCGTTGGATCGGTGCGCGCCAAAAGGAAGCTCTTCTGCGAGTAGTAGGCGCCGCTCGACCAGATCTTCTGTCCGGTCAGGATCCACTTTCCGTCGCGCCGCTCGGCCTTGGTGCGCAGGCCGGCGAGGTCGCTTCCGGCGTCCGGTTCGCTGAATCCCTGGCAGAAGACGAGCTCGCCGATGAGGATGCGGTCGATGTACTCCTGCTTCTGCCAGTCGCTCCCGTGCACCAGCAACGTCGGGGCAAGCAGAGACACCCCGAGCCGGCCGAGGATCGGCGGGGCGCCCGCTTTGGCGATCTCCTCCGAGTAGATGGCATGCATTACGGGCGTAGCCTCGCGTCCGCCGGCCTCTTTCGGCCATCCGAGCTTGAGCCACCCGCCCTCGTGCAGCCGGCGCTGCCAGTCGCGCTGGATCTCGGTGTCTTCCTCTTCGCGGTAGCCGCCGACGCCGCGATGCCGCCACTCCGCCGGGAGGTTCTTCTCGAGCCAGCCTCGGACCTCCAGACGGAAGGCTTCCTCCTCGGATGTGAAGCCGAGATCCATGTTTCGAGGATAGCCAAAGTCAGGCAAACTGGAAGTGATGGCCGCCGAAGTCCTGTGCGGGCGATGCGGGGCGCCGCTCACCAACCCCGCCGCGCCGTGCCCGCGGTGCGGGTCTCCCGCCTCAGGCGCGTACCGCGCGCCGGTGGCTCGCACACACAAGAGCCCGGCCCTCGCGGCCGCGCTCGCCATCGTGCCCGGCCTCGGACACTTCTACCTGGGGCATAACCTGAAGGGCCTCGCCTACCTGGTCGGTGTCGGGGGCCTTCAGTTCTTCGGCATCGACCTGGACCTAACCGTGATCGGGGCTGCAGTCGGGGTCCCCATGGAGCTCGGCGGCGGCGCGCTGTGGGTGTTCAGCATCGTCGACGCCTACCGGACCGCCAAGCTAATGGAGCGCGTCGGCTCCTACAGCTAGCTCGCTCGGCGTCTCCTGGTGGCCCCTTTCTTTCGCCGTCCGTCGGCCGGCGCGGCCTTCTGGCGGCGGCGCGTCGGTTTCGTGCCGAGCGCCCTCTGCACGCGCCGGGAAAGCGTTCGGATGCCGCGCTCGACGGTCCTGCCCGCAGCGGACTTCTCAGCCCTCGCGGTCAGGGTGGCGACCTGGCGCTGCAGCTGACGATTTTTCTTGATCAGCTCGGCCACCATCGAGTTGAGCTGACCGACGAGATCGCCACCACCACCGCGAGTGGTCTTGTTTTTAGAACCAGGTGGACGGCCGCGCCGGCGCGGCGCATTTTGCTGTGCTTCCTCAGGTGCCATCATTCACTCCCCTAAATAAAAGAGAAACGAGCGCAGCAATTCTAGCTGCGCTTGCAGTGAGTGCTGTTAGGCGGCGACGAGAAGCTGCTGCTTCGAGAGGCTCTTCAATCCCTCGCGTGCAAGTTCATGCGCGGGATTCGCTTTACGGCTGACATAACGGACGACACGCCAGCCGCGCCTGGACCGTTCACGAACCTCGTGAACCGCGGTGCGAAAGCTGTCGCTCGACGGCATTCGGCTGCGCACGACCGGCGCGCAATCCGTGCGTACGATCACGCGGTGGTACGGCCATCGCGCCGCTGCCAGGTCGAGCGCGCCCGCGCAGACGTGTGCCTCCAGCTGCGCGGAACCACCGACGTGTGAGAAGCCGAACGACTCTGTGTAGACGGCGCGGCCTCTAACAAAAACGGCCAGGCCACATCCGGCCCGGCCGTGCTTGTCCAGCGCGGCGTCGACGTATATCACCAGGCACTCCCGCAAACTGCATTCCTCCCGTATGGCGGACCCGGGATTGGGCCCCGGACCAGGATTTCGGAAGAGCCTAACACTATGTTGCGGGCTTGTCCGCCATGGAACCCAATATCTAGGGTTTATGCCCTCATTCAGTCGGCCGGAGGCAGCTCTGTCCCCATCGCGTGGTAGCCGCCGTCGACGTGCACGAGCTCGCCCGTGGTCATGTCCATGTAGTCGGACAGGAGCACCGCGACGCCTCTGCCCACGGGAGAACGGTCCTGCAGGCTCCAGCCCAGCGGGGCGCGCTTTTCCCACACCTCTTCGAAATCCTTGAAGCCCGGGATTCCGCTTGCGGCGAGCGTCGCGAGCGGCCCGGCGCACACCGCGTTGACGCGGATCTTGTAGCGGCCGAGGTCGCGCGCCAGGTAGCGCGTAACCGATTCGAGCGCTGCTTTGGAAACGCCCATCCAGTCATATTTCGGCCAGGCGTTCGTCGAATTGTCGAAATCGAGCGTGACCATCGAGCCGCCACGCTCCTGCATCAAGGGCAGAAAGCCACGAGCCATTTCTTTGAAAGAAAATGCGCTGACCTGCAGCGCGGTGGCGACGCTTTCCCAGGGCGTGTGCAGGAATTGGCCGCCAAGCGCATCTGCCGGTGCGAACGCGACGGAATGCACGAGACCGTCGAGACGATCCCATCGCTTCGAAGTTTCCTTGAAGGCGTCTTCAATATCAGATGGTTTAGTGACGTCCATCTCGAGAATCTCGGGCACCGGGTCGAGCTTTTTGGCAGTCATCTGGGTGATGCTCATCATTCGGCCGAAGCTTGTGAGCAGGATCTCTGCGCCTTCGCGCTGGCACTCCTGCGCAATCGCAAAGCCGATGCTGCGCCGGTCGGACATGCCGGCGATGAGGACTCTTTTTCCTTGCAGGATCATGGGCGAATACTAAGGTTGTTCGCCCGTTGCCACGGGAAGGTCCCGGTTGGACCAGTCGCTCCACGACCCTGCGTATAGTCGAGCGTTCGGCAGCCCCGCAATCTCCATCGCCAGCAGCTGCTGCGACGCGTTCACACCCGATCCGCAGTAGAACACCGCTCCCTCCGTCGCGCCGAGACTCTCAAACAAGCTGCGCAGCTCGGCCGGCGACTTGAACCGTCCGTCCGCTGCGACGGTGGCCGCGTAGGGCAAGTTGAGCGCTCCGGGGATGTGGCCCGCCTTCGGGTCGATGGGTTCTTTTTCGCCGCGGTACCTCTCGCCGAGTCGAGCATCGATCAGAGGTACACCGCTCAACGCGCCAACTCCTTCGCAGTCGAGCACCCGCGACATGTGCGGCGCGATCGACCGGAAGTCGCCCGGATCTACACGCGGTACTTCCGTCTCCAGCGGCGTACCCCACGCCTGCAGACCGCCGTCCAGCACAGCCTGGGCGCGATGGCCGAAAAGCCCGAGCAAGAACCACAGCCTCGCCGCGGTTGGGGCGGCGGTCGCATCGTCGTAGACCACGACCCGCGAGCTCGAGCTCACTCCGGCCTCTTGCATCGCGTGCTCGAACTGCGCAGCGGTGGGGAGTGGATGCCTCCCCCCACCTTCGCGTCCGGTCACGGCATCCAGGTCGACGAAAACTGCGCCTGAGATATGGCCCTGGAGGTATTCGTCATGCCCCGACCGGTTGAGCAGGTACCAGCGAAAGTCGACGACCCGAAGATCAGGATCGGTGTGGTGCTCGTGCAGCCAGGCGCCCGAGACCAGAGGCCCGAACGCCATCAAGCGTGAACGACGCGAGTGTCGTGGCAGAAGTGAACGGCGTGGGGGTGCATCTCGTGGACTTTGTGCAGGGAACGGGACCATGCCTCGCGGTCTGCATGCTGGCCACGCCACTTCGCCAGGTCGGCCTTCTCCACCTGGTCGTAGATGTCTGAGGTATAAGCGGCGTCGCCGATCATCACCGCAACTCCGTCATCGCCGTCGACGAGAACGCTCTGGTGTCCGGCGGTGTGACCGGGTGTGGCCATGACGCGCACGCCGTCAGCGATCTCCGCGTCGCCGTCGACCAGCTCGAATCGAGCACCTGCGAAGTCGAACCACTGTGCGTTGGCGGGCTCCTCACGGCGCGCGCGTTCGAGCTCCGACCGCTGGATGTGGAAGGGCGCGTGCTTGAACACCGCGTTCTGGCCGCAGTGGTCGAAATGCAGGTGGCTGTTGACGACGATCTTCACGTCGGCGGGGCTGAGATCGTGCTCGGCCATCGCATCCGCCATGTGGCGGTTCACGACCTTCCACTCCCTGATGATCCGGTCGTCGCCCCAGCCGATGCCCGTGTCGACCATGATCGCCCCGGCCCGTGGGTGCTTGATCACGAACCCGTGCACCGGAATGTCGTTGAACGATTCGATCTGAGCGAGGTGGAGACGGACGATCTCGAGCAACTTATGGCAAGAAAGGAGATAGGGCGAAAAGGACGAACAGCAGCGCGAGGTATGCGATCGAATACGCGAAAACGCGTCGGGTCCAGCGCCGTCCCTCGAGATCGAGGACGGAGATGCCCACCAGACCTATGCCCAGCACCACCGCCCCTGCCAGGTAAACCGCCCCCGCCGCGCCTGTGAAGAACGGGATCACGCTGACGGCGAGGGTCAGTGCGGCATAGACGATGCTCTGCCGCTTGGCAGTGCGCTCGCCTGCGACCACCGGCAGCATTGGAACGTTGGCTCGCGCGTAGTCGGCCTTGATGAGCTGCGCCAGCGCCCAGAAGTGTGGAGGCGTCCAGAAGAAGACGACGCCGAAGAACGCCAACGCGGTCACGTCGAGCCGGCCGGATGCGGCCGCCCAACCGACCAGCGGAGGAATCGCGCCCGCGGCGCCACCGATCACGATGTTCTGCGGCGTCGACCGCTTCAACCACATCGTGTAGACGAAGACGTAGATCGCGGCGCCGAGGAGAGCGAGAGCTGCGCTCAAGAGGTTGGCGAACGCCCACAGCACCGCGAAGGCCGCCATGTTCAGTGCGATGCCGAGCGCGAGCGCGTGCCATGCCGGGATGCGCCCCGCCGGCACTGGACGCCGGCGTGTGCGGGTCATCTCGGCGTCGATGTCGCGGTCGAACCACATGTTGATGGCGTTGGCGCCCCCCGCAGCGAAGGTGAGACCCACGAAGACGGCCGCCACCGCCCACAGACGCGGGTGGCCGTGCGCCGCGGGCAGCATCACGCCGAGGGCCGTGGCGTCGAGCAGCGAGACGATGCGCAGTTTGAGCAGGCTGAGGTAATCGCGCAGCGTTCCGGCCGCGGTGCGCGCCTGCGGCTGGGTTGTAACGGCGCTCATGCGGTCCTCTTGTTCACGGCGAAATGCGCCAGCGCCGGTCGCGCGTCAGCGCGAGGAACCGTCAACAGCGCGATCACAAGCATGCCGGCCCATACCAGCGTGGCGATGGCCACGTGAAGTCCGTTGAACAGAGCCGCATCGGTGACAGCCGCGCCGGCTCCGACCGCGACCTGCAGCCCAAACACGATCAGCGTCGCCAGCGCGGCGAGCTCGAGGCTTGGCTCCCTCATTGCCCTGAGCGCCACATAGATCACCAGGATTCCGACGACCAGCGCCGAACCGCGATGGAGCATCGTGAAGGCGTTGGCCCCGGAAAAGTCGAGCGCGAAACCGCCTCCGCACAGCGGCCACGAATGACAGCTTCGGTCGGCGTTGCTCGCCACCACGGTTGAGCCGGTCAGCAACAGCACATACGTGGCCACGGCGCCGATTGCAGCCAGCGGCCGCATCCGCTCCAAACCTGGCGACGCAGGCAACGACATGACAGCTGTGGCCAGGAGGAAACCAAGGATCAGCATCGCCAGGGCGAGATGGAACAGGACCATCCACGGGGCCAGGTCGTTGGCAACCACGATTCCGCCCAGCGCCGCCTCGCCCAGGCCGGCCGCCAGCGAAGCAGTCGCCAGCCAGGCGACCGCGCGTCGCCGATTGCGAAAGGCGATCCAGGCGCTCGCCACTGTGAGAACGATGAGCAGCTCGGTGATCGATCCGACGAGGCGGTGCGAGTACTCGATGATCGAGTGGATGTCGGCCGGCGGATAGGGACGCCCGTGGCAGAGCGGCCAGTCGGGGCAGCCAAGCCCCGATCCGGTGACGCGGACGACCCCGCCGAGGGCGATCTGCAAGTAGGCGAAGAGCGCGGTCACGAAGGCGAGGACGCGAAAAGAACGGGCTGAGATCACCGGTGACGAGTCTAAGGACTGGTCAAATTCGACAGTTCGGCTTGGAGGACGCCGGCGTCGACCTGGCCGACCTGGCGCCGGTCGATCGTCCCATCGGCGCGCACGAAGATCGTCATCGGCAGCACGAAGATGCCATACGAGTGACCGACGCTCAGGTCGGAGTCGAGGAGCGCCGTGCGGTGGATGCCGATCTTGTCGAGGAACGCCTGGGTCGATTCACCGGTCTCGCCCTCGTCGACCAGGACCAGCCGAGCCCCGGAGTGCCCATCGACAGACGTGTCAAGCAGAGGCATCTCCGCCTTGCAGGGTGGGCAGTAGCTGGCCCAAAAGTTGATGACCAGCGGCTGTCCCGAGTAGTCGGCAAGGCTCACCTCCCTGCCATTAGTCGCGAGGAGGCGGAAGGCCGCGGCGGTGCCGCCGCCCGCCTGCAGAGTCTTCTCGCCGCCTGCGATCGTCGACAGGGCCTGGAGCACGTCCGGCGCGGCCCAACCATCTCCCCCCGATCCCAGCTCGTACAGCCCCTGGCTGCTCAACTGCGCGACCAGCCCAGCCGGGATGTCGCTCCCGACCTTCGGCGCACCGCGATAGACGAGCCGGACGAAACCGTGCCTGTCGACCATCACGAGCGTGGACGTATGCAGGTCGGCGCTCGAAAGCTCGACGTCGAAGGGACGCCAGAAACTGGACAGCTGGCCGGCCTGCCCCGTGGCGAAGGTCCAGGTGGCGCCGACCTGTTTCGCGTAGCTGGCCAGCACTGACGGCGTGTCCGCGGTATCGGTGGTGACTTCGAGCAGCAACGCGTCTGCCGGCAGATGCCTCGCCAGCTGGAGGAAGAGCGCCGTGTACAGCGGGCACGTTTCGTGGCAGGTGGTGTGAAACGCCGCTATCAGGACGTCTCTGCCGGCGAGGGTTGCGTTGTCGATGGGCTGTCCGCGCTGATCGACCAGGTCGAAGGAAGGCATCGCGACAAACTTTCCGGAAAGCTCCCCGAGACCGAGGTTCACGTCGTCGTTGCCCGCGTAGATGCCACCCGCCACGACCCGCCCTGAATCGACCCCCACGAGCAACGGCTCGACCACACCCGACGTGATGCTGGCCTCGACCCGCTGGATTGAAGCGCCGACACGAACGCCGTCGTAGTCGCCCGCACGCATTGACGTCACCAGCAGCTGCCGCTGCTCCGGTGCCGCGGGCACGCCCCCAGAAACGACGCCCGCATCGACCCACGAACCGCCGCTGCGATGGAGGGCGAGAGTTGTGGTCGGAAGCTCAGTGGCAGATCGGCCTGCGCCGACCACGATCAGTGTCCCGGTCGGCGGCACCAGCCGCGGCGAGTACCACAGCACGGCCACCGCAGCCACGGCGACAAGCGCCGCTCCCAACCACGCGAGTCGAGCTCGGTTCGTTTTAGGAAACCTTCAGGGGTGCTCCCCCGTATCGCGCCGCCACCTGTTCGATGTAGGTCGCGCACCGGTCGGCGAGCGCTGGATTGTGAAACTGGATCACGTTCTCGGCGTTGCTTTCACCGCTGTGCGAGAGGTTGAAGCTTCCGACATAGACGTAATCGTCCGCGACAAGGATCTTGGCGTGCATGAAGTCGTGAACCGTGCCCTTGGCGTAAGGCGTCGAATGCTTGCCGCCGAAACGGACCGCCGCGATGATGCTGTTGAACGCGGCAATCTTCCACGCCGCCTGCGACTCGCCGGACCACTGCCGGTGGACCTCGTCCATCTGAGTCGCATCGTAGACGCCGCCAATGTCGACCTTTCCCTGTCCAACCACCTCGGCCAGCGTTCCCAGGATTGGGCCGGACGTGATGACCGGGGAGCAGACGCGGATGCGCTTCTCGGCTGAGGAGATCGACCGCGAGATCGCGTGCACGAGCTTCGTAGCGCGGCCCGGACAGAAGTAAGGGCGGATGTCAGTTCCGTCGCTGAGCTGCGCCCACGGCGACGACAACCGGCCAGAGGTTGCGACCACGGGCTTCTCCCACAAGCCTTCGAAGTTGATCGCATAGTCGCGCGCGATCTCTGCGGATTCGACAGTCACCACCACGTTTTCTTCGCGAGTCCATGAGTCGTTCGTCCAGTTGGTCGATCCCGTGAGCACGTCGGCCCCGTCCCGCACCACGTATTTGTGGTGCATCAGGTCGGGCACGCCCGACACCGGTTTGACCTGCACGCCCGCCGCGCGGATCTGGTCGACGAAGGCCCAGTCGATCTCCGGCGGCGGCGGCTCGGGGATGGCGAGCGCGTGGTCCTGGTTGAACATCAGGCGCACCGCGACGCCGCGCTTGACCGCGGCCTCGAATGAAGCGAGCAGCTTCGACGCGGGCGAGTCCTCGAGGCGCAGGTCGTAGATGGCGATGTCGAGGGACTTCTGCGCACCGTCGAGGAAAGTCGCGATTCGTGGTGCAACATCGTCGGCGTTCTGACCGCCGTCGGTCAGGAAGAACAGCTCGAGGGGCGCTATTGCGCTTCCCTCTTGGGTTCGCCGACCTGTACACCAGGCTCTTCGATCTTCAGCTGGAGAGGTCGCGTCGCCATCTCGGCGGCCTCCTCGACGTCGTCGGTGATGGTCATGAGCTTCAGGTCGTCGGCGGCAATCGCGCCCGTGGCAAGCACGGGATCGCGAAGCCACTCGAGCAGACCGCGCCAGTAGGGAGTGCCGAAGAGCACGATCGGGAAGTGTTCGATCTTGCCGGTCTGGGCCAGCGTCAGCGACTCGAAGAGCTCGTCGAGCGTGCCGAACCCACCCGGGAAGATGACAAAGCCGCGCGCGTACTTCACGAACATGTTCTTGCGCACGAAGAAGTAGCGGAACTCGACGCCCAGGTCGACGTACTTGTTCAGCGACTGTTCATGCGGCAGCTCGATGTTGCAGCCGACGGACAGCCCGCCCGCCTCGTGGCACCCGCGGTTGACCGCCTCCATGATCCCGGGACCGCCGCCGGTGATGACCGCGAATCCGCGGTTGGCGAGCGCCTCTCCGAGCTGCCGGCCGGCGAGGTAGTACGGGTCGTTGGGTTTCGCCCGGGCGGATCCAAAGACCGTGACAGCGGGACCGACCTCGTTGAGGGCGTCGAAACCCTCCACGAACTCGGAAAGGATGCGCAGGACGCGCCACGGGTCGGCGTGGTGGCTCAGCTCCTCGATCGCGCTGCGCTCGAGGAGCGCGCGGTCGGCGGGCGCTTGCTCGTACGGGACGACGAGACGGCCAGCCCGCCGGCGGTCGGCGATGCCCTTACGCTCCGCTTCGTTCATCAGGTCTCGGCGGGCGTTTCGGTCTCGGTGTGTTCGTCGGTTGCGACTGCCACGGGTTCAGTGTCGCTTACCACTGTAGGTTTCTTTGAGCTCGCCGTGGCGGGCTCGCCGTTCATGGAGACAGGTTCGGCGGGCTTGGCTTCCGCTGGCTCCTCCACCGGCGCGGTGCCTTCAGCGGCGTGGTCGGGCATTGCGAGCGCGGTATCAAGGTGGGAGCGCAGTGACGCCAGCTCAGCCTCCAGCTCGTGCACGCGCCGGCGGTGACGCATGTGCTCGGTGAAGTGGTGAAGGCTGTTGAGCCAGTGATAGACCGCGCCCACGGCCAGCGCCACGACCAACGGCACGATGGCGACCGTCCAGAGCGGCACGCCATGGAAACGGAGCGGCGCCCAGCCGACATCGACCGGGGTCGTGTTGCTGTACGCGAACACGGTCACCCCCACGCCCACCAGCACGCCGAAAACCAGTGCGGTCGCGCGCAGGAGGCGCTGCCAGAAGTTGCTCATGTCGGGCAACGGCGAAGGTTACTCCGGTTGCCCGACACCTGAGCCCGGCTTAACTCGCCTGGTCGAGGCGCTCCAGAATGACGACCGGGATCTTGCGGTCCGTCTTCTTGCGATAGTCCCAAAAACCGGGGTTGGGGTCGGCGTGCTGCTTGTAGAGACGCTCGTAGTCCTCGTCTCCGACGACCTTGGCCCGCGCCTTGAACTTCTCCCCGCCAGCCTCCACGGTGACTACCGGGTGGGTGCGGAGGTTGTGGTACCAGGCAGGGTGAGTCGGAGCGCCGCCCTTGGAGGCCACGATCACGTGGTGGCCCTTCTCCCACGAGAAGACGAGAGGCGTCGACCTCTCCTCGCCCGACTTTGCGCCTTTGGTGGTGAGGATCAGGACGTTGCGGCCCTCGAATGGCCCGCTCGTCACGACCCCTTTCGGATTGGTGCGGATCTGCTTCACGAGACTTTGCTGCATGTCATGCCAGTTACTGCTCATGAAGCAGTCATACCCACCAGGGCGTCAGGTCATTCCTTTGAGCCTGGCGGCAAGGGCCGCGTAATCTCGGGCCTTCCGCCGGTCCGCCTCGCGTCCGGCGCCGGGCTCTGCGGCGCGGCCGGGAAAGCGCCTGGCGCTCCTGCGGGCGGCGGTTTCGATGACCCT
>DASYZS010000103.1:0-49274 GCA_035945895.1 Candidatus Dormiibacterota bacterium | reverse complement strand
AGACCGCGACCACCGTCTTCGACGCGGCGACCAACGCGCCCTGGAGCGGGACCGAGACGACCGGCGCCTCGGCCTACGACACGGCCAGCGTGTCGACCTCGGACGGCTTCGTCGCCACCGGCACGGTGACCTACACCTTCTACGGCAACGGCAGCTGCACCGGCAGCGGCACCTCGGCCGGCACGGTCACCTTGACCGCGTCGGGTGCAGTGCCCAACTCGAGCACCGAAGGTCCGCTGCAGGCCGGCAGCTACAGCTTCCAGGCGGTCTACTCGGGTGACAACAACTACGCGGGCTCGACTGGAGCCTGCGAGCCCTTCACGGTCAACATCGGCAGCTCGCAGACCGCGACCACCGTCTTCGACGCGGCGACCAACGCGCCGTGGAGCGGGACCGAGACGACCGGCGCTTCGGCCTACGACACGGCCGCGGTCACGCCCTCGGATGGCTTCACCGCCACGGGGACTGTGACCTACGCCTTCTTCAACAACGGCGCCTGCTCGGGCACCGGCACTTCGGCCGGGACGGTCACGTTGACCGCAGCCGGAGCGGTGCCCAACTCCTCGATCGAAGGACCGCTGGCTGCTGGCATGTACACCTTCCAGGCGTCCTACTCGGGTGATGCCAACTACGCCGGGTCGACCGGACCCTGCGAGCCCTTCACCGTGGGTAAGGGAAGCTCGAACACGGTTACGACGGTGGTTCAGAACGGAACGACCACCGGGGCCTCGGCATACGACACCGCGACCGTGACCACCTCGGACACGATCGTGGCCACGGGCACCGTGACCTACAACTTCTTCAACAACATCAGCTGCTCGGCGCCCGGCAACTCTGCTGGCACCGTCACCTTGACCGCGACCGGAGCCGTGCCCAACTCCAACGTCGAGGGTCCGCCGCTGGCCGCCGGCATGTACAGCTTCCAGGCGAGCTACTCGGGCGACGCCAACTACATTGGGAGCACCGGAGCTTGCGAACCCTTCACGATCCTGCCCGGAAATTCGACCACAGCGACGGCGGTGGTTCAGAACGGGACCACGACCGGGGCCTCGGCCTATGACACAGCGACGGTGACCACCACAGACACAATCGTGGCCACAGGCACGGTGAGCTACACGTTCTTCAACAACGGCAGTTGCTCGGGCGCCGGCACCTCGGCCGGCACGGTCACGCTGACCGCGAGCGGAAGTGTGCCCAACTCCAACTCTGAAGGGCCGCTCGGCGCGGGGAGCTACAGCTTCCAGGCCAGCTACTCCGGCGACTCCAACTACGGCGGTTCGACCGGTCCATGTGAGCCGTTCACGGTCAACAAGGCGAACAGCAACACCGCAACGAGCGTGTTCGACGAGACGACCAACTCTTCAGTGCCACTCAACGGCACGATCGGCCAGGGTGACACCGTCCACGACACAGCGACCGTTGGGACGCAGATCGGCAGCTTCGTGATCTCAGGGACTGTCACCTACAACTTCTTCCTCAACAACACATGCACAGCACCGGCAGCGTCCAGCCAGACGGTGACGATCTCGGGCGGCAAGGTGCCCAACTCGGCCAGCAACGGACCGATTGCTTCAGGTGCGTACTCGTATCAGGCTGTCTACAGCGGCGACAACAACTACAACGGCTCGACGAGTGGATGTGAACCGTTCGCAGTCACACACGTGAGCCAGATCACGCCAACCCAAACGACCTGCTCTCAGTTCTCAGGCGGCACCGCCAGCACTTTGACCGACGTCTTCTACAACACATCTGGAACGGCGATCAGCAACGACAACCCAGGCGTACTGTTCTACTGGGTCCAGGTCCACGCCAGCTCGGCTGGTGCTCAGACCTTCACGATCACGCAATCAACCACGTACAACCCGACGACTGGAGCGCGATTCTTCTCCGTTGCGGCGGGTAGCTTCGCCTACGACTCGAGCTGCAACGCCTTGTCAACAACGCTCAGTACATCGGTCTCCGGAGGTGTTCAGAGCTTGACCGTCAAGTTCAACGCACCAGCTGCCGGCACATACGTCATCGGAATCAAGTACTCGCCCAAGAGCATCGTCGGGAGTGGCCCGGCAAGCACCAGCCATGGACCGAACTACGTCTACACGTTCGCCACGACAGGTGTCGTCGGGTCGACCAGCACGGTCAACCTGACCCACAGCTAGGAACCAAGAAAGGGGGCTCCGTCAGGAGCCCCCTTTCTCCTTACAAGGACGCCGAACAGCTCGTGGCTGTTGCCTGAACCTCTTTGTTGTTGCTGAAGTAGTAGTAATCGAAGGCGATCGTGTACTTGCCTGGACCGTTGTAGTAAAGCGACTGGTTGTTGCTCGCTCCAGCGGAGTCAGTCGTGATCCATACGCTCTGCACACCAGGCTGCGCCTCCAGGTAATTGGTGCCGGGGGTCAGGCCGGACGCAGTGACCAACAGCCGCTGGTGACCGTTGATCACGCTGCCCAACGAGACGGCGCACGACATCGAGGAAGCGTTCTGGCGATGAGAGACCAGGGATCCGAGATCGGCGCTGACTCCGAAGATTGCGATGACTGCCACCAGGACCGTGATACCTATGAAGAGCCGACCAAGCCTCGAAAGGAAGTTGTACATCCAGGGACCCGCCCCCTTTTTTTTTCCGAGATGCGCGGCATAACGGCAGGTTGTAAAAATTCCTGCGTTCTTGGTCGGACAGAGGCCCCGGGCGCTACTTGATCAGCGGCGAGAGCGAGATGCCCAGGATGTCGGGGTGGGCGCGGAGCGCGGCCAGGAGCGCGGTGCCGGAAAACTTGCGCACGTCGTACTGGCAGATGACCGCGGCCGGAAAGCGGCGCCCGGTCATGTTGAAGGCCGCCTCGTAGGCGAGCATCTCCTGCTCAGACTCAAAGGTCATGCGCTCCGACACCATCTCGCCCACGGCGCGCATCATCGTCGCGTGCCGGTCCAGCGCCTCCCACAGATTCGTCTCCCAGAACTCGAGCGCCTCGGCCACAGTCCTTCCCGGCGCTGCGACCACGGTCAGCGCGCCCGACGCCAGCGCCTGGTCGACGTCGACACCCGGCTGAGCATCCATCGCGACGAGGTAGGCGTCCAGCTCCTCGCCCTGGGCGATGAGGAAGCAAGGCTGGCCTGCGCGCAGCCCGTCGGCGAGGAAAGGAACCGTCAGTCGCGTCCGCCCGGCGTCGGTGTCGTAAAACGCGGGCAGGTGCAACGGGACCTCGAGGACCTGACCGGCCAGCACGACGTGCTTCGGGCTCGTCAGGCGGGGGGTGGCGGGCGCTGCCGCACGCAGCTGGCCGGCGACTCTGTCCACGTGCTCCGGAGCAAAGCGGCGCTCCCGACGTTTGCCCGTGCGCTTGACCGGCAGCCGTCCGGTGTCGCTCCACCGGCGGACGGAAGCCTCACTGACGCCGAGGCGTTCCGCAACCTCACGGGTACTCAGCACGATCTATCTCTCAGATAGATAATATGATGGATCGGTGGAGGTTGGACATGGCGGTGGTCGATGAGCTCGGTGACTCGAACGACAAACCGCTAGGCCTGGATCGGATCGCCAACCGCGGATTCCTGTCGCGGCTGACGCCGGGCCTGATCGAAGAGCTGGCGCGCTCGTCCCACGCGGCCTGGTATCCCGCCGGCACGGTGCTAGCTCCTTCCACCGAACGAATGGCGCCCGCACTGATCCTGTCCGGACGGCTCCGCTACTTCCTGATTGCCCCGGACGGCCGGCAGCTGACCGTCGCCTACACGCTGCCCGGCGACATCATCGGCACGGTCCTCCAGGACCACAACACAATCTCCGCTCGCTTCGAGGTGTTGCAGCCGACGAAGCTTCTTCACCTCGCCGAGGAGCACGTGAACGCCCTCATGGCGCGGAGCACTGCGCTCACCCAGGCCATGCTCAGCGAAACCATCGACCGCCTGCGCAGCGCTTACGTGCTGCTCGCCGGGCGCGCTTTCAGCAGCGTCCGAGTGCGAGTCGCGCGCGACCTGTGGGAGCGCGCAAGGATGTGCGACTCCGTGCAGGAGGGTCAGCGTCTCGAGCTGACGCATCAGGCGCTGGCCGACGCAACAGGGTCCGTGCGCGAGGTGGTGGCGCGAACCATCCGCGACCTCCGTCAGGAAGGAATCATCTGCACCGACGCCACCGGCATCACGATCGTCGACTCCGAGGGACTGGCTCGCGCCGCCAACCTGTGACCTAGGTCTCTGGGTGACCTTTGCTGAGTTACTGCGCGGGACCCACTAGAAACGTCACGTTGAACGCATGACGGCCGATCCGCGTGAGCACCTCGCCAGCGTCAGCGCCACCCTGGCCACGGCGCCGGCTGACGTCAACTCCATCCTCGAGGTCGCAACGTCGGCCCTCAGCCGGATACGGCAGGCCACATGGGTTGCGATAGTCATGAATTCCGACCCGGCGACCTCGCGCGTGGTCGTCGCCGACGACGCTGAACGACCGATGGCCGACTACGTCGATGCTTACGTGGCCGCGATCGACCGGCCGCGTCGCGCCCCGACCACCGGCATTTCGCAGCAGGTGATCGAGTCCGATGCTCCGATCCTCAAGCCGAGGATGACGCACAACGAGCTGCTCACCATGATCTCTGAGGCTGGGCAGGAGTTCATGCGATCCAATCCTCCTCCGTGGGGAATGGACGGCCTGAGCATGCTGATCGTGCCGATGCGCGTCGGTAGCGCAGTGATCGGCTCGCTGGGCGCTTTCGACTGGAGGCACGAGCAGCCCTTCGACGAGTCGGACCTAAAGTGGGTCCAACCGGTAGCCGACCGAATCGCTCTTTCGGTCGACCACGCGCGACTCGCCGCCGCGGTCGCAGACGACGGTTTGCGCCTGGAGCTCATCCGCGCGATCGGACTGTCCATACGCCAGCGCCAGGACGTGGGGCTCATCACCAGGGTCGTGGTCGAGCAGTTGACGTCTCGTCTCGCCGTTGATGCCGCGGACATCCTCCTCTTGAGCGAAGGCGGCGGCGAGCTGGTCATGAACGCCGCCGCCGGATTCCGCGCTCCTCTGGCGCCGGGCTTCCGCATGCCAACCAGCTCCATGCCAGTCATCGGGACGACGTGGAAGCCGTATGTAGATCACCTGACGAGTGGGGCGCGCACTGGGCACAATGCGCGAGCCTCGCAGATCGCGCGAGAGGGTTTCCATACCCTCGTCAGCGTGCAGCTACACGCGCGCAACAGGCTGCTGGGTGTCCTCGAGCTCTACAACCGCTCGGCGGTCGAGTGGGGGCAGGACTGGCTCGACTTCTACGACACTTTGGGTGGCCTGGTCGGAGTCGCCATCGACCACGCAGCGATGATCGCGACGGCTCCTGCGCGCGCGAGGGAAGGCCAAACGCCGCGTCCGAAGCTGAGCGACCTCGAGGTGGAGATCCTGCGGTTGATCGTCGAAGGGTTTACGAACCGTGAGATCGCCGAGCAGGTGCACCGCAGCGAGAACACGGTCAAGTTCCACGTCCGCCAGATCCTCGAGAAGACGGGGACATCCAACCGGACCGAGCTGGCGCGACGCGCGACCCGCGAATCCTGGCTCTAGTCCACCTTTAGCGGCACGACCTCGAACCGGCTCACGTCGACCAATCCGCGGTCGGTGATCTTCAGCTCGGGAATCACAGACAGCGCGAGAAAGCTGAGACACATGAAGGGAGCATCCCACCGCACTCCGTTGTCGCGAAGGATGCGCTCCAGGCCGAGCATCTCTTCGTGCACCGCGCCCAGCGGCGCATCACTCATGAGCCCGGCCACCGGCAGCGCGAGCTCGCCCCTGACCTCGCCGCCGTCGGCGACGACGATGCCGCCGCCAATCTCGGCGAGCCTGCGCACGCACACCAGCATGTCCCTGTCATCGACGCCGAGGACGATCACGTTGTGCGCGTCGTGAGCCACGGTGGAAGCAAACGCGCCCCGCTGCAGTCCGACATTGGTCGCGAACCCGATGCCGACGCGTCCCGTCGCGTGATGGCGCTCCAGTACAGCGATCTTGATGAGGTCGCGGGCTGCGTCCGCGACGAGCTCACCGTTGCGCGAACTCGGCTCCAGGATCTCGGTGCCGGTGACCAGCTGGCCTGGGATCACCCGCATGACGCGAATGTGCCGCGCCCGCTCGCGCACCGTCAGGCAGTTCTCTTGAAGCGGTCCAAGGTTGACCGTCTGGCGCACCCACTCGGGAATCTCGATCGTCTCGTGCATCGGCTCGAGGCCACGTTTGAAGACCTGGCGGGGCTTGAAGGTGCGCAGGTCGTCGAGCACGACGATGTCGGCCTGGTAGCCGGGCGCGATCGCGCCCAGATGCGGGAGACGGTGGTACTGGGCCGCGTTCAGCGTCGCCATGACCAACGCATCCTCGGCTCGGACGCCGTGCTCCACGGCGACACGCAGCATCTGGTCGATATGGCCTTCGTCGACGAGGAAAACCGGTTCACGGTCGTCGGTGCAGAACATGCAGCGCTCGGGTCCAAACTCGCGAACCAGCGGAAGGAGGTCGACGAGGTTGCGAGCGGCCGATCCCTCGCGGAGCATCACCCACATGCCCAGCCGGCGCTTCTCGATCGCCTCCTCGAGCGTCGAGCATTCGTGGTCGGATCCGATTCCGGCTGCGACATAGGCGTTGAGCGCGGCTCCGCGTACGCCGGGTGCGTGGCCGTCGACGTGCTCGGTCAGTCCGGTCTCGAGCTTGGCGAGCTCGCTCGGCATGCCGGCGATGACGCCCGGGAAGTTCATCATCTCGGCCACACCGATCGTCCGATGGCGGCGCAGCAGTCCCGCCAGGTCGCCTTCGCTGAACGGGCGGCGCGGCGACTCCAGGGGCGAGGCAGGCACGCATGACGGCGCCATGACGAAAACATCAAGCGGTACGTGTTCGCACGCGTCGAGCAACCAGTGCACGCCGTCGGTGCCAAGCACGTTCGCAATTTCATGTGGGTCGGCGACGACGGTTGTCGTGCCATGGGGAAGGACGGCGCGCGAAAACTGATCGACCATCAGCTTGGACGACTCGATGTGGACGTGGGCGTCGATGAAGCCGGGTACGAGATAGGCGCCGCGCACGTCGACCTTCTCCCGACCCTCGTACATGCCCAACCCCGCGATGAAGCCGTCGACGATTGCGACGTCGGTATCCAGCCACTCACGCGTGAAAACCGAGAACACCCTTCCGCCGGAGTGCACGAGGTCGGCCGGCTCGTCGCCCCGGGCGACGGCGATCCGCCTTGCGATCAAGTGCCGGCTTCCCAGCGTGGCTGCAGCTCCGCGACGACCGCATCCACGGCGTCGATGAACTGCTCGATGTCCGGCTCGGCCATGGGCGTGGAAAGGGCGCCCATGCCGCGCGGTGCGATCAAGACCCCATGGTTCACGAGGCCGAGGAAGAACTCTCGCGCCTTCTTCTTGTCCGCGGCGGCGACACCCCTGTAGTCGGTGACCGGCCGGTCGGTGAAATGCAGCGCGAACATCGATCCCACCGCGTTGACCTGAACTGGCACGTCATGCGAGGCGAACACCTCGGCCAGCATCTCGGCCACGCGCGCACCCTTGCGGTTGAGGTCCTCGTACACGCCGGGCGTGAGCTCGGTCATTGCCGCGAGCCCGGCCGCCATGCCCAGTGGATTGCCGTTGTACGTCCCGCCCTGGGCCATCGAGCCGTTGCGCCGCGGATCGAGCAGCGCCATCACGTCGGCGCGCCCGCCGAACGCGGCAACCGGAAGTCCGCCGCCGATGATCTTGCCCATCGTCGTGAGGTCGGGCGTGACGCCGTACATCTGCTGTGCGCCGCCCGGCGCGACCCGCAGCGAGATCACCTCGTCGAAGATCAAAAGTATCCCGAGCTCGCGGGTCACGGCGCGAAGCCGGTTCAGAAAATCTGGCGTCGCCGCGATCACGCCGCCCGCGCCGATCACCGGCTCGAGGATGACGGCAGCGACCTCGTCGCCGTGGCGGCGCAGGATGGCCTCGGCCGCGTCTGCGTTGTTGAAAGGAAGGACCACCGTTTCCTCGAGCACCCAGCGCGGCGTCCCGACGGAGTCGGGCTGCGCCAGTGGCGCATCGGGAGGTCCGGCCGCAGCCACGTCGGGGTGCGTGCTGACCTCGGCGTAGTCGTGCGTGCCGTGGTAACCGCCCTCCATCCGCGCGATCTTCGGACGGCCAGTGAACGCCCGCGCGAGCCGCATCGCGAACATCGTCGCCTCGGTCCCGGAGTTGCAGAAGCGGACCGCGTCGAGGCTCGGAACGCGCTCGCACAAGAGCGTCGCGAGCTGAACCTCGAGCGGGTTCGCTGCGGCGAACCCGGTGCCGCGCGAGGCCTGGCGGCTGATGGCTTCCACCACCTTCGGGTGCGCGTGGCCGAGGATCATCGCGGTGTAGTTGCCGAGCATGTCGATGCGCTCGGTGCCGTCCACGTCCCACACGCGGCAGCCCTGGCCACTGTCGATGTAGAGCGGATAGGGGTCGAAATATGTCGTCGTCCGGGTCGTACCGCCCGGCATCGCAGCCACGGCCTTCTCGTGCAGCGCGCGCGAGCCCGGAGTCGTCCTGCGATAGGTTTCCTCGGGCGCTTCGGACATTGCCGGTTACGATACATGCGCGCAATGAGCACTGCCGCAGAGCAGGTAGAGCGCGCAAATTCGTCGGAACGACCGCCGGTAGTGTTCATCCACGGCCTGTGGTTGCTGCCGAGCAGTTGGGATCGATGGGCGGCGCTCTTCGAAGACTCCGGCTTCAGCGCCGTCGCGCCGGGCTGGCCTGACGATCCATCGAGTGTTGGCGAAGCTCGGGCACACCCCGAAGTGTTTGCGCGCAAGACGATTGGCCAGGTTGCGAATCACATTGCCGGCGTCGTGAGGAGCTTGAAAAAGAAGCCCGCGGTCGTCGGTCACTCCTTTGGCGGCCTGCTCACCCAGATGATCGCGGGCCGCGGACTTTCGGCGGCGTCAGTCGCCATAGACCCGGCGCCGTTTCGCGGCGTGCTTCCGCTGCCCTTTTCCGCCCTGAAGGCCGCGTCGCCAGTGCTCCTCAACCCGTTGAATCGAGGTCGCGCGGTCATGCTCACGTTCGAGCAGTTTCGTTACGGATGGGCAAACGCCCTGACCGATAGTGAAGCCAGGCAGCTGTACGACACCTTCCATGTGCCCGGCGCGGGCGCGCCTGTCTTTCAGGCGGCGTTCGCCAACGTGAACCCATGGACCCAGGTGAAGGTGGACACGTTGAATCCGAACCGCGGCCCGCTGCTCGTCATCGAGGGTTCGTCCGACCATACCGTCCCACCGTCGATCGCGAACGCGTCGTACAGGCGCCAGAAACGCAACCGGGGCGTGACCGAGATCAAGTGGATCTCTGACCGCGGGCACTCACTGGTCATCGATGGCGGATGGCAGGATGTGGCGCAGACGGCGCTCGACTTCGTCAAGCGGTTCAACTGAGCGACGGACCGACCGGCTCGAGCCTGACCCATCTGGAAGGCGCCCTGTCCGGGCGGACATATCCTGGTGACCATCTCATCGGACTAGACCCGGCCGACCAGCGCCCTTTGCTCGCGCGCTACGACCTCGCTCGCGCAGCGCAAACGCTGACCCGCGAAGCCCTGGCCGGTCGCACGTCCTGTGGTTTGTGGAGGTGGCACGAGCTGCTTCCGGTCGCGCGTTGGGAGTCGGTTCTCTATCTCGGCGAGGGGAACACGCCGCTCCAGCCCACGCTTCGCCTGGGGCGCAACGTTTTCGTGAAGCGCGACAGCCTCAACCCGACCGGTTCTTTCAAGGCGCGGGGCATGGCGGTCGCGGTCAGCCGCGCGGTCGAGCTTGGCGCCCGGCACCTGGTGGCTCCGTCGGCCGGCAATGCGGGCGGGGCGCTTGCCGCCTACGCCGCGATGGCGGGCGTGCGCGCGACCGTGGTCATGCCGGCGGATGCTCCTGAACCGAACCGGGTCGAGGTGCTCGCGACCGGCGCCGACCTGCTACTGCTCGACGGGCTGATCTCGGACTGCGGCCGCCTCGCACGCCTCATCGCCACCCAGACGGGCGCCTTCGACCTGAGCACCCTCAAAGAGCCGTACCGCGTCGAGGGCAAGAAGACGATGGGCTTCGAGCTGGTCGAGCAGCTTGGGTGGCGGATGCCGGACGCGGTCGTCTACCCGACCGGCGGAGGCACCGGAATCGTCGGCATGTGGAAGGCTTTCGACGAAATGCAGGCGCTTGGATTGATCGGCGCCGAACGCCCCCGCATGTTCTGCATCCAGTCGGAAGGCTGCGCGCCCATCGTGCGTGCATTCGACGAAGGCGCGCGATTCGCCCGGACCTGGGACAACGCCGCGACCGCGGCGGCGGGGATCCGCGTGCCGTCGGCGGTTGGAGACTTTCTGATCCTGGACGCTGTGCGCAAGTCGGGCGGCGCGGCAATTGCGGTTCAGGAAAGCGAGATCGTGGCCATGCAGCCGAAGCTGGCGGCCGCCGGGCTGGGCTATGCGAGCCTGGAGACGGCGGCGGCGGTCGTGGGTCTGGACGCGCTGGTCGCCGCGCAACTGATCGGCGCGGACGAGTCGGTCGTGGTGTTCGACACCGGAGCCGGATTCAAATCGATCACGCCCGCGTTGCCCGACCTCGCCGTCATCCCGAACGACGAACAGTTCTGGACCGAGAAGGTCCTGCCTGGGTTAGCTGCCGGGGACGCGGCCTAGCGCCGCGAGCGTCCAGAGAAAGCCGGCCTGGTTGACGACCGGCCGCAGGCCATGCGTCTCGGAGGTGGCGATGATGTCCGCCGGCCGGTGGACGAAGATGTGGAACTCGCGGCGCGTGATCCACAGCACACCGTTGGCGATCCCGAGACCCGCGCGCGTCCACAATGCGCGGCGCGGAAAGGTCACGACGAGCGTTTTCGTGGCGTGGTCCGCGGCCGCTCCCGCCAGGCGCGGCATGTCCGGATAGCAGCAGAGCACGCGATTCATGATCACGATGTCTGCCGGCTCGACTTGGGACGCGGCCTGGGCGAAGTCCATGACGCGGCGGTCCACGCGGCCGGCCAGGCCGTTCTCGTCGAGCAAGCTCTTCGCGACCTCTTCATACGTGGGCGTGAGCTCGACGCTAACCGCGCGCGTCGCGCCTGCTTTCAGCAGCTCGATCTGAATCGCGCCGATTCCCCCACCGACCTCGAGCACCGTCTGGCCCTCGACGCCCTGAGCCTTCAGGAAGTCGACGATCCGGCGCGACGTCGCATCGAGGCCGCGCCGGCGGTAGAGCCTGGCCTCGCGGCTCGCGCTGCGCTCGCTGAACACCCAGCGATATCCCTTCGGAGTGCAGCAGCTGGCCACTCTAGATCCAGCCTCGGCGTCGGAACAGCCATAGCTGAATCCCGATCGCGATGACCATCGTCCCGACGCCAACCGCAAATGCCAGGTAGGGCGTTTCGAGCACCTGCGTCAGGTAGACGAAGTTCATGCCGTAGAAGCCTGTCAGGAAGCTCAGCGGCAAAAAGACGCTCGCGATCACGGTCAGTGCCTTGGTCGTCTGGTTGAGACGGTTCGAGACGGTCGAGAGGTAGACGTCCATCGCACTGGTGAGAAGGTCGCGCAGCGAGTCGACGGTCTCGTACTGGCGGACGATGTGGTCGTAGACGTCGCGGTAATAGAGCGTCATGTCCGCCTGTTGGAGGTGGATGCCGTGCGTGATCAGCGCCTGGAAAACGTCGCGCTGACCTCCGAGCAAGCGACGCAGCTCGACCACCGAATGCTTCAGGTTGTAGATGCGGTCGAGGAGCTCGGACGTCGCTTTGGAGACGATGTCGTCTTCGAGCGAGTCGACCGTGTCGTCCAGCTTCTCCAGAGCCGGAAATGTCGAGTCAACCAGCCCATCGATGACCAGGTAGGTCAGGAAGGCCGGCTGACCTTTCGTCAACGCCGGCGACCTGGCGATCCGGTCGTGCACGCCCATCAGGGCATCCGACTTCTCCTGGTGCACGGTGATGAGGTAGTGCGAGCCGATGTAGAGGTGATGCTCGTGGAAGACAGCTTCGTCGCGCTCCCACAGCACCTGGAAGATGACTGTGAAGTTGTAGTCCGGGTACTCGTCGACCTTCGGCCGCTGGTTCTGGTGCTTGATGTCCTCGATCGTCAGCGGGTGGAACTTGAAAGTGTTCTCGAGCAGCTGATAATCCACTTCGTCGGGCGCCTCGATGTCGAGCCAGAATCCGAGTTGCTGCGCATCACGAAAGCAAGTCAAGATCTGATCGTTGGCGGTGGATTCCTGTTTGCCCTCGGTCGTGATCAGCGTGCGCAAGCTGCTTCAATCCTGACACCATGAGCGTCTGATGCAGCCGCCGAGCGCCCCGCCCCAGTGGTCGCCCGACGGCATGTGGTGGTGGGACGGAGCCCGCTGGATCCCCCGCGCACAGCCGGCCGGCAAGGACCGCTATGCGCCGACGCCGACGGCGCGAGTCGTCGTCATCGTCGCGCTCGCCGTCGCAGTCGTGCTGACCGGCTTGCTCGGGATAGTGGGGACGCTCGGAGTGACAGGCGGTGACACGTCCGCGACGTCGATCATCCTCTGGCTCGTATTCGTCGTGGCCTTCCTGCTCAGCGCCGCGGCTCTGATCGGTGTCTTGCTGCGCAAGGGGTGGGGAAGGTGGATCGCCGTGGTCACTGGCGCACTCCTGAGCCTGACGTTCTGCGGGGCGGTGGTCGGGCTGCCGATCATTTTCGGCGCCGTGCGCATGCCCAAGAACGAAAGCCAGAGCCCCTAGGGCTTTTTCGTCCCCGTCGCGGCAGCCGCGAGGCCGAGCGCGAAATATGTCGCCGCCGCGATCCGGCCCGTCCTTCGCTGCGCGAGACGGCTGCACATAAATCGGCGAGCTATGGCTGTCCACGTGAGCACATAGGTGACGTCGACGGCGATGGCGACCGCCACGTAGACGACCCCGAGGATCGCAACCTGGGGAGCGATCGGTTGGGCCGGGTTCAAAAACTGGGGCAGGAACGCGACGAAGAACACGGCGACCTTGGGGTTGAGGATCTGGGTGACGAAGCCCTGAGCGAAGATTCGCCCGATGCGCGCCGGTGATGGCGTCGCCGGAATCTCGGCGGTGCGCCAGCGCTGAACGCCTAGGTAGATGAGATACGCAGCACCCGCGAACCGGAGGAAGGTCAGCGCGGACACCGATGCCCCCAGCAGGGCGGCGACGCCGGTCGCGGCCGCAACGAGCCACACCACCTCTCCCGACTCGATGCCGAACATCGAAGCGAAGCCGGCCCGCCGGCCCTGGGAAAGGGTCCGCGCGGCCACGTACATGACGCCCGGCCCAGGGGTGGCGGTCAAGATCAGTGTGGCCAGAGCGAACAGGACGAGCGTCGTCATCACGGAGTCCAACCAGTCTTGCGAGCCCAGGCTTCCGCCCGGGCGGCGATTGGCCGGATGACCTCGGTCTTCGCCTCGGTGTATGCGATCCGGTCGTCGGCCCATCGGGACGCGGCCGCCACTTTCCCGCGTAGGTACTCTTCGCGCGCCGTCGCGTCAGTGCGGAGAAACGCCGCGAACAGGAGGTCTTTGCGACCCCAATCGCTGCCCAGGTTGACCACGTGGATGTGCACATCGCGCGGCAAGCCGGCAAACGGTCGGAAGTACCGATGGTCGTCGTCCCGCTGGCGTAGCTGCACGCCAAGAGCCTCGATCTGTGGGACGTAGAGCTGTTCCTGGGTCATGTCGTCGACCCTGACCATGATGTCGATCACCGGCTTGGCCGGGAGTCCCGGCACGGACGTCGAGCCGAAATGGTCTATCCGCCGCGCCACCGGCCCAAGGGCGGAGGCGAGGCTTCGTCGCCAGCTCGCAAACTTCGCGGGCCAGGTGGGGTCGTAGGAAACTAGCTCGATGGGTTCGATCCCGCGTTCGCTGCCCTCAATCACCTCGAAGCTGGGCACCATCACGCGCGCGGCGCGCAGCGACAAGGTTGCCCTTTCCTCAGCAGATAGGTCATGCCCGCGTTCATTCGTGACCAGCTCGTAGAGGTCGAACAGCGTCGCTGTCGCGTCACCCGCGCTGCGTCTGCGCCGCCATTCCTCGAAGGCGTCAGTGCCGATCGCTTTCTGACATCTCGTCGATGGCGATCGCGACGCAGAGCATCAGCACCTCGTCCTGGCCGGGGGCGATCGCGATGCCATACATGAGCTCGGAGGCGAACCATTGCTTCGACACGGTGGAGATCACCGCATCGCCCGCGGTGATCTGAAACTCGTGGTTGAGGATGTCGCCCTGGGCGTGCAGCTCGCCGTCGCCGGCGATGTCGACCGTGAAGCTCTGCCCCAGGAGGTTGATGAAGGCCTTCTTCACAACGGCCAGGACCTGGCCGCCGCGCACGATGTCCATGGTCTTGCGGAGCGTGAGCATCTCGGCCTTCATCCGCGCGAGCTCGTTGCCGTTGACGTCTTCCAGAGCAAAGGTCTGGGTGAGGGTCAGTACCTTTCCGTCGAGCTTGTAGACGTTTTCGCCCTGGGCGTTTTGCACCCAGAAGTCCTCGCCGATCGCCAGCAGCTGCCGGCGCAGCTGGTAGGTCGTCCACCCGGCGGTCACCGCCACAGCAGGGAGTCTATTCGTAGCGGAGCGCCTCGGCCGGCGCAACCTGCGCCGCCGCGCGCGAGGGCAGGTATGTCGTCAACAACGTGGCCAGGTACGAGCCGGCCAGGATGAACAGGATCTCGACCACCGGCACATGGAAGTCGACCGTTCCAAAAGTCGAGTCGGTCACGAAGAACGTGTACGACTGCCAGATGCCGACCACTGCGCCGATGACCAACCCGATCACCGCGATGAAGCTGGACTCGAGCAGGAACGAGCGCTGCACCATGGACCGGCGGTAGCCCAGCGCGCGCAGCATGCCGATCTGCTGCCACCTCTCGACCACGGCGCGCGTGCTGATGACACCGAGGCCGGCGATGCCCACGATGAGACCAAGCGCAAGGAAACCCGTCATCAGCTTGAGGAGCGACAGGATTCCGCCGACCTGCTGCGCCAGCTGGTCGGCGACGACCACCGGTTCCATCGCGTACGGGGCGAGCAGGCGGCCGAGGTCGAGGCGCGCCTTGTTGACGCCCGTGCCAGGCCGCAGGGCAAAGTAGTAACCCGTCGGCCGGATGGCCTGGGTGGTGAAGAGCCCGCTTTGCTCAGCCGTGCCGGTCGAGACGTAGATGCCGCCCCAGGTGTTGTGCGGCATGAAGCCGATGATCGTCAAGCGCCACGGCGAGGCGTCAGTGGGGCCCTTGCGGAACGGGTCGGCCTGAACCTGGACGGGCTGGAAGGCGGCGTCCGACCGCTTGACCGAAGTGATCAGGGCCGGTCTTCCGGAAGTCGCGTCGAGCAAAGACGCGTCCGCCACCGCGTACCCGGGGTGGTCGCGCACCGCGTCCCACACGGCGCGGTCCGAGCTGTAGCCCGCCGCCCGCGGCGCGATGCCGAACGTTGTGCTGCTCAGCCAACCATCGTCGACTACGTGCAGACCCGCGCCATCGATCCTGCCGTTGCTGGGCTGACTGACCGATCCATCAGGGCGGACCGGCAAGAGCTGAACCGCGCTCGAGTTGTCCTCCCAGCCGACAGCACTGACCTCCGCCGCGGTCGCACTGTTGGCGCTGACCTGCGACGCGAGGTCGGACGGATAGGAGGTGGTCGCGGTGAGGCTGAAGTTGTTGTCCGGCGTTCCCGCTACGATCTGCCATCCGCCTGACTGTTCAGATGCGTTGGCGAAGTTCTGCACGAGCACGTTCTGGAACACCGACATGAACACGACCATGAACGTCACGATGCCGAACATCGCGACCGCCATGCCGGTCCGGAACTTGGTCGCCATCGGGTAGGCCATGCTCGTGCGCGTGATGGGTGCGAGCGCCGAGACGCGGCCCGCGAAGAACATGACGCCGCGGATCAGCAGGTCGCTGTTGAACATGACCAGCCAGATCGCGCCCAGCAGCACCATCAGCGCCGACAGGGCGAAGACCTCCGCGCCGCCCGTCATCTGGTCGAGGCCGACGACGTGCTCGAGGGTTCCCCGAGAGCCGAGGTGGATCAGCTTCTCGACGCGTCCGAATGGCTGACCCCAGTAGACAAGCAGGCCAAGCGCGGCGAGAGTGAAACCAGCGCGAGCGGCAATTCCGTAGCGGACACGCGCGAGCGTGAGAACCCAGCGGAGCAGGAGGCCGGCGCCGATGATCAGGAGCGAGACGCCCGCGAGGTAGATCAGCTCGATCTGCACTGAGCTGCCGACGTACGCGATGGCCGCACCGAGGATGAGGGTCATTGGCCCGCGCCGGAACAGCCCCCACCAGAATCTCCAGATCGCGCCGATCACGCCGAGCGTGACCCGGCTCAAGAAGACCAGGCCGTGACCTCTGAACAGCTGGCGCACACCGAACCAGGCCGTGCGGAAAACGTTCAGAAACATGGTCCCGAGCCCGGCGTCGCGGTGCTCGCTCTCATCGAGGTCGCGGATTGCGGCCACGATGTTGAGCCTGCTCACGCGGTACGCCGAAACGCTGACGACGACGAATGTCAGCAGGATGCCGAGGCAGGCGGCGATGACCAGGCTCGTCCACTCAATGTGGTAGGTGAGCGCGAAACCGGGGTAGAAGCTCTCGAAGATGGTCGAGAGCACGCCGATCATCAGGAAGCCGACGAGAATTCCGAGCAGGACGCCGACGACAGTCGCCGCGAGCGTGTAGCTCATCCCTTCGAACAGGAACATCTCGGTGAGGTGCCGTCGCTTGAGGCCGACCGCTCGGCTCATGCCCATCTCAGCGCGCCTTTCGGCGGCGAGCATCACGAAGATCAGGAAGATCAGGAGCACGCCCACGCAGATGGAGAAGAAGCTCACCGCGAGCAGTGCGCCGGTGATGATGATCCCGCTCTGCTGTCCGAAGACGACCGCGTCGGCCTTGTAGGCCTGGAACTGCGAGATGTTCAGGCGGCCGGCGATCTGCTGGTAGGCGTCGAGCTGTTGCGGAGCGCCGGCTCGGATGATGTCGTGAAGAGCTTGCTGCACCGTGGAGCTGCCCGCGGCGGCACTGAACTCCGGCGTCAGTCCGGGCTGCTGCGCCAGCTGCAGGAGCTGCGCAATTCCTTGCTGAGATGAGTCGTTTGCAGCCGCTTTCTGCAGTGCAGCGCTGACCGCGGGTTCGGCAAGCAGCGTCTTCAGGTCCACCGCGGCCTGCGTGTCCACGTGCAGCGCAGCGATGCGCGCGTTGAGCTCGTTCTGCGCCGACTGGGCGTCGCTCGGTGGAACCGACTGGACGACGGCCTGGGCGAGGATCCGGTCGGCGAAGCGGTTGGACATCAGCGACTTGAACTCGTCGCTCGGTGACTGCTTGTTCAGCTCATCGAGGAGCTGCTGGCTGAGCTGCTTGTCGGGGTCGAGAAAGTTGGCCTGATCGTGGATCTTGCGCACCTGCGTCTTGATCGCCTGCGTATCGACGAAGCTCCAGAGCTCGAGCGCGCTCTGCTGGTTGGTGAGCGCGGCGCGGATGTGACTCGTGACCTCATCCCCGGTAGCTCCTTGCGGCCCGAGGTCGTCGTAGCCGCCGGTGCCTTTGAAGTGGACGAAGATGACGTTGAAGCCTGTCGGCCGCGCGAGCAGCGTGCGCATCTCGGCCAACGGGAGAAGGACTGAGTTCGTGACGGGTCCGTGCACCGAGATGCTCGGGTTGACCTCGGTGTCGAGGATGCCACGGATCGTCGTGGTGACAGGTTGGCCCGCCACGTAGACCTGGAGGGTGTCGCCTACTTTCGCGTTCAGACGATCTGCGACCGAGCTTCCGATGATCACGTCGTTCGGCGTCAGGTCGCCGACGTTCAGCACTCCGCCCGAGCGCGAGTGGAGCGGGCCCCACACGGAAGGAAAGTCGGTGCCGAGGCCCCAGACGTCGACGTTCTCGGAGCTGGTCTGACCCGAGTTGGTGTCGACCATCGACCCGGGAGTAACGATCGCCCCGGAAGTCGAAGCCACGTTTGGGTCGCGGCGCGCGACGTCGATCGCCGACGCAGCCTGGTCGGCGGTGAAGAAATCGCTGTCGTTCATGCCGGCGCCCTGGACGACGGTGGTCGTCGTTCTCGTGAATGCCCCGTCGACGCCAGCGAGCTGCCGCAGCTCGATTGCCTGCAGCGAGTAGTTCGAGGTGTCACCGACACCGAGCGAGGCGGTGATGATCAGGGTCGCGAGCATCACGCCGAAGACGATGAGGATCGACTGGGCGCGGCGGCGCGGGATGTTGCGCAGGGACATGCGAAGGAGGATGCGGTGGAAGGCGGCGAAGACCAGGAGCACCAGAAGAACGGCGCCGACCGCGGCGGCCATCCATTCCGCAGCGATAGTCGGTGGGATGCCCAGCGCGTTAGTCATTGCGGGCAGCTCCTGCGGGCATGAGTGGCAGCGCGGCGGGGGAAGGCGCCGCGCTGTCCGACGTGATGTGACCGTCGCGCATGCGGATCAACCGCTTGGCCAGTGCGCCGACTTCCTCTGAGTGCGTCACCCAGACGAAGGTCTGGTCGTTCCGCTGATTGAGCTTCACCATCAGCTCCATGATTCCGGCGCTCGTCTCGCTGTCCAACGCGCCGGTCGGCTCGTCGGCCCACACGATCTGCGGCTGCGTCGCGAGCGCGCGCGCGATCGTGAACCGCTGTCGCTGACCGCCACTCATCTCCGCCGGCCGGTGCCGGACCCACTGGCCCACTCCGACCATGTCGATCGCCTCGAGCGCGCGCTTGCGGGCCAGCGACGGCTTCACCCCCGCGACGAGCATTGGCAGCTCGACGTTCTCCACGCCCGAGAGCACGGGCAGGAGGTTGTAGGTCTGAAAGACGAATCCCATCGCTCGGGCGCGGAAGTCGGTGCGCTGGTTGTCGGTGAGGTCCTTCAGGTCCTGGCCGGCGATCTTGACCGTGCCGCCGTCGATCACGTCCAGGCCGGACAGGCAGTTGAGCAAGGTCGTCTTGCCGCATCCGCTGGGACCCATCACGGCAACGACCTCACCGCGGCGTACGACCAGGTCGATGCCCCGCAGGGCCTCGATCTTGTGGCCGCCCAGCTCGTAGCGCTTCCAGATGTTCTTGGCGTCGACGATCCTGTGGTTGGCGTTGAGGTTGACTTGCGGTTTGCGTTGAAACATGGCTGCATCGTGAGCACCGGCTGTTGCCGGCCTATGGCAGGTCTGTGTCGGAAAAGCTGTTTTTAGGTGTCGGGATTGAACCTGTAGCCGACGCCCCAAACGGTCACGATCTGCTCTCCTAGCGGCCCGAGTTTCTTGCGCAATCGAGTGACGTGGGTGTCGACAGCTCGGTCGAACCCGTCGAAGTCGGATCCCCAGATGCGCTGCACGAGGAACTCGCGGCTGAAGGCGCGCCCAGGGTTGGAGACGAGCACGTGCAGCAGCTCGAACTCTTTGCGGGTCAGATGCATCGGCTCTCCGTCGAGAGTCGCGAGGTGGGACGTCGAGTCCACGATCAGTCCGCCCACCTGGACCCGCTCGGCCGGAGCCGCGCCCTGACGACGTCCCTCGAGGTCCACGCGACGCAACATCGCGCGGACCCGCGCCAGCAGCTCGCGGAGGCTGAAGGGTTTCACGAGGTAGTCGTCGGCGCCAACCTCGAGGCCGAGAACTCGGTCGACCTCGTCGCCGCGCGCGGTGACCATGATGATCGGCATCAGGTGCTGCTGCCGCAGTCGCCGGCATACCGCGAGGCCGTCCATGTCAGGCAGCATCCAGTCGAGAAGCACGACGTCGGGCACTCGCCTGACCACCGCCGACATGGCGGCCGCACCGGTGTGAGCGACCACGACGTCATGGCCATCGGCCACCAGGCGGTCGTGCATCACCTCGCTCAGGTCGACCTCGTCTTCGACGACGAGCACGAGCGACATCAGGCGCGGGCCAGGGTCACGGTGAAGCGGCTCCCTTGCCCGGGAGTGCTGTCGACGGAGATGCGGCCTCCCATCGCGTCCACCATCTCGCGCGCAATGGCGAGGCCGAGCCCGAACCCACCTGTCGCGCGCGAACGCGATGCGTCGGTGCGGTAGAAGCGTTCGAATATCTTGTCCGCGTCCTCGGGCGCGATTCCCGGTCCGGTGTCGGACACGCTCACTTCGACCGGACCGGCTTCGATCGATTTGACCTCGATCGCGACGAGCCCACCCTCCGGGGTATGAGTGATGGCGTTGCGCACGAGGTTCATAAGGACCTGCACCAGACGTCCGCGGTCGGCCATCACTTTAGGCGCGCCATCGTTGTTGCAAAGGAGCTGGATGTGGCGCTCGCGCCACGCCAGCGGCGCCATCGCATCGTGCACCTGGGTCGCCACCTCGGCGGCGTCTACCGGTGCGACGTCTAGCTGCAGGCTGCCGGTATCGGCGCTGGCGAGAGTGAGCAGCTCATCGACCAGGAGCGACATACGCTCAGTCTCGCGGTTGAGGACCTCGAGGTATCGCCGCCGGTCGTCTTCGTCTGGCTCGTCGCCTCCGTCGCCGCGCAGCGTGTCGACGTGCGCGCGAATGGTGGCGAGCGGATTGCGCAGTTCGTGCGACACGTTCAGCACCAGGTCCCGCCGGCTGCGATCCGCGACCTCAGCGCGGGCGTGCTCCGCCGCGGCTTCGGCCTTTGCCGCCTGAAGCGCCGCTTCGGTCTCGCTCATGCCCAGCATCACGCGCACGAACCAGACCTGGATGCGAGCGACCCAGCGCGCGATCACCAGGGTCGCAAACAGCAGGACCAAGCACCCGATGGCCGCACCGAGACTGCCCAGCGGAAGTGCCGGCGGAACGTTGGCCTGCGAGCCTGCGATCAAAGCCGCCAGCACGCTGACGGCAAATGTCAAAACGAGACCGATCGTGCCGAGTGCGCCGACGACGACACCGATCCAGGCCGCGAGGCCGACCCCGAATCCAACCGTGGCCTCGATAGCGACGAACGCCAGGCTCTTCCAGGTCACCGGGTTGGACACGAGGTCGACAAAGCGCTGGCGCCATGCCCTGTCAGGCGGGCGCTCCGGGCCTATCGGTGTCAGCCGCGCGCCGAACCAGCTGGTGGCAATCGCACGCTCTGTGACCACCCCACCCCAGAGGGCCATTACGGCGGGTATGAGGAGGAGGAGGCTCAGGACGTTCTGGAGGCCGCGGAAGGCGATGAATCCGAGGATCCCCGAATAGGCGATGGCAAACGGCAACCGCAGCAGGAGGTAGGCGACGCTGACGTAAGTCTTCTGATCGCGGAAGACCGCGAGGATTCGGCGCACCGCGGAGATCGACTCTAGTCGGCGAGTGTGGCGGATCTGCGGCGAAACCGTGCGGAAAACCAAACGGATGCCGCCCCTGGCCACCGAGGTAAGTGGTACTGACCTCCGAAAAGTGGTATTGACCACTTGGCCAACCTGTGCTTAAATGCTTCCCATCGACTCGTAGGGAGGGTAGTACCACTTCTCGTGAGCAAGCAAGAGGAGACGCGTGACCAGGTCCTGGACCTGATCGAGGACCTGAAGGTCGGCGACCCGATTCCTGCGGAGCGCCAGCTCGCCGTCGAGCTCGGCGTCTCCCGCCTGACGCTGCGCGCGGCCATCGACGAGCTCGTCCGTGACGGCTACCTGGACCGCCGCCACGGTAGCGGCACGTACGTCACCGAGCCGAAGATCGCGCAGCCGTTGACGCTGACGTCCTTCAGCGACGACATGCGCCGGCGCGGCATGACGCCAGGGAGCCAGACGCTCGAGCTCATCACCACGGCCGCGGGCGCCCGCCTGGCGCATCGCCTCGGCGTATCTCCTGAGACGAAGCTCATCAGGGTCAAGCGCCTCAGGCTCGCCGACTCGGTGCCTATGGCCATGGAGGTCCTGCACGTTCCGGAGGTGCTCGTGCCCGGTCTCACGCGGGCCGATTTCGACAACCACTCCTTCTACGAGCTGCTGCGCGAGCGCTACGGCATCACGATCGCGAGCGGCACGCAGGCCATCGAGCCGACCGTGACCAGCGAGGAGGAATCCGAGGTACTCGGGGTTCCCCTCCACAGTCCCGCATTTCTCTTCGAGCGGACGACCGTCTCCGAGTCAGGGCGGATCGTCGAGTTCGTTCGCTCCATCTATCGCGGCGACCGCTATCGCCTGGTCGCCGACCTCGTTCCGCAGCGAAGCCGCAACGGGCGCTCGGCCGGCGCCTTGCGCGGCGCGGGTGCTGTGGTGAGGACAGAGGGAGGCGACCAAAGCCAGGGCGCCGCTGCGCCGCATTCGAACAGATAGGGGGATTTATCTGGATGAATCTGAGAAAGACATGGTTCGGCATCATCGGGGTCACCGTCGCGTTGGTCGTGGGAGCGTGCGGTGGCAACAGCCCGCAGGCCAACCCGGCCGACCAGACTGGGACATTGACCGTCTGGCTCATGAACGGGAGCGCGCCGGCAAGCGTGGTCGACGCCGTGAACAAGGACTTCAACGCGAAGTATCCGAAGGTCACGGTCAACGTCGAGATTCAGCAGTGGGGTGACATCGGCACCAAGCTCGACACCGCTTACGCCGGCAGCCAGCCGCCGGACGTCGTCGAGCTGGGCAACACGTTGGTGGCCAAGTACGCCGCGGCCGGGGCGCTCGAGGACATCAGCGGCAAGAAGTCGTCGTTCGACAACTCGGGCACGTGGCTGCAGTCCCTGACGGACTCCTGCACGCAGAACGGCAAGCTCTACTGCGTCCCGTACTACGCGGGCAGCCGCGCGATCATCTACCGCAAGGACCTGTTCACGGCAGCCGGCATCTCGCAGACACCAGGCAGCATGGACGAGCTCCTCGCGGACGGGCAGAAGCTCATGTCGGCAAACAGCTCAGACCCGAACTTCTCGGCACTCTACTTCCCCGGCAAGTACTGGTACGCAGCGCTTCCTTTCGTGTGGGACTTCGGCGGCGACATCGCCACCCAGTCGGGCGGCAAGTGGCAGGGCGCAATCAACTCGTCCAGCTCACAGCAAGGGCTTACCGAGCTCAACAGCCTCGTGAGCAAGCTCTCCCGCGCTGACAAGACCGGCGATGAGGCGAAGCAGGACGCGGCCTTCGCGCAGGGCCACATCGGGATGATCATCGCCAACGGCTGGGAAGTCGGAGTCATCACCGACCCCAAGGCCGGCAACCCGGCGCTCGCCAACAAGCTCGGCGCCTTCCCGATCCCGAGCCACAACTCGGGCCAGACCGCCCCGGTGTTCCTCGGCGGGTCTGACTTCGGCGTGGCACGCAAGAGCCAGCACCAGGACCTCGCCAACGCGTGGATCCAGATCTTCACCAACAACACGCACATGTCGCAGATGGCGACCGTCGGCGGCGTGATCCCCAACACGACCTCGTTGCTGGGGCTGGGCAGCGGCTTGAACGCCGTGTTCTACAACGCGGCCAAGAACAGCAAGTTCGTGCCCAACTCGCAGAACTGGGCCAGCGTCGAGAACGCCAACGTGCTTCCCGACATGCTGGTCAAGATATTCACCGGGCAGCAGGGCATCCCTGACGCCACCTCAGCCGCGAGCGCGAGGATCACCTCGATCCTGAACGGCGGCGGCTAACCTCTCCGGAACGAACTAAAAGACAAAGGGGGCTGGTTCGATGGCGACGGCGATCACAACGCCCGACCTCGAGCCGGCCTCCACTTATGCCGAGCGCCGGCGGCACCTTCTGCCCTACGCGGTGCTCAGCCCGAGCCTCCTCATCATCGGCGGAATCCTGGGCTTTCCCCTCGCGTGGCTCGTCTGGCTCTCGTTCCAGCACTACGGGCTCAAGGAGCTGATCGACCACCAGGGGGAATGGGTCGGCCTGCGCAACTATCAGGCGATCCTGGCCGATCCGCTCTTTCACCAGGTTCTCGTCCGAACGCTCCTCTTCACGTTTGCGTGCGTTGCGCTCACCATCGTGTTGAGCACCCTGATCGCCCTTCTTCTTCTGCGCGTCCGGCGGGTCGTCCGGACCGTCGTGATGAGCGCGCTGGTGTTCGTCTGGGCAACGCCCGTAATCGTCTCGGTCGACATCTGGCAGTGGATGTTCGACTACGAATTCGGGGTCATCAACTACGCGCTGACGCAGCTCCACCTCGGAAACTTCATCCACCACAACTGGTTCGACAATCCCGTCCAGGGTTGGAGCGTGTTCGTGGTCATCGTCGTGTGGGGAGCCATTCCCTTTGTCACCATCGTCCTCTTTGCGGCGCTCCTCCAGGTGCCCACCGAAGTCGTGGATGCCGCGCAGGTCGACGGTGCGGGGGCATGGCAGCGCTTCTGGTACGTGACCGCGCCCATCCTCAAACCGGTTTTCCTGATCGTCACGTGCCTGTCGACCATCTGGGATTTCGGGGTCTTCAACCAGATCTACGTGCTGCTCAACGAGCGACCGAGCGTCGACTACTACACGATCGCCATCTACTCGTACCGGGAATCGTTCGGGGTCACCCAGTACGGGCTGGGTGCGGCGATCGCGGTCCTGATGGTGGCTGTGCTGGCGATCATCACCTTCTTCTACGTGCGGCAGACCGTGAAGGCGGCCGAGATCGCATGATCGTGCCTGAGGCCGCCCGAGGCATCCCGATCACGACTGCACGCGCCGCGACCGGCGCCGGCGCGCGGTTACGCCTGTGGCAGGGCTCGAAACAGCTCCTCATCGATGCCGCCGGGCTTGCGGTCGCCGCGATCATGTTGTTCCCGATCTACTGGATGGTCTCGACCGCGTTCAAGCCGGGCCGCGACATCCTCACCCTGACGCCGAAATGGTTTCCGTCGCCCCTGACCCTGCAGAACTTCGAGGATGCGATAACCCGTCCCTATTTCCTCGAGGACGTGAAGAACAGCCTGATCGTCGTCGGGGTGATGCTCGTGCTCGCGCTGTCAATCGGCTTCATGGCCGCGGTGGGGGCCGCGCGCTTTGGGTTCAGGGGCCGCAACGCCTACCTGGTCATGATCATCGCGGTCCAGATGGTGCCGCTCAACTCGCTGATCATCCCGCTGTACCTGCAGCTCGACAGCATCGGGCAGGTCGACGCTCTGCCGGGCGTGATCGTGATCTATCTGGCCGCGGTGCTTCCATTCATGATCTGGACCCTGCGTGGGTTCGTCGCCAACATTCCCGTCGAGCTCGAGGAATCGGCGATGATCGACGGCACCACGCGGTTCGGCGCGTTCTGGCGCATCACCTTTCCGCTCGTCGCACCGGGCCTGGTCGCGGCTGCGATCTTCAGCTGCATCCAGGCTTGGAACGAATACATCATCGCCTACGTTCTTCTCTCCAGCCCGAACAACCAGACGCTGACCATCTGGCTCGCATCGTTCACGACCAATCACGGCCCGCAGTGGGGTCCGCTGATGGCGGGAGCGACGATCACCGGTCTGCCGGTCGTCTTCTTCTTCCTGCTGCTGCAGCGCTACCTGGTCGGCGGGCTGACCGCCGGTTCGGTGAAGGGATGAGTACGCGCGAAGAGCTCGCGCTTCGGTGCGTGCTGCCGGGCTTTGCAGGAACGGTCGCTCCCGAGTGGGTGGTCGAGGGCGGGCTTGGTGGCGTTGTCCTCTTCGGCCGCAACATCCAGGACCGAGAGCAGGTCCGCTCGCTGGTCACACAGTTGCACTCTGCCAACCTCATCGTGGCCATCGACGAGGAGGGCGGCGACGTCACCCGTCTCGAGGCGAAGACGGGCAGCTCGTATCCCGGCAACCTGGCGCTCGGCGCCGCAGGGGATCCGTCGCTGACGGAACAGGTTGCGCGCGCGATCGGTCTCGACCTCGCCGGGCTCGGCATCGATCTCAACCTGGCGCCTGTCGCCGACGTGAACAGCGACCCCCGCAACCCCGTGATCGGAGTCCGGTCGTTCGGTTCGGAGCCGCATGACGTCGCCGCCCAAACGGCGGCCTGGATTCGCGGCCTGCAGGGCACGGGCGTGGCGGCGTGCGCGAAGCATTTCCCGGGTCACGGCGACACATCGGTCGACTCGCATGTCGCGCTGCCCGTGGCGGGCTCCGACCCGCACGACGGCGCGCTGGCGCCATTCAAGGCGGCCATCGATGCGGGCGTGCGCGCCGTGATGAGCGCCCACATCGTCGCGCCCACCATCGATGACGCTCCGGCGACGGTCAGCGAGAAGGTGATGACGGGTCTCCTGCGCGACGAGCTGGCTTTCAAAGGTGTGGCGATCAGCGATGGCCTGGA
This sequence comes from Candidatus Dormiibacterota bacterium, assembly GCA_035945895.1. Lineage (GTDB taxonomy): Bacteria > Chloroflexota > Dormibacteria > Dormibacterales > Dormibacteraceae > 40CM-4-65-16. Next base: position 23,109 of record DASYZS010000103.1, on the reverse strand, counting down.
CATGCGGGGCATCAGCGGCGAGATCGGAATCGCAGAGGCGGCCGTGCTGGCGATGCGCGCGGGGTGCGACGCGTTGTGCGTGGGCGGTGGGCCGGCCGGGCCGGAAGTCGTCGACGAGATCGTGGGCGCGCTCGCGCGAGAGGTCGACGAGAGCAGGCTCGCCGAGGCTGCCGGCCGGGTGGAGAAACTGCGCGTTAGCAGCTCGCACTCGGAAGGTGACGTCAGTCCGGACTATCGCGGGATTGGGCTGGTCGCTGCGAGGCGCGCGATCTGCACCTCCGGGCCGGTGCAGGTGCACGACCGCGCGGTGGTCAGGCGTTTTGCTTCACGGTTCTCATTCGCGGCCGGTGAGGTGCCGTGGGGTATGGACGTGGCGCTTGGGGGGCGCGGCGTCCACCTGACCGAGAGTGGCGAAGACGCGAGCCTCGTCCTCGTGGTGCGTGACCTGCACCGGCAGCCGCGACTTCGTGAAGAGGTGGAGGCGATTCTCGCTCGCCGTCCGGATGCGATCGTCGTCGAGATGGGCGTCCCAGCATGCCGACCGGAGGGCGCATCGTCCTACATCGCGACATATGGATCGGCTCGCGTGTGCGCCGAGGCCGCTGCGGAGGTCATGCGCCCGTGACCGAGGGTGTACATCCGCGCGCCGACGACCTGGACGGTATGAGCCCACTCGAGCTCGTCACTCTCATGAACACCGAGGACGGCAGCGCCGTCGCGGCGATTGCGCCGCAGCTCGAGCGCATCGCAGAGGCGGTCGAAGCCATCACCGAGAGGCTGCGCAAGGGTGGCCGCATGCATTACTTCGGCGCTGGAACCAGCGGGCTCGTCGCGGCGATGGACGCCGCCGAGTGCCCGCCGACATTCGGGGTCGCACCGGACATCGTCCAGGCGCACGTGGTCACTGAAGCAGGCCAGGAAGACGACGAGGTTCTGGGTGCCGCGACGGCCGGCGCTGCCAGGGTCGAGGCGGGCGACGTCGTGGTCGCGGTCAGCGCCAGCGGTCGCACGCCGTTCGTGGTCGGCGCGATGCGCGAGGCCTCGACTCATAGCCCTCTCACCATCGCGATCGCTTGCCGTCACGATTCCCCGCTAGCCCGCGCTTCCGACATCGCCATCGAGGTGGACACGGGACCTGAGGTCATCGCCGGCTCGACCCGCTTGAAGTGCGGCACCGTGCAAAAGCTGGTCCTGAACATGCTCACCACCGCGGTGTTCACGCAGCTCGGTCGCACCCACCGGGGCCGCATGGTAGGGGTCGTCGCCGCCAACTCCAAGCAGCGTGACCGCGCCGCGCGCATCATCGCCGACCTTGCGGGACTACCGCTCCTCGAGGCCCTTCGGTTGCTTGACGAATCCGGTGGCGACGTCAGGGCAGCGCTAGCCGGGGCGCGCAAACCGTGAAGACCCTGCTGCGCGGCCGCCTGCACGGGCTGAATGGCGCGGACGCGGTGCTGATCGACGGCGAAGCGATCGCGTGGGTGGGCACCGGAGATCCGCCGCAGCAACCCGATGAGATGCTCGTCGCGGGAGCGGATGAGGTGATCGCGCCCGGCTTCATCGACCTTCAGGTCAACGGGTTTGCGGGGCGCGATGCGGCCGAGGGCGCCGGCGCGGTCGCGGCCATGTCCGAGGCGCTGCCGGCCACCGGCGTCACGTCCTTTCTTCCCACCGTGATCTCCTCACCGCTCGACGTGGTGGCGGCGTTCACCGCGTCGGTGGGGGCGGCCGCCGAGGCCCAGGGAGCGCGGGTCTTGGGCGCACACGTCGAGGGCCCGTTCCTGAATCCATCCTTCCGCGGCGCGCACGACCGGGCCAACCTCGCGGAGCCGACACCAGCCAATGTCGACGCGATGATCGGCGCGCGGCCCCGCCTCGTCACCATCGCGCCTGAGCTTCCGGGAGCGATGGATGCCATCGAGCGCATGCACCGGGCCGGCGTCGTCGTCGCCGCGGGCCACACCGGCGCCGACTTCGAGCAGGGACGCAAGGCAATCGCGGCCGGTGTGCGGTTTGCGACGCACCTCTACAACGCGATGCCTCCGACGCACCACCGGCGGCCGGGGATCGCGCTTGCGCTTGCCCTCGACCCAAGCGTTACGACCGGCCTGATCGCGGACGGCGAGCACGTTCACCCGGCGGTCTGCGAGCAATTGACCCGCGTCAAGGGCGTGAACCGCATCGCGCTGACCACCGACCAGACCGCGGCCGCAGGCGCGCCGCCCGGGACGTACTTGATCTCCGGCAGGCCGGTCAGCAGCGACGGCCGCGTCGTCCGGCTGGAGGACGGCACCCTCGCGGGAAGCGCAGCGGCGATGCCTGACCTGGTGCGCTTGATGTCGCGGCTCCCGGGCATGAGCCTGGCCAAAGCGCTCGGCCTGGCGTCGTCGGTGCCGGCGCGGGTGCTCGGCGAGCGGCGATTGGGTCGGATCGCCGTCGGAGCGTGCGCCGACCTCGTGGTGGTCGACGCGGACGCCCGTGTGCGGCTCACCATGATTCGGGGGGCAATCAAATTTCGCCAACCGTCTTAGGACTGGACATCGGCGGTTCGTCGAGTCGCGCGCGACTGCGCGCGGATGGATCGACGCGCGACGTGGAGGGTCCGGGCGCCAACCTCACTGCGCTCGAGGAACGCGTCGTTGACGAGCGCCTGACTCAACTCTTGTCATCGCTCGGCGCGATTCATCCCGACGCGTGCTGCGCCGGCGCCGCAGGCGCGGAAGTCCCGGAAGCCCGTGCTCGCCTCGACGCTGTGCTCCGGCGCCTCCTGCCCGGTTCGCGAGTGTGCGTCGTGCACGACTCGCGGCTCGTGCTCGCAGCGGCCGGGCTCGACGCCGGGATCGCTCTGATTGCGGGCACGGGCTCGGTCGCGTACGGCCGGGACCCGGGTGGGCGAGAGGTACAGAGGGGCGGTTGGGGATGGGTGCTCGGAGACGAGGGCAGCGGCGTATGGATCACGCGCGAGGCGGCGCGGCTGGTGCTGGCCAGGATGGACAGCGGCTACGACCTCGGCGCACTTGGCCCCAGGTTGCTCGAAGCCGTGGGTGTGGGCGACGCCCGTGCGATGAGCCTCGCACTCCTCGAACGGCACGAGCCGAGGGACTGGGCCGAGCTCGCTTCCGTCGTGTTCGACACCGCGGAGGACGATGCAGGCTCCCGCGAGATCATTCGTCGAGCGGGGACTGAGCTGGCAAGGCTCGTCGCCTCGACGGGGATGCGCGGCCCGGTCGTGCTTGCGGGTGGACTCCTCCTTCACCGGCAGCGGCTGGAGGATGTCGTGCGTGCCAGCCTGCCGCAGTTCGAGTGCATCCGCCTGGAGGAGCAGCCGGTCGAGGGCGCGGTCCGGCTCGCCGAGGAGATGCTGACGTCGTGAGCAAGTTCCGCGCCGAGATCGCCCAACAGGTCGAGGTGGCCGAGCGCCTGCTCGACCGAGGCAGGCAGGCAGCGACCAAGATCGGAGAACGCCTCGGCGAGTCCGCGCCGCGTGGCTTTGTGATCGTCGCTCGCGGCAGCTCAGACAACGCAGCGCTGTACGCGAAGTACCTCTTCGGCGCACGCAATCACGCGCTGGTCGCGCTTGCGGCGCCATCGCTGTTCACGCATTACGCGCAGCCCCCACGGCTCGACGGACAGTGCGTCATCGGGATCTCGCAGTCGGGAGAATCGCCGGACGTGATCGCTGTCGTTGAAGAAGCGAGAAGGCAGGGTTCGACCACACTCGCCATCACCAACGCACCCGCATCCAAGCTGGCGCGGGCTGCGGAGCTCGTGATGCCGATGGAGGCAGGCGCGGAAGAGAGCGTCCCGGCCTCCAAGACCTACACCGCAAGCCTGCTGGCGCTCGCACTCATCTCTGAAGCGATGCACTCGGACCCCGGGTTCGAGTCCGCCCTAGCCGCCGTGCCGCAGGCGATCGCGCGAACCCTCGAGCGAGAGGATGAGGTTGCACTCCTTGTCCCGCCTCTGCTCGGACCGCGGGCGGTGGTGCTCGGGCGAGGTTTCAACTTCTCCACCGCCGAGGAGATCGCGCTGAAGCTGAGCGAGACAAGCTATGTCCTCGCCAGGGCGTGGTCGGTCGCTGACTTCGAGCATGGCCCCATCGCGATCATGGAGGCCGGCCTGCCCGTGGTGGTCGTTGACGGCGGCGGGCTTGTAGCCTCGGACGTTCAGTCGATCCGCTCCCGCCTCGAGGCCAAGGGATGCACCGTGCTGCATCTCTTCGATGTCTCGGGCCTGCCTGAGGAGCTCACGCCGATCCCACTGGCGGTGCTGGGCCAGCTGCTCGCCCACCAGGTCGCGGTCGCGCGGGGCGTCGACCCCGACAAGCCGCGCGCGCTTCAGAAGGTCACGCGGACCTGGTGACCGACTTTGACACCGCCATCGCAGTCTGGGCGAGCGGCACGGTGAAGCGAAACTCCGAACCCTTGCCGAGGTTGCTGTCGACGGCGACCCGGCCGCCGTGCATCTCGACGATCTGACGGGTGATGGCGAGGCCCAGTCCGGTGCCGATGATCTTGCCGGCGTGCTTGTCCTCGTATCGCTCGTAACGTCCGAACAGCCGGCTGATGAAGTCGGAGGGGATGCCGCGGCCATGGTCGAGGACTGACACCTCCGCGCACGGTCCGGCCACGCGGGTCGCGACACGAATCTCGCCTCCGTTGGGCGAGTACTTGATTGCGTTGCTGAGCAGGTTGGTCATCACCTGGGTGATGCGATCGGAGTCAGCCAACACGGCTGGCATGCCCTTCTGCAAGTTCGTTCTGATGACGTGCTTCTTGGTCGTCACGGACGCGTGCTCGACGGCGGCCTGGACGAGCTCGTTCAAGGCCAACGGCTTGAGGTCGAGGGTGAGCTTGCCGGCCTCGAGGCGGTCGAAGTCGAGCATCTCGGTGATCATCCGGTTGAGCCGCTGTGAGTCGTTGTAGATCTCGTCGGCGAGCAGCCTCATCTCGCTGGCGTCGATCTCCTGGTCGCGGATCAGCTCGCTGAAACCCTGGATGCCGACGAGCGCGGTGCGGAATTCGTGACTCACCATCGAGACGAACTCGCTCTTCAGGCGGTTGAGCTTCTCCAGCTGCGCGAGGTTGGCCGCAGACAGCTCTTCCGCCTCGCGCTTAGCCGTCACGTCTTCGAAGGTCGCCATGAAGTAGTCGATGGCGCCGTCCGCTTTGCGAATCGGGGTCGTGCTCCAGTGGACCCAGAACTGACTGCCGTCCGCGCGCTGCGCCTGGCAATCCGATTCGTACCCTTCGGGCGACTGGCCAGGGGTCGCCGGGAACGACTTGAACACCCGCGAGACGTAGTCCTCCGGTAGAAACGTGTCCGTCGACGCTCCCACCAGCATCGGCAGCGGCGCGTACAGCATCGAAGCCAGTCGCGGATTCGCGTTGGTGATGCGGCGCTGGACGCTGATGGCCGCGACCCCCTGGGGCGCGTGGTCGATGACGTTGTTCAGCAACGCCTCGCGGTCGCGAAGCCTCGCCTGGATGCGCCGGCTCTCGCGGAGCACGGCGCGCGCCTCGGAGCGGTTGAGGAGCTCGCTCCCGACCAGCACGCCCACCAGCCCGCTGGCCGGTATGGCGACAAGCGCGCTCATCTTCAGGTTGGTGAGGAATCCTATGACGGCAGTGAGGGCGACCGCGAAAACGCCGATGTACGGGATGAGCTCTTGCCACACCGGCTTTTCAGTCTCGGGGACGCTGCGGCCGCCTTCCGGCCACAAGGGCGCGAGCGCGACCAGTGCAAACCCGTACAGCGACCCGGCGCCGAACAACTCGACCAGGACCTCGAGTCTCCCGGTGGCGGCCACGAAGACGGAGGCCCCGTCGGCGATCGCTATGACCGCAAGCCCGGTGACCACGAAAACGATTCGCTGGCGAAGGGCAGCCTGGCTTCGGCGAAGCACCACAAAGATCACGGTGAGCAGCGTCACGTCGAGCAAGGGAACCGACACCGCGAAGACGGGGGCGATCCCGGTTCCGAAGCGCACGAAGAGCACGGGCAGCGACAGCAGCAGGCTGATGCACAGGAGCGAAAGGGCGACCATGGCCCCGTCCAGCAGCGCTCTAAGCCGTGTGGCATAACTGTTGGGCGCCGGTGGGAAGAGCAGGAGGCCGGCGATGGCAAAAGGCATTGCGCCCGCGACGGCTACCTCGGACGTGTTGAGGAAGGCCGGCTCGGGGGCCGAGGTCCGGTACACCGCCTCGAGCACCTCGACGAGGAGCGTCGCCAGGCCCGAGGTGGCAAGCATGGCCCACGCCCACCGCAGCCTTCCGGTCGAGCGCATCGCCGCCCAGCCGCAGGTCGCCGCCGCGCCCAGGGCGGTGAGCGCCTGGCCGACCTCACGGGCGATGTCTGCCGTGTCGTTCCCCGAGTTGTAGGCGACGTAGACGGTGTAGGCGGCGACCAGCCCCAACGCACAACCCGCCCCGATCCAGAACCGGCGCATCAGGGCACGGGCCGGTAGAGCCGGTCCTCGATCACGACCAACGTCGGCGTCATCACCTTCAAGCACGCGAGCGCCTCCCTGGCGTTCGACGCTGTCTCGACCCCAAATCCTGCGTTCTCCCACTCCCGACGCAGGGAGCGTCCCCGGGATTGGTCGCTGACGAACAAGAGCACCCAGGGTGTCACGCCGATCGCCGGTGCTTCCTCGGCGTCGGGTGTCACCATCGCCACGTCCTAGGCTGCCATCAGCCGGCGCACCTCATCGTGGAGCAGGCCGAGGTCGACCGGTTTGGTGAGGAAGCTGTCGATGCCGCCGCTGGAGAGAGCGTCGCGGACGTCGTCGGAGAGGTCGCCGGTAAGGGCGATGACCTTGATCGGGTGCAGGAGGTATCGCTTGCGTAGGAATTGGAGGACCTCGACGCCGTCGTACATCGGCATGTGGACGTCGAGGATGACGAGCTGATAATCCCCGCTCGTGCCCAGGTCAAGGGCCTGGTTGCCATCGCGCGCGGTCGAGACCTCGAAGCCTTTCGACTCCAAAAAATAGGTCAGCAGCTCCGCGCTCGCCGGGTCGTCGTCCGCCACCAGGATCTTGTTCACTGAGCCACCAGCCGATCGTCCGCAAGGAATCGACCGACCATGGTGGCGAACGTCTTGGTGTCGATCGGCTTGGCGATGTAGCCGATGCACCCTGCGTCGATCGCAATCTCACGGTCGCCGTTCATCGCGTGCGCGGTGAGTGCGACAACGGGGACGCGGGCGGTCGCGGGGTCCGACTTCAGCTGGCGGGTGAGGGCGAGGCCGTCGCGGCCAGGGAGCTGCACGTCCATCAGGATGAGGTTCGGCATCTCTCGATTGAGCTCGACCTCGGCCTCGTCGGCCGAGCCTGCCACGGCGACGCGATAGCCGTTGAGCTCGAGCACCGCGCGCGCAAGCATCTGGTTCGCCTCGTTGTCTTCGACCAGGAGGATCAGCTCGCTGCTCATTTCTTGCCGTTCCGGTGCGCGACGACGCGCTTCAGCAATCCGACGATGTCCGAGCTGCCGACCGATCCACGTTTGAGGATCTCAGAGACACGCCCGTTGAGCATTCGTTTGTCGGCGTCGCTCAGGTTCGCCGCCGTGAGCACCAGGATCGGCACCTCACGCGTGGCGGCGTCCGCGCGGAGCGCTTCTACGACGTCGAAGCCCGTCACCTCCGGCATCATCAGGTCGAGCAGGACGAAGTCTGGTTTCTCCGACCTGGCCATCTCGATCGCCTCACGTCCCCCCGCAGCCGGCAGGACCGTGAATCCAGCGGGTTCGAGCGCCTTGGCCAGCCACATGCGGTTGGCCGGCTCGTCGTCGACGACCAGGACGCGAATCTCATCCTTGCCTGGCTCTTCCTTCAGGCCGAACTCGTTCAGCCGGTGGATGAGAAGTTCCGCGTCGACCGGCTTGACGAAGTAATCGATCGCCCCCAACGCAAGACCAAGCTCAGGGTTGTCGACCACGCTCACGACCACGATCGGGATGCCGCTGGTCCGCTCGTCGCTCTTGAGCTGGGTCATGACCTCCCAGCCATCGACCTCGGGAAGGATGATGTCGAGCGTGATGGCGGCAGGCTTCAGCGCCAGTGCTCGCTCGAGGGCCTGCTTGCCTGTCCTCGCGACCTCGGTGCGGTAGCCCGCGCGGATCAGCTGTCGGGTCAGGAGCTCCGCTGCGGCCGGATCGTCCTCCACCACCAGCACGAGCTGGCCCGGGCCATGGCCGTTCATCGCGGCCACGGGCACGGGTTCCGGAGCGGGGAGGACGCTTGCCCGGACCGGCAGGGTGATCGTGAAAACGCTTCCCTTTTCGAGTCGGCTCGTGACGCGCACGTCGCCTCCGTGGAGCAGGGCAAATCGTTTGGTGAGCGCGAGGCCGAGCCCGGTGCCTTCGTGCTTGCGTCCGGGACCCTGGTCGACCTGGTGGAACTCCTGGAAGATTTGCTTCTGCTCCGGTTCGGCGATGCCGATGCCGGTGTCCGCGACCGAGATCTCGACGCGGTCTTTGAGGCGGAGCGCGCCGATCGTGACATTGCCGCCCTCGGGCGTGAACTTGATGGCATTGGAGATGAGGTTGAGGAGCATTTGCCGCAGCTTGCCGGCGTCGGCAAGGATGTCGCCGACACCGTCGACGTTCGAGGTCAGGACGAGGTTTTTCTTGCTGACCAGCGGCTCGACCGTCTTCATCACCTGGTCCACGGACTCGGCGACTGACACGGTCTGCAGGCGCAGCTCCATCTGGCCGGCCTCGACCTTCGAGAGGTCGAGGATGTCGTTGATCAGGCCCAGGAGGTGCTTGCCGCTGGTCAGGATCTGGCTGAGGAATCGCCTCCGGGTCGCTTCGTCGAACTGGCCGTCGCGGGCGTCGCCCAGGAGCTCGGAAAAGCCGATGATCGCGTTGAGCGGCGTGCGCAGCTCGTGGCTCATGTTCGCGAGGAAGACGCTCTTGTGCTTGTTCGCGTCTTGCAGCGCCCGGTTGCTCTCCTCGAGCTGAACGATCAGGTGCCTGCGATCGAGCGCGGTGACAAAGCTGCTCATGAGCTGCTGCGTGCGGGTGGTCTCCTCCGTGCCGAACGCGGGCGTGAACGGGCCGGCGATCACGACCAGCGTTCCCGATGTGCTGAGGCCTTTGACGGCCACCGACAACGCGCGGCGGTCGGCGCCTGCGATCGTGACCCGACCGACGCCGATGCCGAGGCCTGCCATCTGCTCCCGTACCTCCGCGACCTGGGCTTCGCTCAGGCCACGGACCGACGTGGAGGATCCGGTTGAGTCGAACAGGACAGCCGAGCCGCCACCGACCAGACGCATCGCCCATTCCAGCGCACGGTTCGCGAGCGCGTCGCGGTCATCGCCGACGAGCAGCTGCTCCATGAAGGTGCGGATGCCTTCTTCCTCCCCGGCGCGCCATTGGCGGCGGAGCCACGCGGGCGGAGCGAAGCTGGCGTAAAGGAGCGGGATGATGGCGAGCACGGCGAGCTCGATCACGACCGTGACGATGGGCTGGCGAGTCAGCAGGCCCGCCGAGATCGCGAACAGAAGGACGAGCACCAGGCCGCCGAACCCGAGGCTCAAGGAGCGCAGGCGCCATGCCTGGACCGCCGGCAGCTCGCGGGCGACCAGCCAGAACTGGACGATGGGCTCGGCGACGATCACACACCACAGGAGGATCCATACGACCACGATCGCGAGTTGAACGGTCTTGCTGTAAGCGATGAGCTCCGCGGAGAGAAGAAGGACGCTGGCAGCCGCCAGCGAGGCGGCCGCGGCGACATGCCAGCGCCGAGGGAGGGGGATGACAGCGTTGCGGTAGAGGAGCAGCGCGTACGCGGTGCCAGAGAACGCGAGCAGGGTGATGAAGCTCAAAAAGCCTTTGTTGATGTGGATGTAGCTTGCGACCTGGCCGAGGCCGGAGACGACCGCGAGCAGGACTATGGCGAGGGCGAGGAAGGCCATCGACCGGTCTCGCCGTCGCAGCCACGTGACCGCGGTGACGATGCCCAGCAGCACGAACCCGACCGCGGCCGCGTCCGACAAGAACTTGATCAGGCCCTGCATCACGCGGCTCCCAGGCTCTTGGCGTCGGTGAACTGGCCGGCCAGCGCGTTCACGACCTCTCTGTCCCACTGGCGACCGGCTCCCGCGCACAGGGTCGCAAGAGCCTCCTCGGTGGTTCGCCGCGACCGGTATGGGCGGTCGCTGCTGAGGGCATCGAACGCGTCACATACCGCGACGATGCGGGCGAGCCGCGGAATCGACTCGCCGGCGAGATGGTCCGGGTAGCCGGTGCCGTCGTAGTTTTCGTGGTGATGGCGGATGATCGGAAGCAGCGAGGCGCCCGACCGCAGCGGCGCCACGATGTTGGCGCCGATGATCGGATGGAGCTGCATCTGGCTCAACTCCGCTGAGTCCAGCGGCCCGGGCTTGAGCAGGATCGAGTCGGGAACGCCGATCTTGCCGATGTCGTGGATCAGCCCGCCGCGATAGAGGGCATCCAGCTCGGATCCGGTGAGGCCAAGGGTCGTGCCGATCTTGCGGGCGGACTCGGCGACGCGCTGCGTGTGCGCCTCGGTGTACGGGTCTTTGGCCTCGACCGCCGCCGCCAGCGCGAAGATCACCTGCTCGGCGGAGTCGAGTGAGTCGTAAACGCTCTTGAGTCGCAGCGCGGAGCGCACCCGCGCGACCAGCTCCACGCGGTCGACCGGCTTGGTCATGTAGTCGTCCGCGCCGGCTTCGAGTGCGTTGATGCGGTCGGACGTGCGGTCCAGCGCAGTGATCATCACGACCGGTATCAAGCGCGATGACGGGGCTTGCTTGATGCGCCGGCACGCCTCATAGCCGTCCATGCCCGGCATCTGCACGTCGAGTAGGACCAGGTCGGGCGGCGAAGACTGGATTGCCCTCAGAGCGCTGAGACCGTCCTCGGCGGTGCGCACCTGGCAGTCGACCCCGGCAAGACACGCCTCGATCAGGTCCCGGTTCGCGGGTGAGTCGTCGACGACCAGCACGATCGGCGTGCGCTCGGGGCGTGCGAGCCGGCGCGTGGGCTGCAGGATCGCCAGGTCGTCGCCCCTGCGGCTCGGCCACGCGGCCGGCCGAAGTGCCGTCGCGAATGCGCCGGCCGAGGGGTAGCGGTCCTCGGGGCGCTTGGCGAGAGCCTTGCGGAGCACATCCTCGACGTGCGCGGAGAGCTCGCCCTTCAGCTCGCGGGTCGCGGGCATGGGCTTGGTGACGTGGGAGAGAAGGGTCGCCGCAGGAGTGTCGGCTTCGAATGGCACCCGCCCGGTCAGCATCTCGTACGCGACGATCGCGAGCGAGTAGACGTCAGAGGGTGGGCCGAGCGGTTCGTCCGCAGCCTGCTCCGGGGACATGTACTCGGGTGTCCCCATGACGACGCCCGAGCTCGTGAGGCGGCGCGTGCTGCCCGCCATCCGGGCCAGGCCGAAGTCGGCGAGGACGGGAGTTCCGTCGTTGTGAAGGAGGATGTTCGAGGGCTTGATGTCCCGATGCAGGACGCCGTTGGCGTGGGCGTGGTCGAGCGCGCTCGCCACCGGCTCGATGAGGCGGACGACGTCCTGCAGCTCCATCGGCCGGCCGACGCGGTCGGCGAGCGTGCCTCCGTCGACCAGCTCGAGGACCAGGTAGGCGATCCCCTCCTCGTAGCCGAAGTCGAAGATCTCGAGGATGTTGGGGTGCTTCAGCCGCGCCACCGAGCGAGCTTCCTGCTGGAATCGCTCGCGGTACCCGGGCTCGTCGGCGAAGAACTCGGGAAGGACCTTGATCGCAACGTAGCGGTCGAGGGCCGGGTGGTAGGCGCGATGCACGGCCGCCATCCCGCCGCGCCCGATCCGCTCCATCACGCGGTAGGGGCCGAGGGTCATGCCCTCGAGGACGGTCACCGGATCCACCCCAGGAGGACGAGCACAGAGATCGCGGGCGGCAGGAGCACCGCCGCCAGGCTCAGGGCAAGGACTCCCGCGGCCGCGAGCCCACGCAGCGGGATTCTTTGCGATCTATCCCGTTGTGCAGCCGCTACCCAGGTGGACACATACAGCACGCCGAACCCAACTCTCCCTGTGAATCCCAAGAGTAAGAAGTGATTACTTACCGCAGGATCTCTCTCAAGGGCCAATTCACTACCCGGTCGGGTAGTTCTGTTAACCCAAGCTGATCAAAGCCACCCCTGTTTGGCCGCTTCGTGGGCCAGCTCGGTGCGATTTGACGATCCCGTCTTCTGCAGGATCTGGCGAATGTGGAACTTGACGGTGTTCGGGCTGAGGTGGATCCGCGTCGCGATCTCGCGGTTCGTGAGCCCCTCCACGGCCAGGCGCATGATGTCGGACTCGATCCGGCTCAGGTCCAGGGGCGGGCGCGTTGGCTTCGCCGCCCCGGCGAGGGTCCGGGGGCTGCGGAGCCTCTCCTGCATGGTGGCGCTGTCGATGGCGACCGCGGCGACGCTACCCAGGGCGTCAAGGAAGGAGAGCCACTCCTGGTCGGGGGTTAGCGGCGAACGGTGGAAGACCTCGAGCGCGCCGAGCAGCTTGCCGCGGCTGATCAGCGGCACGGCGCCGTAAGCCTTGAATCCCTCGCGGGCGAACAGCGAACGGCGACGGAACTGGGAGAAGGCGCTCAGCGCGGTCACGGTCTCGATGCGCCGGCTGGTCGCGGTGCGGCCGGGAAGGCCGTCCTCGGCCGGCAACCGGTAGTCCGGAACGGACGTCGCCAGGAAGCCGGTGCTGGCGGAAAGCGCCAGGGTGTTGTCCGACTCGTCCAGAAGCAGCACGTCGGCGGCGTCCACTTTGAGCTGTGAGGTGACGTGGTCGAGGATCACCTTGAGCGTCAGCCGGAGGTCGGGGCTTGCGCTGACCGCCAGGTTCACGCTCTGCATCGCGCCGAGGCGCTCCAGGCGCTTGACAGCGTCCTCGTAGAGCTGGGCATTCTCGACCGCGACCGCGGTGCGGTCAGCGATGGCCTGGATCCACAGCGCGTCCTTCTCGGTGAGTGGATTCGAACTCCGGGGCTCGACATGGCCCAGGGCGCCGACGATCGCCCCCCGCGCACGCATCGGCACGAAGATCGCGCCCACGTGCTTGGAGTCTCCCATCCAGGGATTGCGATCGAGGTACTCCCGGACGTCACGGTTCAGGTATTCCCGGAAGTCCTCGACGGAGATATCGGGCAAGATCAGCGGTTGGCCCGACTCGATCACACGGAGCGAGATGGGGGCCGTCTCTTGCTTGCCGGCCATGCGCATCGCTTCGACGTATCGCGCGGCGTAATTGACGTCCTCCTCGTTGCTGACCACGATCAGCAGCTCCTCCGGGTCCTTGCCGATGAGCGTGGCTATCCACTGGCCCGGCCTCAGCCGGCTCAGCTCCTCCGTGACCGTGGCCAGGATCGCCCGCGGCTCCATGCGGGCGCTCACCAGGCGGTCGGTGACGCGGTCCACGATGTGGTCTCCCGAGGACCTGCTGCTTGCGCGGCTGCGCGCGATCAGGTGCGTCACGTCGGTCAGGATCGCGATCACGCGGTCGTCGTCTGGCAAAGCATCGACCTGGAGCCACACGTCGGCGCCGTCGGGGCGCCGCGCCCGGACCAGCACGCCGCGGACGGCCTGGCCCGACTTGAGTGACGCGACCACCGGGTGGACCGTGATCGGGCCCTCGGCGGACTCGATGACGAGCCAGTCGGATGCGTCCGCGTGCGCACCGATGAGGTCGCCGGCAGAGAGCCCGAGCATCGACAGGGCCGCCGGGTTGGCCTCCACCACTGTGCCGTGGCCGTCGTAGACGACCATGGCAACCGGAACCGTGTTAAGTGAAACCGGCGGGGCCAACGCTGGCCCGAATTATGGTCGCCGGAATGTCGCCACTCTTACATTAAGTCCAAATTGATCACCGTCGAGGCGTCGCGCGACGGCGGCGAATGGATCTGCGCGGTCACGGTCGAGTCGAGCGGTCGCCGCTTCGATTACACGGTGACCGTGTCGCCGGCGTCCCTCGCCCGTTGGGGTAAGGGAGCGGAGGCGCGGGACGTGGAGGACCTCGTCCGGCGCAGCTTCGAGTTTCTCCTGGACCGCGAACCGGCCAGCTCGATCCTGCGCCGGTTCGACCTCTCCGTGATCGAGACCTACTTCCCCGAGTACGACGAGCTGTTCCGGAGGTAGTCCACCGCAGGCGCGAAACACTACCTTCACATTGGGCGGCTAGGGTCGGTCACTACGATGAGATCCGAGATGGCGGCCCCCATCCTGGTCGTCGACGACGACCCGAAGATCGTCTCGCTGGTCAAGACGTACCTCGAACGCGAAGGCTTTCGGGTCGTCACCGCCCAGGATGGTCAGTCCGCACTCCGTGCCTTCAACGAGCTCGAGCCCGGGCTCATCGTCCTCGACCTGATGCTTCCGGAGCTGGACGGCCTCGCCCTGATGCGGATCGTCCGCGAACGGTCCAACGTGCCGATCGTGATGCTGTCGGCGCGCGCCCAGGTCGCGGATCGCGTGTTCGGCATCCACGAAGGCGCGGACGACTACATCGCCAAGCCGTTTTCGCCCGCCGAGCTGGTCGTTCGCGTCAAGGCGGTGCTCAGACGGACCGCCGCCGCCGGCACGGCCGCCCGCAGCCACGGCACGCTCGAGCACGGTGACCTGGTCATCGACCTCGACCGCGTCGAGGTTCGTCGCGACGGCATGCCCATGCCCCTCACGCCGGCCGAGTTCCGGCTCCTCGTGACGCTGGTCCAGGCGCGAGGTCGAGTGCTTACGCGTCAGGCTCTGCTCGACTCGCTCTACGGAGCGTCCCAGGGAGACGCGCTGGAGCGGACCATCGACGTGCACATCGGCAGGCTTCGAGACAAGCTCGGCGAAGAGATCGGCGCTCCGCGCTACATCATCACCGTGCGCGGGCTTGGCTACCGCGCCGTGGCGTAGCGATGCGCAGGCTGCCCAGCATCGCGACCGGGATCACGCTCGTCTCGATCCTGGTCGCCTTCATCGCCATCGCCGTGATCGTCGTCGGCGTGCTCATCGTTGCGCAGTCCACCTTCGAACGCCTCATGGAAGAGGCGGGAACGCCCGCCGTGCAGGCGCAGGCGATGTTCGATCACAGCGTCGCGACGATCTTCCTCATCGCCGTGGCGGTCGCGGTTGTGATCAGCGTCGTGCTTGCGATCCTCCTGGCCTCCGGGCTCGCAAGTCCCCTGCGCCGCCTGGCACAGGCCGCGCAGCGTATCGCCGACGGTGACTACGACACGCGTGTGCCGGGCGGCGGCCCCGACGAGCTGTCCTCCCTGGCCGACTCGTTCAACCGCATGGCGCAGAGCCTGGCCGATCAGGAGCAGCAACGAAGGGAGTTCATCGTCAACGCCGCGCACGAGCTCCGCACGCCGTTGACCAACCTGCAGGGCTATCTCGAAGCGCTGCGCGACGGAGTGATCGCGCCCTCGTCGGAGCAATTCCGGTCGCTGCATGAAGAGGCGCAGCGGCTGGTCCGGCTGTCGCGCTCTCTGGATGCGCTGGCGGACGCGCGTGACGCCGACGGCTCATCGGAGTCTGAGGCAGTCGACGTCGGGCAGGCGGTGAGGTCCGCGTTCGAGCTGGCGCGCCCGTCCTTCGAGGCCAAGGACATCGAGGTCGCCATCTCCGTGCCGGAAGGCCTGGTCGTACGCGCCCAACCCGACGGTGTCGCGCAGGTGCTCTCGAATCTCTTCCAGAACGCGTCGCGCTACACGCCGTTTGGCGGTCGGGCGTCGATCGACGCAGTCGATCGGCGCACACAGGTCGTCGTTGCGATCGCCAACACCGGACCGGGCATCCCGGCCGCCGACCTGCCGCACGTCTTCGAACGCTTCTATCGCGTCGAGAAATCACGCGATGCGGCCCGCGGCGGTGCGGGCATCGGGCTTGCGATCGTCAAGCAGCTGGTCGAGGCCGCCGGAGGGCGCGTCGGGGCCGACTCGAATGGAGCCATCACGCGTTTCTGGTTCTCGCTGCCCGCGATCTAGCTCGCGATCTAGCTCGCGATCTGTGTCGGCTCTGTGACACCGCGTCACCGTCCATAAACACGCGACCGTCAGCCTCTGATGCGAATCGAAATTACGCGTCAGGAGGCATTCATGAAGAGGGCGATTCGTTTGTTGATGATGCTCGCCGTTGCGATCGCCGGCGCATTCGTGGTCACCGCGCCGGCGCAAGCGGCGGACGGCGGTGGCGCCGTTTTCGTGCAGACCAACGACCCGACCGGCAACACGATCGACGCGTATCACCGCAACGGTGACGGAGCGCTCACTTTCCTGCAGAGCTACGCGACGGGCGGACTCGGCGGTCGCGAGAGCGGAGCCGGATCCGACCCGCTCGCGACACAGGGCTCGCTCCGCTACATCTCCGAAGATGGGCTGCTGATCGCGGTCAACGCCGGAAGCAGCACCATTTCGGTCTTCCATGTCAGCGGTGATCGGCTGGAGCTGGCCCAGGTGCTGCCCAGCGGCGGTCTCTTCCCGACCGCGACCGGCGCGAACGGCGACCTTCTGTACGCCGTCAACGCCGGCGGCGCCGGATCTGTGTCCGGCTTCCGCATCGCGGGTGGGACACTGCACCCCATCCAGGGGTCGACGCGGACGCTCGGCCTGGCCAACGCCAATCCGCCGTTCTTCCTCAGCTCTCCCGCGCAGGTCGGATTCACGCCCGACGGTGAGCACCTCATCGTGACCACCAAGACCAACAGCACGGTCGACGTTTTCGCGGTCGGACCCGACGGCCGGCCGTCGGCGGCTCCGGTCAAGAACGCCGCGGCGCCCGTGCCCTTCGCCTGGGTGTTCGACAGCGTAGGGCGAATCGTCTTGAACTTTGCCGGCACGAGCTCCCTCGAGACGTTCACCGTCAACGCCGACAACACGATCACACCTGTGGGCGCCCCGGTCAGCGACACGCAAGCCGCCCTGTGCTGGATCACGAAAGCCCAGGGTTACGACTACGTCTCGAACACCGCGAGTGGCTCCGTGAGCCAGTTCCAGGTGCTCGGCAATGGAACCGTGGTGCTCGTTAGTGGGATCGCGGCATCGGGCATCTCCGGCGCCACCGACTCCGCCTCAGCCGCCGGCTTCCTCTACGTGCAGAGCGGCAGCTCGGGCACGGTGCACGCCTTCGCCATCGGGGCGGGCGGCGCTCTGACCCCGATCCAGGTGGCAAACGTTCCCGACGGCGGCAGCCAGGAAGGCATCGTCGCCATCTGAACCGTCTTCAGTGGGCCGCCGGCGCCTGGCGGCCCACACCCCCGTCCTTATATATGCTGGCCGTCGGAATGGCCGGCAAGTTCACAGGCTGGAAGGGCGACTTCACCGGCTTTTTCCTCGGCCTCCGAGCGAACAACAACAAGGCTTACTTCGAAGCCCACCGCAAGGAGTACGAGCAGGACGTCAAGGCGCCGATGCTCGCTCTGCTGGCGGATCTCGAGGAGGAGTTCGGTCCGCCGAGGCGAGTGTCCCGGCCGAACCGTGACATCCGGTTCAGCGCGGACAAATCCCCGTACAAGCTGAACATCTACGCCGACCTCGAACGCGGCGGGTACGTTGCGCTGGACGCCGAGGGCCTGGTCGCGGCCGGCGGTCGATACATGGTCGAGGACGCGCAGCTGAAGAACCTACGCACCGCGGTCGCCAGCGACCGCTCGGGCAAGGATCTCGTGGCGATCGTCGACGCGCTGCGCAAGAAGGGCTACGACGTCGAGGGCCAGGAGCTCAAGCGCGTGCCGTCGCCCTACGCCCAGGACCATCCGCGCGCCGACCTGCTGCGGCACAAGCGCTTGATCTACTGGAAGCGGTGGTCGGTCGGCCCCTGGATCGCCACGGCCAGGGCGAAGGACCGGGTCGCGCAGGCGTGGCGCGATGGCGCCGAGCTCGACGCCTGGTGCGCCAGGCACATGGACTAGGCCTGCATCTCCGCCAGCAGACGCGCCGCCTCGCGTGCGTTGGTGGTGCCGTAGTTCGAGTAGCAGTTGTTGTAGACGACATGGGTCTGCTTCGCCGTCTTGGCGATGGCCGCGATCTTCGGGGTCCAGTCCGCGAGCTCGTCTTCGTCGTAGAGGTATCGAAATCTCTCTGAGGGCGGGATGTCCTTCTTCTCCCAGTTCTCGTTGTTCCTGCCATGGAACCGAATCACCGCGAGCTCGTCGTTGGTGGGAAAGATCACCGGTGGCACCGAGCTCTTGAATCCCTGTGGCTCGTCGACCGCGACGTAAGGAACCTTGTTGTCCTGGAGAAAGCGGATCGTCCGCTCGGCGTTCTTCTCGTTGAACCAGCTTCCGTGGCGAAACTCGACCGCGATCGGCAGGTCCAGGCGCTGCCGCGTCTCCAGGATCAGCTCGCGCGCCTCGTTGGAAGGAAAGACCCACTTGGGAAACTGGACGAAGACGGCCCCGAGCTTGCGTGCTTCGATGAGCGGCTCAAGCGCTTCGCGGAACTGCTGGTACACGGCATCCAGCAGCTCGTTCGGCATGTCCTTTCGGTAGATGCGCTTCTTCTCTGAGAGCTCGGCCGGCAGCTCCTCCTTGATCGCCTTCGGCAGGCGTGAGAGCTCGGTCGGCTGGCCGGTCATGAGCGCGTGTGCCTTGATGTCGAAAACGAAATCCTTCGGCGTCCGCTCGACCCACGACTCGGCCATGCGTTTGTATGGCAGCGCGTAGTAGGTCGCATCGACCTCGACCATCGAGAAGTGCTCCGCGTAGAAGCGGAGGCGTTCCTCAGCGGTGCTGACGCCCTTCGGATAGAAGACACCGGGGACGGTCATCGTCGGGTCGGTCCAGCTGGCCGTGCCGAAGCGCGCCTCCCCTTTGCCGACGTGAACCGGTTTGCGCGCCGCTTCTCCGGCTTCGTCCGCTCGCTTGCCTGCGATGGCCGGGCCGGGATCGTGCGAGTCAACCTTCGCCATCAGGCCAGCCACTCCGTCTCGAACTTAGGTGAGAGATGGATGTCGATCTGCCGAAGGATTCCAGGGCCAGGATTGACAAACCCGTGCGGCTGATTGGCGTCGACGACGGCCATCTCTCCCGCGCGCACCTCTTTGCTCGTTTGCCCATCGTGAAACGTCGAAACTCCTTCCACGATGATCAGGATCTCGACATAGGGGTGGCGGTGCAGCTTCGGTCCCTCACCCGGCGAGGCATCGACGAACAGCACGCAGGCACCGACACCGCCGTGATCCTCACCGACGAAGTCGCGCGAGATGAGGTCCGGGGGCAGCGCGTCCGAGCGCAGGTACCTGATCGCCACGAAGATTCGATGTTAGTGAAGGCCTACGACTAGGCGACTCGGTAGACCGATTCCTCCTCTGAGATCTGTCGTGAGATCGAGTCGAGGACTTCGGCGCCCGCGCTCCGAACCTCCTCTGGCCCGTGACCACCTCTGGCGCGCACGTCGAAGACGAGCCGAATGGGAGAGCCGGTCAGGTTGACGAGCGCGCGCAACACGCCGCCGATCCCGTTGTCGAGGACCGCGGCAACGATCACGGCTCGCGCCCCGCTGATCGGAACCCCGAGCCTGACGCTCCGGTGAGCGTCGAGCGTTACGACCTGGTTTCTATGGCGCGAAAACCATGAATAGGTATCCGCCATCGCGCTCCCGCCGTCCGCCTCGATTCGTATCGCGCCCATCTCGTCCTCCACGTACGGGAGAACCGCATTCAACGGGACCTTATTCGTGTTCCTCGAGCCTGTCGAGAAGAGGGAGCTGGGATTCGAGGATCTTGCGGCGGGCCTCGTCGAGATCGAACCAGGCCGCTCTGTCCACCTCCGGAAACTGCTGCATGCGTCCGGTGCGAGGCGGCCACTCCATCGAAAAGGTGTTGCTGGTCATGCGCTCGACGTCGAAGTCCCCTTGCACCGCCCACGTATGTACCACCTTGCCGCCCGCCTGCCGGATCGATCCGAGCGCGATCGGCTCCACGCCAGGCGGGGGAGAGCCGAGCTCTTCCTGGAACTCGCGACGGGCAACGTCGAGCGGCGCCTCGCCGGGCTCGATCTCGCCCTTCGGGATGCCCCACGCGCCGTCGTCGCGCTTTTTCCAGAAAGGCCCGCCGGGGTGAACCAGCAGGACCTGCCTCTTGCGGTCTCGCGTGCGGTGGAGGAGCAAGCCCGCGGACTCAGCGGCCAGCGGACGCTATCCCTTCCAGTCGAGCGGCAGGCCCGCCTCGAGGTGGGCGAGCGCCCTGTCCGCGACCTTCAAGGTGTCGGCTTTCGGGTCGTTTGCCACTGTCGTGAAAGCGGCCATCATCACACCGAGCACCGCGCCCGCGATGTTGTGGACCGCGAAATCGTCGGCGCGCTTGTCGACCCGCGACGCGAGCAGCGCGGAGATCTGATCGACGAGGTCGGCGAACTGGGCCAGCATCGCGCCCCGCAGCTCCGGCGTCGAGAGCAGCAGCTGGGTTCGCTGGCGCACGAGCTTTTCTTGCTCCGGTGTCAGCTTCGTGAAGACCGCGCGCATGGCGTTGCGCAGACGCCGGATGGGATTGAGGCTCGCGGGTTGTGCGTCGAATGCGGCGAGGACGAGCGGATCGAGCTCGTCCTGAAAGACGACCTCCTCTTTGCTCGGAAAGTAGTTGAAGAAGGTGCTGGGGGAGATCTCGACGGCCTCGGCGATGTCCTCGATCGTGGTTTCTTCAAAGCCCTTCTCCAGAAAGAGGCGCAAGGCCTCTTTCTGGATCGCTGCCTTCGTGCGCAACTTCTTGCGCTCGCGTAATCCGGCTGGACTCACGCCACCTGCTCCACCGCAGTCTCCTCATGCGCGACCGCCCGCGTGGGGCCGGGAAGGAAGATCAAGGCGAGCACCGCCGCCAGCGCGGCGATCGAGGCCGAGATCAACAACGCGGCATCCATCCCCTGGACGAACGCATTCCGCACTGATTCAAGCAGAGCGGCCGAGTGAAGTTTTGCCGCCACCGCATCCCCCGCGAAAACGCTCAGCTTCACGGTCGAGGCGAGACTCGCCGGCAGGCCGCTGAGGTTGAGGTTCGCCTGGTACACCGTAACGAGCACGCTCCCGAGCACCGCAGAACCGAACGGCGCACCGACCTTCTGCATCGCCTGGAGAAGGGCGGACGCGACGCCGCTCTGGTCCCTGGGCACGGTCTTCAGCGCCGCTG
The DNA here is from genome assembly GCA_035945895.1 of Candidatus Dormiibacterota bacterium. Classification (GTDB taxonomy): domain Bacteria; phylum Chloroflexota; class Dormibacteria; order Dormibacterales; family Dormibacteraceae; genus 40CM-4-65-16. Next base: position 2,005 of record DASYZS010000103.1, on the reverse strand, counting down.
ACGCGGCCGTCGCGAACGCGATGCCCATACCGAAACCGACGATCACCATCCACGTGAACACGAAGGTCGTGCTCGACCCAAGCGCGGTGCGCGACCCAAGCAGCAGGCCGGCGGTGGTGATGACGAATCCGGCAGCCACCGAGTAGCGGGCACCGACCCGCGCGGCGATCCGGTCAGCTGGCACAGCGCCGGCGATTAGCCCCACGATGATCGGCAGAAGTCTCACCCCCGAGCCCTCGGGGTCGACGCCGAGCACGCCCTGGTAGTACTGCGGAAGCGTGAAGACCATGCCGATCAGCGCCATGCCGCCAAGCGCGGCCAGGATCACGCCCCACGTAAAGCCTCGCGACTGGAACAGCGAGAGATCGATGAGCGGGCGTCCGCCCGGGCGCGCGGTGAGGTAGCGCTCCCACATGAAGAAGCTGACGATCACGACGACCCCGGCTACCGCGACCGTGAGCGAGGGCGGGTCGGTCCAACCGTTGCGGCCGAGCTCGATGAGGCCGTATGTGACGCCGGCCAAGCCACCGCTCGCGAGCAGCATGCCGAGCGGGTCGAGCGCTGGGCGCTGCGGCGCGCGTGACTCGGGTACGAGGGCCAGGACCGCGATCAAACCGACCACGGCGACGGGCACGTTCATCAGGAAGATCCAACCCCACCAGAAGTTCGTCAGCAGCCAGCCGCCGAAGATGGGACCGACGGGGAGAGCGAGAAAGTTGGCAGCCGCCCAGACGCCGACGGCGCGCGGGCGCTCCTCCTCTGAGAACAGCACCGTAAGCACCGACAGGGCCATGACGATCACCGCCGCACCCGATGCGCCGAGCACGACCCGAGCGGCAATGAACTGCGCCGGGTTCTGTGAGTAGGCGCAGGCGATGGACGCCGCGCCGAAGAGGACCAGGGCGCCGATCAGCACCTTCTTGCGCCCGAACCGGTCTCCCAGGACGCCCGCGGGGAGCATCCCGGCCGCGAGCACGAGCGCATAACCGGACGAGAACCACTGCAGATCCGATTCCGAAGCCTTCAGCTGGACCGCAAGGGTCGGCAGGGCGACGCTCAGCACCGCCACATCGAGCCCTACGGCAAGCACGCCCAGCGTCAAAGCCGCCAGGGCCCACCACCTCCGAGCGCCAATCGAGTTCATTTCGCCACCTCCTTCAACTTTAGAGTCACTGGTAATTATAACAACTCCAAAGTTAGAGTGACTATTCAATCGATTTGGCGAGAAGTGGCACCACGTAAAGGGGCACCGGAGCATCATTGGTCCAGACGCTTATCCGCGAAGAGGAGGGCTCAATGGGCGAAGAGGGCGCCTACGCGCGTTTCTGCGCCACTGTCGACGCGGCGTCGACGGTGGCCGATGTCACGGACCCGTCCCTGCTGGAGAGGATCAAAAGGCCGGAGCGGGTCCACGAAGTCACGATCCCACTGGTCAGAGACGACGGGCGACGCGAGCTGCTGACCGGTTACCGCGTCCAGCACAGCTCCGCGCGAGGCCCGTACAAGGGTGGCATCCGGTATCACCCCAACGTCACTCTCGACGAGGTCAAAGCTCTCGCCGGCTGGATGAGCATCAAGACCGCCGTCGTCAACATCCCGATGGGTGGAGGCAAGGGCGGCATCACGGTCGACCCGGGCGAGCTTTCGCTGCACGAGCTCGAAGCGTTGACGCGCTCCTACACCGAGCGCATCTGGCGATGCATCGGTCCGCTGGTCGACATCCCCGCGCCGGACGTCAACACCGACTCCCGGATCATGGACTGGCTGGCCGACGAGTTCGGCCGGCAGTCAGGCCTCGCTGACCCGGCCGTGGTCACCGGCAAGACCGTCGAGCACGGCGGCTCGCTCGGTCGCGACAAGGCAACGGCGCGTGGCGGTTTCGACGTCCTCGAGGCGGCGCTCAACGCGACCCACGAAGACCTTCGCGGCAAGCGGGTCGCGATACAGGGGTTCGGCAACGCCGGCGCCAACGCGGCGCTTCTCCTGCGGGAGGCCGGGGCGATCA
>DASYZS010000102.1:0-6710 GCA_035945895.1 Candidatus Dormiibacterota bacterium | reverse complement strand
TGCAGGTGCGTCGTCACGACCGCGTCGACCTCGTTGGGCTGGATGCCGAGCCGCTTGAGCGCATGCAGCATCCCCTCGGGCTCGCGCAGCGCGACCTGCTGCGCACGCTTCTCGCTGAGCTTGTTGCCGATGCCTGTCTCGCAGATGATCACGCGCCCGTCCTTGCGCGCGACCAGGCACACGCACGAGCAGTCGATCATGTTCCTGCCGTCGGCCGGCTTCTGCTTCTCCCACAGGATCTTGGGTACCACGCCGAACATCAGGCCACCGTCGGCTTTCCAGTGGTCGGTGATCAGGAGGTGAAGTTCGAGGTCGCCCAGGCGCACGACCTATATGCTCGCACCGACAATGGGAGTGGCGGCGATCAGGACCGTCGGCCTCACCAAGGACTACGGCGGGGGGCGCGGACTGTTCGACCTCGATCTCCAGGTTTCGACGGGCGAGACCTTCGGCCTACTGGGTAACGAAGGCGCCGGCAAGAGCACCGCGATCCGCCTGGTGATGGGCATGATCAACCCCACCCGCGGGCACGCCTACGTGTTCGGCCTCGACTGTGTGCGCGAGGCAGTCGAGGTCAAGCGTCGCGTGGGTTACGTGCCTGACGAGACGCCGGACTTCGGCGCGCTGCGTGGCGGAGAGATCGTCGGGTTAATGGCGGGTCTGCGGGGTGGCGTGCACAAGGACCGCGTCCGTGAGCTTGCCGAGCGTCTCGACCTCGACCTGGGGCCTCGCCACGTGGACTACGCACCGGCGGATCGCCAGAAGCTCTCGATCGTCCTCGCGTTCATGTATGACCCGCAGCTCTTGATCCTCGATGACCCGGCGCAGGACCTGGACGAACGCGCCGCAGCCGAGCTGGACTCGATGATCGAAGAGGCGCGCGAGGACAGCAGGACGATTCTTCTCGGTTTGCGCTACGCCGCCGATGTCCGTACTCATTGCGACGTCGTCGGCAACCTGCGCCACGGAAAGCTGTCGCGGGTGATGAGGGCCGAAGACCTGACGCTGGAGCTGGAGGAGCCGAGCCCCAAAGCGCTGCCGCCATGAGGGCGACGGTCCGGGACCTGAACGAGCAACGCTGGACGGTCACCGCCTTCGCCCTGGTTGCGTTTGCGATGACGCTGCTGCAATCGGTCGCGTTCTTCCGCCTCGCCGGCCACACCTTCGCCGAGCGCGCCGCGTTTGGGTACTCGCTGTCGCTCGACGCGGTAGCCAACGCAGTCCTGCTCCGACCGCCAGTGCACCCCGAGACCGTTGCCGGCTATTTGGAGCTTCGCGCGTTCCAGCCGCTGGCAATTCTCTTCGCGGCCTGGGCGACGGTGTCGGGATCGCGGTGGCCGGTTTCTCGGGCCGCGGCGTTCGTTATCTCCGCGTTCGCCGCCGGCGTGGCGGCTTGCGTGGGGGTCCTCATCGGCGTTTCCTCAGGTGGCGAATCTGTCGGCGGCCTTCACCTGGTCGAAGAAGGCCTGCTGCTGGTGGCGCTCGCGATAGCGTGCTACGCGATCAGTCTCGTCGTCGCGCAGAACGCCCCCGCGCCCGCTGTGGTCGCTGCAGCGCTGATGCTGACCCTGTTCTTCGTCAACAGCCTGAGCCGCGTGTTCACACAGCTGGAAGCGGTGCGATGGCTGTCGCCGTTCCGCTACTACGACCTTTCATCGCCACTCCCGGTGGGTGGAAATTTCGACCTGGGCGGATTCGCGATGCTGCTGGCGGTCGCGGTGCTCGGCCTTGCGGTGGCAACAGCCGTCTCGCGACGGAGAGTCGGCGTCAGCGCGAAACCCCGTCCCACTTCGTTCGAACCGTCACGCACTCGACTGCTCGCCGTCCCCGTGATCCGAGCGCTGTACCCGCAGCGCTTCGCCCTCGCTGCGTGGTGCATCGCATTCGTTGCCCTCGGCGTCGTCCTCGTGGTCGCGGCCAGGACTGCGATGCAGGACCTGCTCAACTTTCCGAGCGGACTGCCTGGCCTTGGCCAGTACATCTTCGTGTTCTACTCGGGCCTGATCGATCAGACCTGGTTCAAGGTGACGGTCCTGTTGTTGGCCGCGCTGGTTTTCGCTTTCGTGGCTCGCTGGGCCGGCGACGATCGCGACGGCCGGCTGGAGTCTGTGCTGAGCACTCCCTACTCGCGGTCGTCGGTGGTGTTCGAGCGCCTCGCGGCACTTGGCATCACCGCAGCGGTCCTGGCGGTGACGAGCGGCTTCGCCGTCGGGCTGACCTCGCTTGCGCTGCACTTGTCGCTCGACACCACCCGTCTCGTCGAGGCATGCGTGGTCCTGGTTCTGTTCGCAGTCCTCATGGGGGCCGTCGGACTGCTGCTCGCCTCTTGGGTGCCGAGGGCCGCGGCGATACTGTTCGGCTTCGTCCTGCTCGCCACCTACCTGGACGACCAGATCGGCGCCGCTCTCACGTTGCCGCATTGGCTGCAGGACATCTCGCCGTTCAGGCTCGCCGGCGACCCTCTGGTCAGGTTCGCGGACAGCAGCGTCGCGCTGTTCCTGCTCCTCACGCTTGCCGCCCTCGGAAGCTCGATACTTGCCTTCAGGCGCCTCGACTTGGGCGCCTGGCCACCTACGGAAGGTAGCCAAGCACCAACCTAGGAGGTAAACTGCGTCGCCATGCCGCGATCGATGTGGAAAGGCGTGGTCTCGTTCGGGATGGTTTCGATCCCGATCCGTCTCTACAACGCCACTGAGTCAACCGCCCGGGTTTCCTTCCGCCAGCTCTGCCCCGAGCACCACTCGCCCATCTCCTATAAGAGGTGGTGCGCCGAGGGCGACCACGAGGTGCAGTACAGCGAGATCCTCCGCGGCTACGAGGTAGGCAAGGACCGCTACGTGATCATCGAGGACAAGGACCTGGACAACCTGCCCCTGCCGACCGCGCACGCCATCGACATCTCCGAGTTCGTCCCGGTCGAGGAGATCGAGCCCGGTCTCTACTTCGACAGCGCCTATTTCGTCGAGCCGGAGGAGCTGGGCAAGAAGCCCTACCAGCTCCTGCGACAGGCCCTCGAGGCAACGGGAAAGATGGCTATCGCCAAGATCGCGCTGCGCGACAAGGAGCACCTCGCCGCGCTGCACCCCAACGGCAAGGGATTGATCATGAACACGCTCCACTGGCCGGACGAGATCCGGACGACCGAGGGCCTGAAGGGCCTCGAGGGCGAGGTGAAGATCAACCCCAAGGAGCTCGAGATGGCAAAGGCGCTCATCGAAAGCCTGGCCGACACCTTTGACCCCAGCCGCTACAAGGACGAGTACCGCGAGGCGGTTATGAAGGTGGTCAAGGCGAAGATGGACGGCGAGGTCATCGAGGCGCCCGAGGCTCCGCAGCCGGCCAAGGTAATGGACCTCATGGAGGCGTTGCGCCAGTCGGTCGAGCAGGCCAAGAAGCAGCGGGCATCGAAGGAGAAGCCCGCTGCCGAGACCAGGAGACGCCGCAAAGCTTCGTAACGGCCGGGGCCTCTAAGCTGGACGGAAGGTTGCAGGAGCGCCGGGCGCGCGCAGGGCGCCCAGATGATGAAGCCAACCAGCTCCAGATCGAGCTGGACAGCTATCCGGCGGAAGTTCGTCCCATGCAGGCTGCCTCGGCGGAAGCGCCGTTCAGCTCACCCGACTACCTCTTCGAGGTCAAGTGGGACGGGCTCCGGTGCGTACTCTTCCGCGATCCCGACGGCACCGTTCGCCTGCACGACCGCGGCCTGAGCGACCTCACAGCCGACGTGCCGGAGGTGGTGGCTGCGGGCAAACGGGTACCTCCGGGCTCGGTGATCGATGGCGAGCTGGTCGCGACCGACACCGACGGACGTCCGGACTACCCGCGCCTTCGCCACCGTCTCGCCAAAGGAGCGGCACTGCGCGACGAGATACCGACGGCGTACCTCGCGTTCGACGCGCTCTACCTCGAGGGACGGCCCTTGCTGCGGCAGCCGGTGCAGCGCCGGCGCGCTCGCCTGGCCAAGTCTGTCGAGGCCGGGGGCCACCTCTTCGTTCCCGACCACATCGAGGAAGACGGGGTCGAGCTCTTCGAGGCGTGCCTCGAGCGCGGCCTCGAAGGCGTGGTCGCGAAGCACAAGCAGAGTCCGTACGTGCCAGGCCAGCGCAGTCCCTTCTGGCTGAAGGTCAAGGCGGTCAAGTCGGACGACTTCGTCGTCATCGGCTGGACCGGCGAGCGGCTCTTCGATGCGCTGGTGGTCGGATATCACGAGGATGGCAGGCTCCTGCCATGCGGCAGCGTCGGCGGCGGCTTCGACGACGACGCGATGGACGTGCTCCGCACCAGCCTGCGCGACCTGGCCACCTCGGAATCCCCGCTCGACCCGCCGCCGATCATGCTGCGACCGGTCCACTGGGTGCGGCCCGAGCTGGTCGTCTCGATCCGCTACTCGGAGTGGTCGCCGGACGGCACTCTGCGTTTCCCGATCTTCAACGGCCTGCGACCGGAGGTTCACCCGGCCGAGGCCGTGCGGCACCGACCGCGTGTCGTCATCAGCGGGCATGTGAGGCCGGGTTCCGCGGCGTATGACCTGACCCGTTTCCCGTTTTGATCCAGGCAAGCACAGGCCCGTGTGACGTCGTCACGGGGGCGTTCAGCTTCACCGGAAGGTTCATCGCGCAGCGCTTGATGGCTCAAGGGCGCCGCATCACGACGCTCACGAACCATCCACAGCGCGCCGGAGCGGAGGAAATCGAGGCCCAGGTCGCGCCGCTGCAGTTCAACGACCGCGATGCGCTGGTGGCGAGCATGCGCGGCGCCGAGGTTCTCTACAACACGTACTGGGTGCGGTTCCATCACGGTCGCGTCCGTTTCGGCGAGGCGGTCGCGAACACCCGAATCCTGATGGGCGCCGCCCGCGACGCAGGTGTGCGACGCGTGGTGCACATCTCTGTGAGCAACCCGTCGGAGGATTCGCCCCTCGACTACTACGCGGGCAAGGCGCGCGCCGAACGCGCGGTGCGCGAGTCCGGCATGTCGTGGGCGATCGTGCGGCCGACGTTGATCTTCGGCCCGGGCGACATCCTGATCAACAACGTCGCGTGGATGCTGCGTAGGTTTCCGATCTTCGGAATCCCTGGAAACGGCGAATACCGGTTGCAGCCGGTGGCCGGCGAGGACGTGGCCGAGATTGCTACCTGGGCAGCGGAGCAGGTGGACAACCTCACCGTCGACGCCGCCGGACCGGACATCGTCTACTACAGCGAGATGGTCGAGTCGATCGCCATCGCTGTCGGCCGGCACCCGCGATTCGTCTATCTGTCGCCGCGCAACGCTCTGCGAGCAGTTGGGCTGATCGGGCGATTCGTCAACGATGTCGTCCTCAATGAACCCGAGCTCGAGGGATTGATGTCAGAGCTTCTCGTCTCGCACGAGAGACCGCGTGGCACGCGCCGGCTCGACAACTGGCTGCTCGCGCACGCGGAGATGCTCGGGCGCGACTACGCATCGGAGCTCGCTCGCCACTGGCGTTAGAGGTCGCCTGACTACGCGATAGTCCGGACAAACGCGGGTTTTGGCGAGCGAGAGTGGTCGATAGTCGGGACTAACGCGGGGGTTGGGTTTAGAACGGATCCTCGACGAGCTCCGCGTCGAATCCGCCGTCCGACCTCAACATCAGAGCGACGACAGCGTATCGAATCGGTCCGCGCCACTCGGCCAGCGCCCGGTACTCCGCAGCCGCCGACATCAAGGCCTGACGTTTGCGCGCGCCGACCGCCTCCAATGGACTGCCGAAGGTGTCGCCCGCGCGGGTCTTGACCTCGACGATGAAGAGGACGTTGCCGCGCATGCAGATGAGGTCGAGCTCGCCTCGCCGCGCGCGGAACCCGGTGCCAACCACTACGAAGCCCCGCGAGCGCAGCAGGGCCGCGGCGGCTCGTTCGCCCGCCTTCCCTAAACGTGCGGCCGGCGTGCCGCCGGCCGCTTGGCCTAGCTCTGCAGCCCGACCAGCTCGGAGACGCGGAAGGGCGCCCAAGACGTCCTGTGAATGGGGCTTGGGCCGAGTCGTCGTATCGCGGCGCGATGGGACGGTGTGGCGTAACCCTTGTGGTCGGCAAATCCATAGCCTGGGTAGAGGTGGTCGTACTCGATCATGGTCATGTCGCGTGCGACCTTGGCCACGATGCTCGCGGCCATGATCGAGGCGCAGATCTTGTCGCCTCGCACCACCGCGATCTGCGGCAGCGGTGCGTCGGGGATGTCGAATGCGTCGATGAGCAGATACTCGGCCTTGACGGCGAGCCCCGCGACCGCGCCTGCGCTGGCCAGGATTCGAGCCTTGTAGAGGCCGATTCGGTCGACCTGCGTATGGTCGACCGCGCAAACCGCGACGGCGACCGCGCGGCGCCTGATGATGCGGTCGACCTCGTCGCGCTGGTCCGGCGTCATCAGCTTGGAATCGTTCAAACCGGGAATTCGGTCGCCGATGCGAAGCACGACCGCACCAGCGACCACCGGTCCCGCGAGCGGACCCATCCCCACCTCGTCCACGCCCGCCACGACCTGGTATCCCATGGCCGCGGCCTGACGCTCGAACTTCCAGAGCCTCGGTCGCACGTAGTCGAGCTTAGTTCGCCACTCCGCGGGACCTCTAGCTCCTTTACACGTCCCCGAGCAACCATTTCGACGGCAGGGCCGTTCAACGTTCGCATGTCGGACGTCGGCGCGCTCCAACCTGACCGAGCGGTCGAAAGGCAGGCCGGTTCGGCGCA
>DASYZS010000101.1:0-40284 GCA_035945895.1 Candidatus Dormiibacterota bacterium | reverse complement strand
CGGCCTCCGGTCGCGAAGAAGCTCACGCAGTCACCCTGGTTCTTGAACGGTCCTGGCGAGGAGGTGAAGGTCTGCCATCCACCGTCCTTGCACGAGTCTTTGGATTCGAACGTGAAGATCGTGCCGTTGATGTTTACGTTGTCTACGACGACCGTCTGCGTGCCACCGACCACTGCGAAGGACGCATCGACCACAAGAGCGATCGATTTGACCATCAGCGAGCCGTAGGCGGCGTAGGCGTGCGCAAGCGAGTCATAGAAAGTCCCGCCGAGCTGGGAGGTGTCGATCGTGTGCGGGGCCGAGAGCAGGTTGCCCGTGGAATTCCAGCCGGAAGGGCACTGCGTGAAGTTGGGGGCGGGGCCAATGTAGACAAAGCCATTCTTGCCGTTGGCGAACTCGATCGAGAACCTCGGAGCACCTCCTCCGCAGTCGCCCTCAGTGACCATGAAGTCGGTAGCGAGCGTGCTGATGTCGGCGAACGTTGTCCCGGCGGGAAGGCTGAAGCCAATGGCGCCGAAGCCGGGCGCGATGGTCGCCGATGACCGAAGCTGAACTCCGGTCGGGGAGTTGTGGCCACCGACAAAGGTCGCGTCGCCAAACAACGTGAATGTCGCGGCCAAACCCGCAGTGCTGGTGAGCAGGACCCCGGTGGTGGCGACAGACAGCGCAATGACGAGCCGTCGAATCACTGCTCGGATTAAACCACTAGATTGCCGAAACGTAAATCGCCAACAAGTCGGCGGCGGGGTATTTGCCAGCCAGCTCGCCGGCCGCCCGCCTGAGCTCCGGCTCGCCAATGCCGTAGGCGGCGATGTGCTGAGGCAACCTGAGCGAAGCGATCAGCGCATAGACGTCGTCGGGACTCGGGAGCGACGCTGTCCGCTCCGGCATCGACCGCGCCAGGTAGCGCATCACATGGGGGAGCAGCAGACACGAGGTGACGCCGTGCGGGATCCCGTGTCGCGCGCCGATCTGCTTGCCCATCGTGTGGCCCAACCCTGCTGCTGACGCGCCGGGCAAAGTGAACGAGAACCAGGCCGCAAGCTGGTTTTCGGTCCGCACACTCAAGTCGTTCGGTGCTTGCCTCGCCCGAGGCAATGAGTCGAAGAGGCGGCGGATCGCCTCGAGGGCCATCACGTCGTTGTACGGATGGTCGCCGTCGGCGAGGAATCCTTCGACTGCGTGGTCGAGCGCGCGAATCCCGGTGGACAGCCAGAGCTGCATGGGCGTGGTCAGCGTCAGCTCCGCGTCGTAGATGACTGCGGCCGGCATCATCCGCGGGTCGCGCATGCCCGCCTTGTCGCCGCTGTCGTTCGTGTAGCCGGCACTCGGAGCGAGCTCGGCTGCGGAAAGCGTGGTCGGGATCGCGATGTGGGGGAGGGCCGGCCGGTTCGTGTCCGCGAGCCCGACCGAGATGATCTTGGCCGCGTCGATCACGCTGCCGCCTCCGAAGCTGACGATCGCCCGCGCGCCGGCGAAGCCGACGTCTTCGACGCCCTCGCGGACCTGGGACATCGGGGCGTGTTGGCCCACGACGACCGTCACAGCCGGCTCCAAGGGCAGTCGCTGCAGCGAGTCGAGAAGAGATCTCGTCGTGACGAGGGCTACGCGTTCTGTCTCCAGCCGCTCGAGCTCGGCGCGCAGCTGCGCCACTGATCCGGCGCCCCAGTGGATGACGCGCGGGTTGGAGTACGTGAAGGTGCTTGTCAACCCCTGGTCATACTAAATTTCCAATGGCGATCGCTCACGGACAGCGCGTGGTCGAAGCCGGTGACCCGCTCGACGCCGCGCGCGCCGCGATGATCCTGCTGCATGGGCGCGGGGCGAGTGCCGAGGACATCATGACCGTGGCCTCTGAGGTCCAGGCGCCCGGATGGCGGTACTTCGCGCCGCAGGCCGCTGGTAACGCGTGGTATCCCAACCCGTTCACGGCGCCTCTCGAATCGAACGAACCGTATCTGTCCGCGGCGATCGACATGCTCTCGAAACTGGTCGAACGGGTCGAGACGCGCATCCCGGTGCAGAGAATGATCTTGCTCGGCTTCTCGCAGGGCGGCTGCCTGACGCTCGAATGGGCCGCCCGGTACGCCCGTCGCTTCGGGGCGGTCGCCGGCCTCAGCGCGGGACTGATCGGGCCGGATGGCACGCCACGCAACTACGCCGGTGACTTTGACGAAACCCCGGTTTTTCTCGGCTGCAGCGACGTCGACCCGTTCATCCAGAAACATCGTGTGATCGAAGCCGCCGAGGTCTTCAATCGGATGGGAGCCAATGTCGAGCTGCGGCTGTATCCGGGTATGGCCCACGTGGTCAGCCCGCAGGAGATCGCGATCGTGAAGGGACTCGTCGCGGCGATCTAGCTTTGGGGGGCGCGGAAACTCGGCCCTCACGCTTAAATAGCGCCGTGAGCCTCGGAGACATCCTGATCTTCGCCTTTGTGGGCCTGGTGGCCGGGTTCCTCGCGAGCCTGGTGGTCATGGGCCGCGGTCGGGGCTGGTTTTGGAACCTGATCATCGGCATCCTCGGCGCGATCTTCGGCGGCTGGCTGGCGGGGGTGTTGCACATCTCGATCAACATCGGTCCGTCAATCGTCAACCGGATCATCGTCGCCTTCGCCGGTGCGGTGATCCTGCTGTTGATCTGGCGCCTGCTGTTCCGGCGGGGCAAGAAATAGCCGCTTAGGTTCGCGTCTTCTAGTCCAGTGATGGACTACGGGCAACCTGTTCGTTTCGGCGTGTTCGTCACGCCTGAGGCGACGGAGCGACCGCTTCGAGTCGCGGCGCTCGCCGACGAGCTCGGCTTCGACATCCTCGGAATCCAGGACCACCCGTACCAGAGACGCTTCTTCGACACGATGACGTTGCTGACCGCGGTCGCGATGCGAACCGAACGCATCAAGATGTTTCCCGACGTCGTCAACATGCAGCTCCGCCCGCCGGCGCTGGTGGCCAAGGCCGCTGCGTCCATCGACATCCTGAGCGGAGGACGCTTCGAGCTCGGCCTGGGTGCGGGCGGTTTTTCGCAGGCGGTCAATGCGTACGGCGGGCCAGTGTGGTCGGCCGGCCAGGCGGTTTCCGCGCTGGAGGAAGCGATCGAGGTCATTCGCTTGCTGTGGAGCGGTCAGCACGGGATCAAGTTCGAGGGCAGGTACCATCACCTCGCCGGCGCGCACTCGGGACCGGTGCCTGCGCACCCGATCGGAATCTGGCTGGGGGCGTATCGGCCGCGAATGCTTTCCCTGGTCGGCCGCCTCGCCGACGGCTGGGTGCCGTCGTGGGGGCGGACCGATGCGGGGTACCTGCGCGACGGCAACCAGCGCATCGACGAGGCCGCGACGGCGGCGGGACGTGACCCGCGCGCCATCCGCCGCGTCCTCAACGCCGGAATGCTGGAGCCCGAGCTCCTGGTCTCTCTCGTCGTCGACTACGGAATGGACACATTCCTGGTCACCGAGGACGAGGACGAGATGCGGACTTTCATGCGCGACGTCGCGCCTAGAGTGAGAGAAGAGGTTGACGCACGCCGAGCTCGTAGCGCTGATTGAGGACGGAGTAGGGGAGAAGGGCGGCACCTGGGCCGACCTCGGCGCGGGTGAAGGCGCGTTCAGCCTTGCGCTCGCGGACCTGCTCGGGCCGTCGGCGCACATCGTTGCGGTCGACAAGGATGCGCGTGCGCTGCGGGCGATCGGCGCCGGAATCGAGACGCTCGTGGCGGACTTCACGAAGCCGTTGGATCTGCACGACCTTGATGGCATCGTGATGGCGAACTCGCTGCATTACGTCCGCGACAAACAGCTGGTGCTCGAGCGCGTGCGCGCGATGCTGCGTGCGGGCGGACGGTTGGTCATCGTCGAGTACGGCGCCGACCGCGGCAACCCGTGGGTGCCTTATCCCTTCACCTATGAGCAGTGGGAAAGGATGGCGGCCCGGGCCGGCTTCCAGAACACACGCCTCTTGAAAACCGTCCCGAGCCGCTGGCTGGGCTCGATGTATTCCTCATCGAGTGAGCGCCCTGCGCGCGCCCGGCCGTCGAGTGACGCTTAGAAGACCTGGCTTTGCCTCTCCGCCTCTTGCGGGCGCCTGCCGCGGTGCCGGCGCAGCCAGCGCCGGATCATCACGCTGCGCCGGTCGTCGCCGCGGCCATAACCGCCGCCCCCGCCCGGGTTGAAGCGCTTGGTCACCGTGTCGAGCTTCGCGCCCCAGGTGACGTACTTCTTGAAGCGCTCCTCGGCCTCGCGCGCGATGCCGATCCGGTCGCCGCGAGTCTCCTCACGGAAGCGGGCGATACGGCCGGCGGCCGCCCCCTCCTTCTCCTCGGGCGTCGACCCGAGATTCACTTCCGGCAGCGTGCCGATGACAACGATCTGGTCGTCCTCGACGCTGACATCTACTCCCGTGAACCAGCCGTCCGGGAGCCTTCCGGCAAACCAACCTTTGATAGAACCGAGTTCTTTGTCATCCATGCTTACATTATTACACTGTAATAAACCGGATCGCAACTGGGTATACGTAAGCTGACAAAAACATGGGGATGACGCCGCCCGGCTCGCACGGGCCAGTGATCTGGTGGGGAGGCTTTGGCCGGGGCCGGCGCAACCCTGAAAGCGGTCCAGCCAACAGCGGCCTGACCGGCGACCCCACTATCGAACCGCCGAGCCAGCCGGAGGGTCCAACAGACCTGCGGGGCCGCTGGGAGAACCTGAAGCAATCGGTCACCGGCACCACCGCGGCCCTACCGCAGGTGCTGAGCCTGGTGTGGGAGGCGAGCCGGCCGATCACTCTCGGTCTGTTCATCACGACCGCCCTGGCCGGAATCATCCCGACCATCTCGGTCGGCATCACCCTGATGCTGACCAACGCCGTCGTAAGAGGCATCCTGATCAACCACTCGCACCTGCCGGACCAGGTGACCCTGTCCAGCCTCGGCGTGCCTTGGGTGCCGGCGCTGACCTTCAGCTCGGTCGGCATCATTGTGTTCCTCGCCGCGCTGCAGTTCGTGATCTTTGCGATCAGCGCGCTACTGAACACGCTGCGCAACATCACGCAGCAGCTGCTGCAGAACTCGGTGTCGATGCGAATTCAGCTCATGGTCATGGAGAAGGCCGCGTCGCTGGACCTTCCCTTCTACGAGGACCCGGCCTCTTATGACCTGCTGCGTCGCGCCCAGAACGACTCCATCAACCGGCCGGTGCTGATGATCGCCACGGCCTTCGGCCTGCTCCAGACGGCGCTGACCCTGGTGACGATGATCGCGCTTCTGTTCGCGGTGAGCTGGGTGCTCGCCATCATCGTGCTGGTCTCGCCGGTGCCCGCGTTCATCGCGGACACGCGCTACGGCTGGCGCGGCTACAACATCGCTCGCTGGGGCTCGCGGCTTCTGCGCCGCATGACGTACCTGGTGAACCTGGTCACGCAGGACACGTTCGCCAAAGAAGTCAAGCTGTTCGGTCTCGGCGATTACTTCATCGAGCGCTACCGCCTCATCGCCAAGGTCTTCTACGACACGCAGCGATCGCAGCTCGTACGCCGGTACCTCACCGGCTTTGGGCTCGGCAACCTGAGCACGATCGTCACGTCGGTCACCTACCTCTACATCGCGCTCCAGGCGATCGCCGGACGGCTCACCTTGGGACACCTGACGGCGTACACCCAGGCTGCGGTCCAGGTCCAGAACTCGATCCAGAGCTTGCTGGGCGGCTTCTCGGGCATGTACGAGCACAACCTCTACCTCAACAACCTGGTCGAGTTGATGCAGAAGGAACCGACGCTGCCGGTGGCGGAAAAGCCCGCGCCGGTGCCGCAGCCGCTGCGGGGCGAGATCCGTTTCGAGAACGTGAGCTTCGCCTACCCCGGCGCCCAGGGACTGGCCCTGGACCAGGTGTCGTTCACGGTCGAGCCTGGCGAAACGCTGGCCGTTGTGGGGCGCAACGGAGCCGGAAAGACGACCCTGTTCAAGCTCATCTGCCGGCTGTACGACCCGATCGAGGGCCGAATCCTGATCGACGGGGTCGACATCCGCGAGTTCGAGCCTGAGGAGCTGCGACGCCAGATCGGTGCCATGTTCCAGGACTACGTCGACTACCAGGCCACCGCGTCCGAGAACATCGGACTGGGCAACGTTCCCGAGATCTCTGATCGCGAGGAGGTCGTTCGGGCGAGCAAGCAGGCCGGGTCGGACGAGCTGATCGCCAACCTTCCGGCCGGCTACGACACCGCGCTGGGCAAGTGGTTCGACGCCGGCGTGAACCTGTCCGGCGGGGAGTGGCAGAAGGTCGCGCTGGCACGCGCGTTCATGCGCTCAGACGCGCGGATCTTGCTGCTGGACGAGCCGACGTCGGCACTGGACGCCCAGGCGGAGTACGACCTGTTTGAAAGGTTGCGGTCGCTGACGTCGGGCCGGACGGCCGTCTACATCTCGCACCGGTTCTCGACTGTCCGCCGGGCCGACCGCATCATCTTCCTGGAGCACGGCCGGCTGGTCGAGGAGGGAACTCACGAAGAGCTGATGCGGTTGGGTGGGCGCTACGCGCGCCTGTTCCGCATGCAGGCCTCGGCGTACACCGGCGAGGAAGTCGAGGAACTGATCCCGGACGAGGAGACGGCTTCTAGAGCTTCGAGTCCGGCCTAGTAGGCGTGGACGCCGTTGGGACTGAGGTGCAGTACCCGGACGGCGCGGCCCCGCATCTTGTCGCAGCGCCAGCAGAAGACGACAGCGTCGATTCCACCCGGCAGGACCCCGTTCAGCAGCACCTCTCGCTCTTTCTGGTGTAGCAGCCAACACAAGATGAAGTGCATCGGAGCCTGAGAACTGTAGCCGGAAGTCGCCGACAAATCACGGCGTTAGCAGTTAAGAAAGTGTGAAACGAGGGCCGGCTTGGGCGACCTGGTCGATCTTGGCGGCCAGGATGAAGTCGTTGTCGGTGAGCCCGCCCGCGGCGTGGGTCCAGAGCGTCACGGTCAGAGCACCGTACTTGAGGAGGAGATCGGGGTGGTGTCCCTCTCGTTCGGCGATCTCCGCGATTTGGTTGACGAGCCCGACGCCGGGCATGAAGCCCTTCAATTCGAAGGTCTTGGTGAGCTCGAGGTGGCCGCGCGCCTCCTGGATGTTCCAGCCCTGGAGGTCGCCGAGAAGCCCATCGGCTTCGGGGCGAGAGAGGGTGGGAGTGTCCGGCGTGCAGACCTCGCACCGGCGCTCGGCGAGTGGCGCGGCCATCGGGCTGATCCTACGACCCGCGGGTAGAATTCAAAGTCCCGCGGGCGGCTAGCTCAGTGGGAGAGCGCTTGCTTCACACGCAAGAGGTCATTGGTTCAAACCCAATGCCGCCCACCATCGCTCGCACAAACAACAATTAAAGGTATGCGGCCCCGTCGTCTAGTGGCCTAGGACGCAGCCCTCTCAAGGCTGAGATCGCGGGTTCGAATCCCGCCGGGGCTACCACTGCAATCGTTTCGCCCAATCGCCAGTACATGTGGTCTCTTACCTGGGACAACTCCATCATCACGACGGCGCCACGCCCGTCGGGATGTTTAACGTGAACTCCGACCCGCTGCCGACTGCGCTTTTGACGGTGATGGTGCCGCCGTGCATCTCCACGATCTGCCTGGTGATCGCGAGGCCCAGGCCTGTGCCGAGGATCTTGCCGGCGTTCTTGTCCTCGAAGCGCTCGTAACGACCGAACAGACGACTGATGAACTCTGGCGGAATGCCGAGGCCGTGGTCCGTGACGGCAACTTCGACTGCGCCGCGGCCGGCACGCGTGCGCACCGAGATCTCGCCCCCGTCCGGTGAGTACTTGATCGCGTTGCTCAGCAGGTTGGTGAGGACCTGGGTCAGTCGATCGCTATCGCCCATCACGAAGGAGATGTTGGGCTGCAGGTCGGTCACGACTTGATGTCTATCCGTTGTCACGCGAGCTCTTTCGACGGCGTTACGGACCAGGTCGTTCAGGCTGAGCGGCTTCAGTTCGAGGTGGATCTTGCCTGCCTCCATCCGGTCAAGGTCCAGCATCTCGGTGATCATTCGGTTCAAGCGCATCGCGTCGTTGTTTATGTCGCGCGCAGTGTCATGAACCTCCGATGGCGACATATCGCTGTCGCGCAGCAGTTCGCTAAAACCCTGAATTCCGACCAGCGCGCTCCTGAACTCGTGACTGACCGATGAGACGAACTCACTCTTGAGGCGGTTCAGCCGCTCCAGTTGGGAGAGAGTCGCGGCGGCGTTCTCAGCCGCCTCGTGCTTGGCGGTTATGTCTTCGAACATGCCCATGAAGTAGTCGATCGTTCCGTCCAACTTGCGAATCGGCGTCACGCTCCATTGGAGCCAGAAGCGGCTGCCGTCGCCACGGCGAGCGTTGCAATCAGCAAGCGCCGTATCGCTTAGATCGCCGCTGACTGACTGAAATGCGCCGAAATTCCGAGCCAGCACGTCGCCCGGGATGAATTGCTCCAATGACCTACCCACGAGCAGCTCGGCAGGTGTGTGCAGGATGGCCGCAAGCTTTGGATTTGTGTTGGTGAGCCGCCGGTCGATACCAATTCGGGCGACGCCCTGCGGGGCGTGGTCGATGACCTGGTTCAACATCGTGCTGCGGTCTGTCAGCTTGAGCTCAGCCGTCTGACTCGCGGCGAGAAGCTCTAGTGAGTCCTGGAATGCGAGGGCCTGGCTGGCCATCAGGACGACGACCAGCCCGGCCGCAGGGAGGGTGAGGAACGGATCCATCGGCCGGCCGACGGCGACCAGCACGATTGCGGTGACCAGGACTGCAATCAGTCCTAACCACGGCAGCATCATTCGCCAGACGGTCATCGCTCCTTCGCGCGACTGGCGCTCGGCACGGGGTCGAGGCCACAGCGGAGCCAGAGCCACTAGCGCATACCCATAGATCCAGCCGGTGCTGAACAGGTAGCTCGATGTCAGATAGCTGCCGCTTGCGGTGAGGAAGGCGAACGTGCTGTCCGAGAACGCGTTGGCGGCGAGTCCCGCTATCAGCAGCGCGAACTGTCCACGCTGCGACCCCGCGGCGCGCCGGAAGGCGACAAACAGGGCGGTCAGGACGACGATGTCGCCAACCGGATAAGCCAGGCCGATGACCTGCGCGAGAAGGCCCGACTGAGATTGGTGATAGATCGCGCCGAGTCCGAGCGTCCAGCTCACGAACAGCAGCGACAGCGCGACCATTGCGCCGTCTAGGAGCGTACGAATCCGTGTCGCACCACGCGTGGCCGTGGCCGGAAAGCACAGGACGCCGGCGACAGCAGTAGGCACCGCGGCCAAAAATCCGAGATCGGCGAGTGATGGAAAAGGCACGCCGACCTTGAGCACTACGGTGTAGTAAGACCAGACCACCTCGCCGGCGCCCCAAGTGCCTGCAGACGCGGCCAGCAAACCCCAGGCCCATCGAGTTCGGCCCGCCGAGCGTCCTGACGCCCAGCCGCACGTCGCGGCCGCGGCCAGGGCCGGTATCGCCTGGCCGACGTCACTGACAGCGGTCGTCGGTCCATCGCCCCCGATCTTGAAACCAAGCCAGACCGTCAAGGCCAACGCCGCCAGGCCGGCTGACGTGGCCGCCAGGGCGAATGACCGCCAGCCTCGCAACCGAACCGCCCGACTGGTGATCCGAAGAGGCGCGGGTCCGATCAGCGCCGGAGCATCTGCCACCTCACCCGCCCGGCTTCTGCAGCACCCGGGCGAGCTCATCACGTAGCTGACTCAATGTCACCGGCTTGGTGAGGTAGCCGTCGACTCCCATTCGCGCCATCGTCTCGTGTCGGGTGGCGAGCCGGTCGGCTGCGACGGCTATGACGCGCACATGCCTGCCGGTAAGAATGTGCAGCCGGCGCATCACCTCGACGCCGTCATAGACAGGCATGTTCACGTCCAGGAGCATCAGCTGGTACACGCCGGTCGCCGCCAACGCCAGGGCGTGAGCGCCGTCCTCCGCCCAGTCGACGGAGTAGCCCAATGACTCCAGATACGTCCGCAGGAGCTCGGCGCTGACCGCGTTGTCGTCCGCGACGACGACACGCACCGGGGGTTCGTCAGGGGCCCGGGAGGCGGGGGGTTCAGTCACGAGTTGCAATGGCAAACCTGGGATTGCAGCGTGGGGAATGCACCGGGCGCGATCATGAGCACGGCCGTCTGCGGCCCGCAGCCCTCGCACCCCCTTCTCGTCATCCAACGATCGACTTTTCGACGACGTCGGTCGATCGATGCCAATTCGATTGGCCGCCGCCGCCGGGCGGCCGGGGACGATCGCGAACTTATCCGAGATGGCCGAGCGACCGAAGCCGACGGTCCTCGGTGTGGACGACCATCCGCTGAATCTCGAGCTGCTTGCCGAATACCTCAGCGGCACCGGGTGCAGGTTCGTCACCGCGGGCGACGGTCACGCGGCGCTGGAGGCGGTCGAGCGCTGGCATCCAGACCTGGTGCTGCTGGACGTGGTCATGCCTCGGCTCGATGGGATCGAGGTATGCCGACAGATCAAGGCGAATCCCGCCCACCGGCTGCTGCCCGTGGTGCTGGTCACCTCGCTGAGCACTGTCGAGGACAGGGTCCGGGCCCTCGAAGCTGGGGCGGACGACTTCCTTACCAAGCCTGTCGACCGGCACGAGCTGATGGCGCGGGTCCTCACGCTGATCCGGGCAAAGGAGATCTACGACAGGCTCGACGACGCCGAGCACGTCATGGCCGCATTCGCAAAAGTCGTGGAGGCTAAGGACTGCGGCACCGAAGCCCACGTCGAGCGCGTGGCGAGGACCGCCCGCGCACTGGGCGAAGCGGTCGGTCTTCCCGTTTCCGATCTGGACGTCCTCTACTTCGGTGGGATCGTGCACGACATCGGCAAGGTCGGTGTGCCGGACAGCGTGCTGTTGAAGCAAGGGCCTCTTGGCCCCAGTGAGGTGGCGATCATGCGCAGCCACGTCACGGTCGGCGTGGAAATCGCAGAGCAGCTGCGCTCAACGGCCGGCGTCGTTCCGATCGTGAGACACCATCACGAGCGGTTCGACGGCAGCGGCTACCCCGACGGCCTCACCGCTTTGAACATTCCGCGGATCGCGATGATCGTCTCGATTTGCGACGCCTACGACGCGATGACAAGCGACCGGCCGTACAGACGGGCCATGTCACCTGAAGCGGCGGTGGCGGAGCTGCGCCGAGGTGGAGGATCGCAGTGGGATCCTGACCTCGTTGCGCTGTTTCTCTCGAACGTGCTTAGGGAGTCGGCGCTCGCGACCGAGGTCACTGCGCCGGCGCACGCCTCTCGAGCAGGTAGCCATAGCCAGGGTGGGCGATGATATGTCCGCCGCTGTCGGGGTAGTCGCCGAGCTTGCGGCGCAGTCTCTGCACCAGCACATCGACTCGCTCCGTGTCGACCTCGGCCGTAATGCCGTACACCTCGTTCAGGATCTGGTCCCGCGAGACGGCAACGCCTGCGTTCCGAGCGAGATACTCGAGGAGCCGGTACTGCAGGGGCCCCAGCTTTATGACTCGCCCGCTGACCTTCACCTCGCGGGCCTTGAGGTCGATCTCGAGGGCGCCGAATTCCAGGCGCCGAGCGTTCGCGCCCTCGCCGC
This sequence comes from Candidatus Dormiibacterota bacterium, assembly GCA_035945895.1. GTDB lineage: Bacteria > Chloroflexota > Dormibacteria > Dormibacterales > Dormibacteraceae > 40CM-4-65-16. The sequence continues at coordinate 28,708 of DASYZS010000101.1, read as the reverse complement.
TGATCTGGCTCCTTCGCAGGCGCTCCGATTTGCGAAGCTGCGCCTCGAGGCGCGCGATGAGCTCACCTTCGCGAACCGGTTTGGCGACGTAGTCGTCGGCGCCGGCATCGAGGCCGCGGGCCATGCTCGTCTCGTCGTTGCGGCCGCTGACAAAGATGATCGACACCACGGGGTCGGCCGCTCGGAGTTCACGACAGACCTCAGTGCCCGGCGAATCGGGCAGGACCCAGTCGAGCAGCGCAGCCACCGCCGGCGCCTGAGCGCTGGCGGCGAGTGCCTCCGCCGCCGTGCGACACGTCACTGGCGTAAAGCCTTCGCGCTCGACCAAAGTCGCCATGAGCTCCGCGGAGGCGGTGTCGTCCTCAACGACAAGCACGCGACCGCGCTCGCCCGCCACCTCTATCTGCCCTTCGCTGCGAAGCCGTCCAGCAGAAAATCCACGATGCCGGGCGCCTCAGACGCATGAGGCAGGTCTTGCGAGAAGAGCAGCGGCAGGGTCACGGTTCCCATCAGCAGGTCGATGAGCCGGCTGGGCTCGGTGTCGGAGCGGAGCTCGCCAAGGTCGATCGACTTGCGGATCCTTGCCTCCATCGAGGGTTCGCGGTAAGCGACGAACCGACTGCGTACGCGGTCGGCCAATCGTGCGTCGTTGGCCGCCTCGAGCGCAACTGGCAGCAACACGTCGTGGAACAGCCTGGTCGAGAAAATGCGAAGCCTCTGGCGGAGAAGCGCCACCAGGTCGTCGCGGATCGACCCGGAATCGGGGATCGGGTCCGGGCTCGCCTGGCGCTCCACGATGTCGATGGCGACGTCGACCTTCCTCCGCCAGCGGCGGTAGATCGCAGGGGTGCCGACACCCGCCCGCCGAGCGATCTCGCTGAGACTGGCACGCTGGTAGCCGCGCTCGAGAAACACCTCGTAGGCCGCCTGGAGCAACCTCTCATCGAGGCGCCTGTCTCTTGGTCGGCCCGCTCTGGCGAGGCTCTCGCCCACGGCAATCCAATTGTAATACGGCTTGCATCGTTATGTAAGCGCCTATCGCAATATAGAGTGCATCGTTATATAATTCTGCCCGAAGGGATCTGTCGAGGGTGGGTGTGGTTGCCGGTTGGGGCGGCGCTGAGCGAGAGGCCGCTCGGTTGAATCAGAGCGCTATGGAGGCTCTGCACGAGGTCGCCGTGGCGGCAGGGCGGCCCCATGACGGTGCGGCGTTGGCTCAGCTTGTCGTCGATCGCGCGCGAGTGATCGCCCGGGGTGACGCCGCAGTCCTGCGCTGGTTCGATCCGGGGTCGGAGTCGTTTCGACTCCTAGCCACTTCAGGGACGCCCGCCGATCCGGCGCTCGAGATCGGAGCCCAGACGCCGACCGCGATCAGCAACGCGTTCCAGACCGGCCAGCCGGTGATCGTCAACGACTATCGCGCTTCTGGCCAGACCACGAGCTGGGGCCGCACGCACCGCATCCGGGCCCAGGTCGCGGTGCCGCTGATGGTGGAGGGTCGAGCGGAGGGGACGCTGGCTGTGCTCAGCCTGGGCAGGCGGCGGTTCACCAGGTCCGACGCCCTCTTCCTCTCGCTGATGGCGGCGATCGTCGGACCGGCGCTGGAGGCGGCACGCCTGACCGATGAGGTGACGCGGCAGAAGGCAATCGCCGAGCGGGTCTACGACGCTCTCGGTGTATTCGTTGTCGTGTACGACCGTCATGGCCGGCCGATCCACTACAACAGTGCTGCGCAAGGGGCATGGCCCGACACGGCGAGAGACCCATCCGGCGTTCGCGACCACACCTACCCGATGCACCGCCCGGACGGAACGTCGCTGACCGGAGCCGAGAGGCCGTTTGCGCGCGCATTGGCGGAGAAGGCGCCGGTTCGCGGCGTGGTCGCCGGCTATGAGGTCGACGGTCAGCTTCGTTGGGCCCTGGTCGACGCGGTGCCCATACTCGATCAAGCCGGGCAGGTCGACTGCGTCATCACCAGTTCGGTGGACATCACGGACTTGAAAGCAGCAGAGGAGCGTCAGCAGCGCGATGCGGCCCTCCTGCGCAAGCTGATCGCGGTCCAGACTGAGCTCGGGAACCCGGAGCTGCAACCTGATCAGATCATGGCGCTGGTCACTCGGAGCTCGGTGGCCATGACGGGTGCGCCGGGCGCTGCCGTGCAGATGCTGGATGGAGATGAGGTCATCGTCAGCGCCTCCGAGGGCTTCGGCGCCGAGCTGATTGGCCGGCGTTTTCCGACCAGGGGAAACCCGATCCGCGGATGCGTCGCCGAGGGCGGCGCGGAAAGCACGGGTGATGCGCTATTCGACGCTCGCTGCAACCAGGAGGTTGCGCGGACGACCGGTATTCGGTCGCTCGTGATGGCGCCCATACGCGACCACGGCTCGGTCATCGGCGGACTGCAGGCGCAATCGCCCAAGCCAAACGCCTTTGAGGGCACCGTGCATACGACCGTCGAGCTCCTTGCGGGGTTTGCGGGTGCCGCGATCTCGCGGGCCCGCACCGCCGAGGCACTGCGCGCCAGCGAAGAGCTCCTGAGTGGCGCGTTCCAGGCGTCCGGCGTCGGCATGGCTTTGACATCGCTCGACGGTTCGGTGACGAGGGCCAATCCGGCACTGTGCGCGATGTTGGGCTACAGCGAATGCGAGCTGGCGGGCATGTCGACACGGCAGCTGGTCGTGCCTGAGGACCTTAAGAACGCTTATGACGCGCTTGCCGGGCTGTACCGCGCGGCTTCCAATGTGGTCACCGACGATGTGAGGATCCTGCGCAAGGATGGCCAGGTCTTGTGGACGAGGCTGACCGCTTCGCTGGTCAAGGTCGGCGATGAGCCGCGCCACGTGCTTCTCCACCTGATCGACGTGACCGAGGAGCGTCGCGCGAAAGCCATCCTGGAGGGTGAGCAGCAACGGCTCGCGGTGATCATCGAGGCACAGCGCGAGATCGCAAACTCCGAGCTTGACTTCGAGCGCCTGCTCAAAGTGCTGGCAGAGCGGACGGCCGGCTTGATCGGTGGTGGCTCCGTCGCGGTCCTGCTGCCAGACGGCGCAAACCTCGTGGTCCACGCGGCTGCAGGCGAGCCGGAGATCCCAGTCGGGTTCCAGCTGCCGATCTCCGACAGCCTTGCCGGAGCGGCATTCCGCACCGGGCTCCTGCAGCGGGTCGACGACGCGAAGAACGACGATCGGGTCCACGTCCCGACTGCACGCATCAAAAGACTCGGCGCCATGGTCTCAGCTCCACTGGTTACGGACGACGGCGTGATTGGAGTGCTGCAGCTCATCTCGGAGCAGGCGGCTGTTCTCGACGAGATCGACTCGGGCACTTTAGAGATGATTGCCGGGTTTGCCGCCGCTGCTTCTCAGCGCGCGACCACAACGCGGCGGCTGGTCGCCAGCGAGCACCGCGTAAGGGCGGTCATGGATTCCGCCCCAGATCCGATCGTCGTCTTCAACGCGGATGGCGAGGTTGTCGACTTCAATCCGGCGGCGGAAGCAGCCTTCCTTCGACCGCGGAATGAGGTCATTGGGCGCAGCGCCATGATCTTGCTCTCGCCAAAACACATCGAGGCGTTCGAGCGCTGGAACCGCGCCGGCCGAGAGGCGGACTCGCACGAGTACGCGGGTCGCGCATTCGAGGCCACAGGCAGACGCTCAGACGGCACCGAATTTCCCATGGAGATCGTGGTTACGGACCTGCCTGAAGCAAGCCGGCTCGTCGCTGTTTTCGTCCGGGACTTGACGCTCCGCGACCGATTGAAGGAAAGCAGCGAGCGACTGGCTTCGGTTGTCGCGAGCGCACCCGTCATCTTCCTCGCGCTCGACCGCAACGGAGTCGTGGCGCTCGCTGAAGGCAGCGGTCTCTCTGTCCTCAATCTCACATCCGGACTGGCCGTCGGCCGCGATATTCGGGAACTGGCCGCTTGGGGCTCGAACGGTGCTGCGCTGATGGAGCGGGTCGCCGGCGGCGAACCGGTGGACGGGAGACTCCATCTAACTCAGCCGGACGTCTACCTGAACCTCGCCTCGCGTGCACTCAAGGACGGGGACGGTACGTTCACGGGGATGTCGGTCGTGCTCACAGACGTGACCGCACGGGTCCGAGCGTGGGAGGCCCAGCGCGAGAGCGAGGCAAAATCGCGCTTGATGGCCATGATGAACCACGAGGTTCGCACGCCGCTCAACTCGATCCTCGGCTTTGCCCATCTGCTGAAGGACCCGCAATATGGGGCCCTGAACGAGAAACAACTTCGCTACGTGGCCAACATCGAATCCTCAGGCGATCATCTGCTGGAGCTGGTCAACGAGTCTCTCGACCTCGCCAGGGTCGATTTGGGACGCGTGCAGATCAACCTGGCCGATGTCCCGGTGACTGAGGTAATGGAGCAGGCGGCTGATCAAATCAGGCCGCTGGCCGACGTCAACGGCCTCAGCCTGGTGGTGGTGCCGGCTCCCGAGCTCCGAGCCCACGCCGATCGAAGGCAGGTAGTTCGGGTCGTCCTCAATCTTCTCTCCAACGCGGTGCGTCACACACACGCCGGAGGATCTGTCACCCTGGCGGCGCGACGCGACGGCCCCGAGATTCTCTTGTCGGTAACCGACACAGGTGACGGCATCTCATCAAGTGATCAGGCCAGGCTTTTCGAAGAGTTCTTCCAGGCCGGCAATCACGCCCCTGGGGGCACAGGTCTCGGGCTTGCCATCAGCCGGCGGTTGTTGCAGCTGATGGGCGGCGCGATCGAGGTCGAAAGCGAGCTCGGCCGAGGCAGCACGTTCACCATTCGCCTGCGCTCCGCTTAGAACTACGAGTTAGCCTCGGTCCGGTTGCGACTGCCGGCCGTTGGCTGCGCGATGGCAAGACGACTGCACGGCGATAGCCATGCGATTCAGCTCGGCACAACCTTGTTCGTGTGTCGGTGCGACGGCGGATCAGCCTCACTTGCGTAGTGATCCTTGCCATATTTCTGCCTGCCGCGACGATCCTCACCGCCTGCGCGGGAATAGGCCTGGATCCTTAGGGCCCGGCCGTTCGCGCGGAACCGTGACGGCGACTAGTTGATGGCCGCACGCACAATGCGCGCCGCCGACTCCGGGTCGTCGACTCCGATCACCACCCGCGCGTAAGACTCATCGTGCAAATTGATCGCGATCGAATCGTTCGGATCGTGAACGTCCCAGAACGCCCACTGGCCACCTTGCAAGAAGCGTCCCGCGGTTATGACTCCGGGCAAATTCGTCCCGCCCATCCTCAGCCCGTGCCATACCTGGTGCGCCTCCGTTGGATTGACCTCCACGCTCGAGATGTGCGCTAGTGGAACCTCGAGCCGGCTCGCGAGCGCGAAGAACTTGTCCGCGCCGCGAATGTGCACGATCAGCTTGTTCCCCGAGATCTCGATGTCTGCCATCTAGCTGATAGTTTCGTCCCACGCCTGCGCGTCTGCCCCGTCGGGGTGATCGTTCACCCAGTCAAACGGTTGAACCAGCTCGCGAAGCGCGAGCTCGTAGTGATATTGCCCGGCATTCATCGCCACGCCGGTGAACGAAAAGGTCTTGGACGCGCCGACGCCAAGGTCGCCGCAGTCGAACGCGGACGATTCAGCCGAGACGGTGCACCCCGAGAGGTCTTTCATTTCGTGCAGCGCATACCACTGATCTCGCGTCCTGAAGACCAGGCCAAGATGCGTGATGGAAGGACCCGTGTTGGTCACCTGCACCACCAGCTGCGCCGCCCCGCCAACCTGCGTCGTGGTGCTCGCGACGACGCTCATCGTGGCCGTCAACGGCTGAGGCGAAGCGCACAGGCCCGCACCGGCAATCACAAAAGCCACCAGCACCAGGGACTTCATTTAACTCAGCGCTAAACGGATACGCGGTATTCTGCGCAACTTGCGCACCCCCGGCACCCTCGTAACGCGCCTAAGCCACTTCTCGTTGAACCGTGGCGTGAGGATCGGGGTAGGTCTCCTCCTGGTCATGGCCGCGTTGACGTCCTGCACCCCCAACGGACCGCTCACGCCGCGTGCGACGCCGAGCGCCAGTCACCAATCGCCCAGCCCGAGTCCCAGCCCATCCGAGGAGCCGAGCCCATCCCAGGAACCGAGCCCGAGTGCAAGCCCAACACCGGCGCCGCCTCCGATCGTGGTCCCGGCCTGGGCCGCCCTGCACGCCAGCTGCGTCGCTCAGCCCACGAGCGCTGAAGCGGTCCTTCAGCTCCAGGGCGCCCCCAACCCGGTCCTCGCCGACGTCACCAACGCCAAAGCCCCGCGAACGCTGTGCGGCATTACCGGCGGCAACTTCTCGCCCGAGCTTGTGACCCAGAGCATGATTTCGTGGTACGCGAGCCAGGGCAACCTAGGCGCTACCGGCACCAGCGTGATCGCCGTACTCGACCTGTTCACGGGCACGAGCACCGTGGCCGCAAGCTGGACAGGCGGCGGATTCATGGACGGCCTCCACGCCTGGAGTCCGGACCGCGGCTTCCTCGCGTACGTCACCTCGGATTCGACCGCGGTGACACTCCACCTGCTCAGCGGCGGGGGCGACCGCGAGGTCGCAACCATGGGAGCGGTGCCGGGCCGGGGCATCAACCCCAGCGAAGACGACGCCTACCTCGCCTTCTCTCCTGACGGCGCGTATTTCGCTCTGGTCCAAACGTTCACTGGCGATGCACTGCAGATAAGAAGGACGATCGACGGGAGCCTGGCCTTCAGTCTTGCACGGGCCACGATGGCCACGTGGGGCAGCACCGGCAGCCGTCTTTATTACCGGATCCCCGTCTCGAGTCAGATCCAGGTCTGGGATTCGTCGAGCGGCGTCTCCCAGGCTTTCGGCCAGCAGCTCTCGTGGATCCGCCCGCGCGCCGACGCCGGCGACGACAACCTCGCCTTCACGGTGCGCGACGCCTCCGGCACGCCGCACGTGTGGCTCTACGGCCACGGCGGCCGGAGCGGAGGAGAGCTGCCGAACGCTCGCTCACAGCCCGCCTGGCTGAACTCGACGACCTTCTTCATGACCGAGGAGGCGCCGTGCGGGAGCAACTGCGGGATGGGTCCCGCCTGGCAGCCCGACGGCAAAACCTTCACCTACGACATCAGCGCCCTGGCGGAGACGAGCTCGAAGATCAGTCAGGTCTACGGCGCGTGGCCGCGACCTGGCCAAACATGACGACGGAGGGCTCGGGTGATGCGATCATCACATCGACGTCTGTGGACCCTCCGATCGCTTTGCCTCACCCCGCGCCCTGGAGATCGATGCTCGAGCGCTTCGAGCGACGCCGCTGGACGGCCGCGCTGGCCGCGGCCCTTCTGATCACCGCGGTCGGAGTCGGAGTGCTCTACGCCGACGACCAGAGCAACCAGGCGACGATCCGCAACCTGCAGACTCAAAACGAGTCGCTGACCGGGCGCAACCAGATCCTCATCGACCAGCTCAAGACCACACAGACCAACCTGACCGCCACGCTCGGTGAGCTCGCCAACACCAAGGCCCAGCTCGAGCACCCCAAGCTCGTGCTCTGGAACTATCCACAGCGGATCCCGGACCGCACCGCGTATCTGGCCGGAGGCATCCCAGACACCTTCACCTACCACCTCGAGGCCACGTCCAACGCGCCCATGTTGGTGAGCATCCTGACCTTCGAGCAGTGGGCCAAGGCGATCGAGTGCGTCGACTACGGTCAGGGTGTGACCAACTACTGTATGCACCACAGCGGCACCGTGCACAGCTGGCTCAACGTCACGTCCGTGAACTACGACTTTCACGACGCCGAAGGCTGTGCCGATTACCTCGCCGTGTTCACCGCCGCGTCCGCGGTGACGGTCACGCCAAACGTCAGCGTCACCTACAACCCGGCGAGCTCGACGACTGGAGCTTGCAGCTAAAAGCGAATTAATCGCCGAAAGTTAGGGTATCCTATCTTTGATGGTAGGTTCACCCGCACCACCCCTTAGGGAAGCCTTCACCCGCTCGCAGGAAGATTACCTCAAGTCCCTTTACCTTCTCGGCGGTGGCGAGCACCCGGTCCCCACCCGCGAGCTGGCCCAGCGCCTCGGCATCTCCTCGCCGAGCGTGAGCGAGATGGTCACCCGCCTCTCCTCCCAGGGCCTTGTCGAGCACGACCGCTACCGCGGGCAGCAGCTCACGAAGGAAGGCCGCAAGGTCGCCCTCGAGCTGGTCCGCCATCACCGCCTTCTCGAGATGTTCCTGGTCCAGGTCCTCGGCTACAGGTGGGACGAGGTCCACGACGAGGCCGAGCGCCTGGAGCACGTCATCTCCGAGCGCATGGAACAGCGCATCTTTGAGCTGCTCGGACGGCCTGAGCTGGACCCGCACGGCCACGTGATCCCGACGCTCGGGGGCAGGGTCAAAGCTTCGAGTGACCGCCCGCTGAGCACCGCGCGTGAGGGCGAAAAGCTGACCGTCCAGCGGGTCAGTGACGACGACCCGAGCAAGCTCCGCGAGCTCGAGCGCCGCGGCCTCGTGCCGGGAGCCCGGGTCGCGATCCTGACCGGCAGCCGGTTCGAAGGCCCGATCGAGTTGAAGGTCAAAGGCCGGCGGGAAAGCGTCCCCCTGGGTCTCGCCAGAGCGGTTTTCGTTGGCTGAAGCCGTTCGAGCGGTAATCACGCAGCCGGTCGTGGTCGGCGAGGAGCATGCGCTCCCCGGCGAGCTGCGCGTGCTTCGAGCGGCCGAGCGGTCCATCCTCGGTCAGCGACGGGGAGTTCGCGCGGTGCTGCCTTTCCTCGGGCCCGCGTTCATCGCCGCGGTCGCCTACGTCGACCCGGGCAACTTCGCCACCAACATGGCGGCCGGCTCTCAGTACGGGTACATGCTGCTGTGGGTCGTCCTCGCCGCCAACCTGATGGCGATGCTCATCCAGTCGATGAGCGCCAAGCTGGGCATCGCGACCGGCAGGAGCCTCCCCGAGATCTGCCGCGAGCGCTTTCCTAGACCCGTCGTCATCTTCCTTTGGATCCAGGCCGAGCTCATCGCCATGGCGACCGACCTCGCCGAGTTCGTCGGTGCGGCGCTGGGCATTTACCTCGTCTTCGGCATTCCGCTGTTCATCGCCGGCCTGATCACGGGTGTGATCGCGTTCACGGTCCTCGGCCTTCAGTCCTACGGCTTTCGTCGCCTGGAGGCGGTGATAGCTGTGCTCGTCGGCGTGATCGTGATCGCGTTCGGGCTCGAGGTCCTGGGCGCGAACCCGTCGTGGGGATCGGTGGCGACCAACACCTTCGTCCCGCACCTCGACGGCACCGCCTCGATCCTGCTCGCCGTCGGCATCATCGGCGCGACGGTGATGCCTCACGTCATCTATCTCCACTCGTCGCTCACGCAAAAACGCATCGTCGGCGGAAACCGCGAGGCCCGCCGCAAGATCTTTCATTTCGAGCTGGTCGATGTGGTGATCGCGATGGGCATCGCCGGCGTCATCAACCTCGCCATGCTCACGATGTCCGCCGCGGTGTTCGGCTCGCGCGGACTGACGACGGTCGGTGCCGACCTCGTCCAGGTCTCCGGTGGGCTCGATCGCTACGTCGGCGACCACAGCGGGCTGGTGTTCGGGATCGCGCTCCTCGCGTCCGGCGTGTCGTCTTCGTCGGTGGGCACGCTTGCCGGCCAGGTCGTGATGCAGGGCTTCATCCGGCGCCAGATCCCCGTGTTCCTTCGCCGCGCGATCACGATGGTGCCGGCGATGGTCCTCATCGCGACCCGGTTCGACCCATCGCACGCGCTGGTGTTGAGCCAGGTCGCGCTGTCGTTCGGGATTCCGTTCGCGATGATCCCCTTGGTCCTCTTCACCCGTGACAGGAAGCTGATGGGCAACCTCGTCAATGGCCGCTACACCAACTACGCGGCTTACGCCGTGGCGGCGATGATCATCGGCCTGAACGTTTTCCTCCTGTATCAGACTCTTTCAGCGTGAAGCTGGGAGTCAGCATCGGCTACTGGGGCTTGGGCCTCACGCCGGCGGATCAGCTCGAGATCGCGCAGACCGCCGAGGAGCTGGGTTACGACTCGGTCTGGACGGCCGAGGCATACGGATCGGACGCGGCCACCGTTCTCGCGTGGCTCGCGGGCCAGACCAAGCGAATCAAGCTCGGGTCGGGCATCTTCCAGATCCCCGCGCGCAGCGCCACGATGACGGCGATGACTGCCGCGACCATCGACAACCTGTCAGGTGGTCGTTTCATGCTCGGGCTCGGAACCTCGGGGCCCCAGGTCAGCGAGGGATTTCATGGCGTGCGCTTCGGCAAGCAGCTGCTGCGCACACGCGAGTACGTGGCCGTGGTGCGCATGGCGCTTGCGCGCCAGAAGATCGAGTTCGACGGCGAGACGCTGCAGCTGCCCCTGCCCGACGGACCGGGCAAGGCCCTGAAGCTCACCATCAAGCCGGTCCAGGAGAACATCCCGATCTTTCTCGCCGTGCTGGGGCCGAAGAACGTCGCGCTGGCGGGCGAGATCGCGGACGGCTGGCTTCCGGTGTTCTTCTCGCCCGAACACACGAAGGCGCTGCGCGGTCCGCTGGAGGAAGGCGCGGCGAAGGCCGGCCGCTCCCTCGACGACTTTCGGATCTGCCCCTCGGTCAACGTGATGATCGGGGACGACCTCGAAAGCGCTCGCAACGCGATGCGGCCGGTGCTGGCGCTTTATGTGGGCGGCATGGGCTCGCGCGAGCAGAACTTCTACAACCGGCTCGTCTCGACGTACGGATTCGAAGATGCCGCGCGCAAGGTCCAGGACCTTTACCTCGAAGGGAAGAAGACCGAGGCGATGTTTGCGCTTCCGGACGAGCTGATCGACCTGGTGTCGATCGTCGGCCCGCGCGACAAGGCTAGGGAGAAGATCCGTGCGTTTCGGGACGCCGGCGTCGACACGCTGATCGTCTGGCCGGTAATGCCCGACCAGGAGGTCCGCAAAGAACAGTTGCGGCTCGTCGCTGAGCTGGCAGGCGAGGTCGGATAGCGGTTCTGGAAAGTACTTGCCGAATTGGAAAGTACAGAGTAGGCTTCGCGTCGGTGGGACCAGAAAACATCGGACCCGACGAAGCGCGCGCCGCCCTGGCGAAGCTTGGCGACCAACGGGCCGCTGTCGCGAGAGGGGACTTCGAGCGAGCCGGCCTTCTCCTGATGGCCGGATGGATCGTCCTCTTTTCGTTGCTGATCGTTGTTACGCACGGGATCTTCGAGTGGCCCTGGCTCGTCTATCTCCAGCTGATCGTCCTCGCAGGGTTTGCAATTTGGCGCGGGCTCCGGCAGCGTGTTTTCAGCAGAGCCAACAGAAAGATCACCCAGGCCTCGGCCGCGGCGACTCTGGTTTTGCTGACGATCATGAACTTCGGCGTGGCGCGGCCCCTCGGCTGGTTCGGGACGACGCCCGACTGGCACCTCGTTGCGGTCTCCGCAGTGGGTGTACTGCCTTTGCTCGTGGGGGCCTGGATCGCCGGACGCGACGCATGAGCCATCCGCGGCACGAGCTCGATGACCTGCTCGGTCATCCGGTTCGCTTCTCGATCATCGCTTTGCTGGCGGCGGCCGACAAAGCGGAGTTCAGCTTCGTACGCGATGCGGTCGAAGTGTCGGATTCGGTGCTTTCCAAGCAGATCACCACGCTGGAACAGGCAGGTTTCATCAGGGTGACGAAAGGCTTCGTGCTCAAGCGACCGCGCACGTGGTTGTCCCTGACCCGCGATGGTCAGCGAAGGTTTGATCGCCACCTCGAGGCGCTGCGCGACATCGCGGCCGGCAACGGAGTTCGAGCGGCGTCTTGAGTACGAACCAGCCACCGCCGCTCGTCGACTACAACCTCTTCGAGGCCGACGCTCCGCTGCGCGAATCGCTCGAGCGCGAAAACGGGTCGTGGGCCCACGACTTCGTGCACGAGCTCGGCGGCCTGGCGGGAACGCAGAAGGCGGTCGACTGGGGCTTCCAGGCCAACGCCAACCCGCCGCAGCTCCGCACCCACAACCGCTTCGGGGATCGCATCGACGAGGTCGAGTTCCATCCCGCGTGGCACGAGCTCATGCAAGTTGCGGTCGGTCATGGCCTTCACGCGCTCCCATGGCGCGAGAAGCGGGACGGCGCGCACGCCGCGAGGGCGGCCGCGTTCTATGTGTGGTCGCAGGTCGAAGGCGGACACGGCTGCCCGGTCTCGATGACCTACGCCGCAATCCCGACGCTGCGCAAGAACCCAGTGCTCGCCAAAGGGTGGGAGCATCTCGCGACGACGCTCGACTACGACCCCGGGCTACGGCCGCACGAGTCCAAGAAGGGCGTGCTGTTCGGGATGGCGATGACCGAGCGGCAGGGCGGCTCGGACGTCAGGGCCAACACCACGAAAGCCACCCCGACGGGCGCGGACAGCGCGTACCTACTGAACGGTCAGAAGTGGTTCTGCTCGGCGCCCATGTGCGACGCCTTCCTCGTCCTCGCGCAGGCGCCGGCCGGCCTGTCGTGTTTCCTGCTGCCGCGTGTCCTCCCCGGTGGCACGCGCAACGGCTTCCACATCCAGCGCCTCAAGGACAAGCTCGGCAACCGGTCCAACGCTTCGAGCGAGGTCGAGCTCGACGATGCGTGGGCCGTGCTCGTCGGGGAGGAGGGCGCTGGGGTGCGCACGATCATCGAGATGGTCAACCACACGCGCCTCGACTGCGTCATCGGCTCCGCATCACTGATGCGTCAGGCCGTGGCCCAGGCCACGCATCACACCGCGCACCGCAGCGCTTTCGGCAAGCTGCTCGCCGACCAGCCGTTGATGGCCAACGTCCTCGCTGATATCGCGCTCGAGTCCGAGGCCACGACCATCCTCATGATGCGGCTCGCGGCCGCCTTCGACCGCAACGAGTCCCCTTTCCGCCGCATCGGCGTGGCGATAGCGAAGTACTGGACGTGCAAGCGCGCGATCGGCGTGGCGGCGGAAGCGCTCGAATGCCACGGCGGCAACGGATACGTGGAAGAGTCGATTCTTCCGCGCCTCTATCGCGAGGCGCCGCTCAACTCGATATGGGAAGGCTCAGGAAACGTCAACGCGCTCGACGTGCTGCGCGCGATGCGGCGTGAGCCCGAGACCGTCGGCGCGTTTTTCGCCGAGGTCGAGCCGGCCCGCGGCATGGATCGCCGGTTCGATCATGCTTTGGACAGGTTGATCGCGGACGTGAAAAGCACCGACAGCGCTGAATCTCAAGCGCGGATGCTTGTGGAAAGGATGGCCGTGATGCTGCAGGCTTCCCTGCTTCTGCGACACGGTGATCCCGCGGTTGCGGAACTCTTCTGCTCTTCTCGTGTCGGTGGGGAGTGGGGACATACGTTCGGTACGCTGCCGAGTTCAAACCAATTCAAATCGGTGATCGAGCGGCATCGTCCGCGTTTGTAACCTGGAGGCATGATCCAGCCGGAACTCGACGAGATCACACGCCTTTGGGGCACGTCCGCTCTTGCGCAGCTGCCGCCGGGCGAGGTGATCCTTGTAACCGACTTCGACGGAACGCTCGCGGAGGTAGTCGAGGATCCGGCGGCGGCGCGTGCACGTCCCGAAGCCCTGCAGGCGCTGTCCCAACTCGCGTACGTGCTCGCCGACGTGATCGTCCTGAGCAGCCGTACACCGGCGCAGCTCGAGTCGCTCGTGCCCCTGGACCATGTGAGGCGAATCGGCGACAGCGGCCTCGCCATGCCGAGGCACGCGCAGAAGGAAGCCCTCGACCGCTTCAACGCCGAGACTGCGCGCTTGCTGGAGCACATTCCCGGCGCCTGGGTCGAGATCAAGCCGGCGAGCACTGCCGTCCACTTCCGCAACACCGACCTGAGCGGCGACGACATGCTGCGACTTCTCGGTCCGGTGCTCGAAGGCACTCGTCTCGAGGCCGCGCTCGGACGCAAGGTCGTAGAGGTGCACGCACCCAAAGCGGGTAAGGGGTCCGCGCTTGCCCATCTCTTGCCGGGCGAGGACCCAGGCGGCGTCGTGTGTTTCGGCGACGACGAGAACGACCGCTCGATGTTCGATTACGTGAGCGCGCTGGACATCCCGCACATGTGTGTCGGCGTGTGGTCGCCCGAGGCGCCGGCAGACCTGTTCGACAGGTGCGACATGGTTGTGCATGGCCCCGCCGGAGCCGCTGCGGTGCTGGAAGAAATCCTGGACTGGGCTAGCCGGCGGGTTTGGCCGCGACCAGGTCGCGAAGGTCCTGCACCTGGTTGCTGATCCATCTCGCGATGTCGTTGTTGCGCACGACCTCTCTCGCTCGCTGATTCATAGCGCGCCGTTCTTCGACCGGCATCGTCAATCCGGCGTATAGCTGCCCGGCCGTCGCCTCGACGTCGAAGGGATTGATAGAGAGCACATTGCCGCGCAGCTCTTCGTGCGCGCCAGCGTTTTCCGACAGCACGATCACTCCGTCCTTCTCATTGACCAGCGCACCTTCCTTGGCCACCAGGTTGAGTCCGTCGTAAACGGGGTTGACCAGGAGCACGTCAAAGCTCTTCAACGCCGCGATCGCCTTGCGTTCGCTCTCCGCCACCTCGAGCCGTATCGGTTCCCACTCGGCGCTGCCGAGGTCGCTGTTGATGCGGGCGGCTGCCTGCCGAATCTGTCGCAGGTAGCGCACGTAGAGCAAAACATCCTGTCGCGAGGGTTGCAGGAAAGCCCAGAACTGAACCTTTCCTCGCAGCTCGGGGTGATAACGCAGCATCTTTTCGTAGGCGATGAAGCCGCGGACGATGTTCTTCGACGGGTCGGTGCGGTCAATGCGCACGATGAGGTAAGGAGGACGCCAGCGCGCGACGTCATCTTCCAGGCGGTGCACCCCGCGCGATGAAGCGAGGCCGGTGGTGGTGTCGACGTCGACCGAGATCGGATAGTGGCGTGCGTACACCACGCGGCCTCCGGCAACCACCGCGCGCTCGTGCTCGTCGACCTGAAGGCCGAGGTTTTCCTCACAGGTCAACAGGAAGTTGCGCACGTCGAGACTCGACTGAAACCCGACGATGTCGCAGCCGAGCAACCCATCGAGGATGGGGTCCCGCATGTTCTTGGGCAGAACCTTCCAGTACTGCGGCGTGGGCCAGGGCACGTGGACGAAGTGCTGGATCATCGCCTGTGGGATCGCGTCGCGGACCAGGCGCGGCACCAGGTAGAGCTGATAGTCCTGCACGAGCACCAGCGCCGGTTGGGCGGCGGCCTGAGCAACCTCGATCACCTTCGCGGCCATCTGCTCGTTGACGCTCACGTATCCGTCCGACCACGCCCGGTGGATACGCTCGTCGATGATCGGCTCGTTGCCGAGGTCCCACAGGTAGTGCTGGATGAACCAGAGCACGGGGTTGGAGATGACCGAGTAGTACATGTCGTACTGCTCGCGTGAGGGTGACGCGTAGTGCAGCCGGCCGGTTCCGCGGGCGAGCCGCACCTTGAATCCGCCTGGCGATGCCTCCGCGTGACTGCGTTCGACGTCCGTGCGAGCACATGCGACCCACTCGGCGGCGGTGGCTTCTGCCAGTGAGAGCAGCGCTGTGACGACTCCGCCCGCGCCCCGCCGGAAGGTGCCGTCCTCGCGCACGTCCTGCGGACCGCGGTTGCTGACGAGGATCGCGGCGCGGCCCGGCAGCGTCCGGGCCACATAGCCGCGAAGGCTACTTACCGTTTCCCGAAATCCCCGTCAGAAGCGAGCGGTCGATCGGGGCTTCGTGCACGCGCACGCCGCTGGCCCGCGACACGGCATTGGCGAGCGCCGCGGTGCCCGGTATCGCCGGTGGTTCGCCCACGCCTTTGGCGCCGAGCGGCCCGACCGGCGACGGCACCTCGACGAGACGCACGTCGATGTTCGGGATCTGGTCGGCGGCGGGGAGCTCGTAGTCGATGAAGGAACCCGACCGCAGCTGACCGTCGGCGTCATAAGCGAGCTGCTCACCCAGCGCGCGACCCAGCGCCTGCGTCGCGCCGCCATGGATCTGGCCTTCGACCTCGGGCGGGTTGATGGCATGTCCGACGTCTTGAATCGCTGCGTAACCGGTGAGCTGATACGCGCCTGTCTCGCGATCAAGGCGCACTCGGGCGATGTGAACGGTGAACATCGGCGATGCCGACTGCACCGCTGACCGGCCGGTGGCCTGGACGGGTTTCCGCTTGCCTCCAAACTCGGTGCTGAGCGCGATCAGCTTCGTGATCTCGACCGAGCGGCTGGGTGCGCCCTTCACCGCCACCTTGCCATCGACTATGTCGAGGTCCTCAGGCGCGGCCTCCAACTCCTCGGTTGCGATCTCGAGCAGCTGGCGCCGGGCCTCCTGCGCGGCCTCGTACACCGCCGGGCCGACGCTGTAAGTGACCTGGCTTCCGCTCGACGTGGTGCTGAACGGCGCGGTGGCGGTGTCGCCAACCTCGACGCGAACACGGTCGGGCGAGACGCCGAACGCCTGGGCCGCGATCAGCGCCAGGCCTGTGGCGGTCCCGCTGATGTCGGGCGATCCGATCAGTACCGAGATCGTTCCGTCGGGATCGACGCGGCAACCCGCCGCGGACGGCGTACGCGCGCCGCCCCAGGTGCCAAGCGCCACCCCGACCGCTTCGCCCTCGGCCGGTTTGGTGGTGTAGATCGGGTGCCGCTTCGCTTCTTCCAGCACCTCGAGGGAGGCGATGCGCGGCCACCGGTCGCCGGTCGCGGTGGGGTCGCCCTCTCGGGAAACGTTGAGCAGGCGCAGGTCGACCGGATCCATGTCCAGCCGTTGTGCCAGCTCGTCCATCGCCGACTCCAGGGCGAAGAAGGCTTGAGTCGCGCCGGGCGCGCGGTAAGCGTCCACGGGCGTCTTGTGCGTCTGCACCTCATAGCCCCTGATGTCGAAGTTGGGGACTCGGTAAGTGCCGCCCAGGAAGTTCGCGGTCAGGCCGGCATGCCACCCGGCGATGGCACCGTTGTCGTAGTGGAACAGTCCGCGCAGGGCGACGAGTGTGCCGTCGCGCTTCGCCCCAAGCTCCAGCTTGAACGCCGCGGCGGGCGCGGGGTGGCCCACGACGAATTCCTGCGATCGGTCGAGGACCAGCCGGACCGCATGCCCCGTCCGCAAAGCCAGGAGGGCAACCAGCGGCTCGAGCAGGTAGACCTTGCCGCCGAATCCGCCGCCGACGGGCATCGGCACGACGCGAACGCGGTGGGATGGAAGGTCGAGCATTTTGGCCAGCTCATCGCGCACCACGAAGGGGCCCTGTGTCGGCGACCAGACCGTCAGGCTGCCATCCGGCTCGGGCCTCGCGACCGCCACATGCGGCTCGAGGAACGACTGATGGGCGCCGGAGATGCTGTAGATGCCTTGGACCACTACGTCCGCGGCGCTCATTGCTCCTTCGACATCGCCGCGTTGTAGGTGCGCGATACCGCTGACGTTGCGAGGCCGCTCCTCGTCCGTCGTGTCTTCGGCGGCCGAGGCGCCGTGCAGCGAAGCGTCTTCCTCGCTAGCCGTCTCATCCTGGTCCAGGACGTATGGCGAGTCGCCGCGCATCGCGGCGAACGGGTCGATCACCGGCGTCCCCTCTTCGTACTCGACCGAGACCACCGATGCGGCGTCGACCGCGGCGGCCTCGCTGTCGGCCACCACCGCGACCACCGGATGCCCCACGTAGAAGACGCGCCCCACGGCGAGTGGCTTCTCCGGGCCAGGGCTTGCAACCTCGGGAAGGTCCGCGCCGGCGACGACGTCCACCACCCCCGGCGCCCGCCGCGCTGCTTCTAAGTCGACGCGCGTGATCCGCGCGCTGGCGAACGGAGAGAGAACCAGGCGCACGTGCAGCATGCGCGTGAGCTCGAGGTCGGCGGTGAAGCGAGTCGCACCCGTGACCTTCTCGCGGCCTTCCTGGCGCCGCCTCCCCCCGGCGGGTACGCTCATCACCCGAAGATGCTACGGACAGCGGTCTGTGTGGCGCTTTCCGCGGTCCTGTTAGCAGCTTGCGCGATGGGGTCGAGCTCGCCGCAGCCTACCGGCCTCGCCACAGACCAGACCCTCCGATTCCCCATCCAGCACGACGTCAGCACTCTCGACCCGGCGATGATCGCGAGCGACGCGGAGGCCGAGATCGCGCACAACGTCTTCGATGGCCTTCTCAAGTACGACAGCAACCTCAACATCTCGCCCGACATCGCCGCCGCCATGCCCGCCATCTCGCCCGATGGCACCACCTATACCTTCAAGCTGCGCAGCGACGTGACTTTCTCCAACGGCGACAAGGTCACCTCCAGGGACGTCCTTTATTCGTGGAACCGCGCAGCCGCCATGCAGGGCCCGTACTCGGTGAACCTGGCGGCGATTCTTGGCTACGAGAAGGTCGCGTCGAACCAGGCGACGGGCGCGGCGCTCGAGGCGCTCCTGGAAGCGGGCGATCCCTCGGTCACGTTGTCCGGTCTCGGCGCACCCGACGCGGCCACCGTCGTGGTCAAGCTCGGCGCTGCGGCGGGATGGTTTGATTCGGCGATCGCGCAGCCCGGCGTCGCGGGCATGATCGTTGACCAGAACGTCGTCAAGTCCAACTTCGAGGGTTGGTCGAGCAAGCCCGAGACGCTCATCGGGACGGGCGCCTACCGCCTGTCGCAGCACATCGAGGACCAGTCGCTCGAATTCACGCCGGTCCCGGATTGGTGGGGCAGGCCGAAGCCGACGCTGACCACGCTCCACATCGAGGTGGTGACAGACCCGGCCAGCGCGCTGACGGCGTACGACGGGGGTGATTTCGACCTTTACGGCTACGTGGGGTACGGCCCCGCCGCGGTCGACGTCGCGCACATCCTGAACGATGCTGCTCAGAAAGAGCAGGTCGTCCTGGAGGTCAAGAACAAGACCTATTTCGTCAGCTTCAACATGGTCAGCGATGCGAAGCGTCCGGCCGGCGGTCCGTTCACGCTCGACCAGGGGAAAGCCGCTCACGACCTCAGGCTCGCGTTCGCGCTGTCGGTCGACCTGAACAAGCTCGCGAGGACGCTGTGCGCGGACATCGTCTGCATACCGGCGACGGGAGGAGTGATCCCCAAGGGACTCGCCGGATACCTCGGCGACAACAACGATCCGCTGGCTGCGTTCGACCCGGGGAAGGCGCGCAGCCTCCTGGCTTCGGCCGATCCCGACGGCGGCAAGACGCGCAGCCTGGTCTACACCTACGACCCGGAGAATCCCTTCAACGAACCGACGGCGAAGTTTCTTCAGTCGGAATGGCAGACCAACCTTGGCGTGTCGGTGAAACTTCAGTCGATCCCGCATACGCGCTTCATCACCGAACGGCTCAAGGGGACCTACGTGATGTCGCGCGACGGCTGGGCCGCCGACTACGACCATCCGCAGGACTGGTTCGACAACCTTTGGGGGACCGCGGCCGGTTGCCCGGATGAAAGCTGCTCGAGCGGGTATGTCACCCACGCATACGACCAGCTCATGAGCAAGGCCGACAGCGAGCCGCTGGCGATGGCGATCCCGGACTACAAGACGCTGAGCCGGCAGCTCATCGACGACGTCGCCTACATCCCGCTGTTCTATACGGTCGACCCATTCCTGTTCAAGCCGTACGTCTTTGGGGCCGGCTCGAACAACATGTTCGACTTCTACTGGAACCAGATCCAGATTTCAGCGCACTAACGGAGATTGTTGACGCCGGCCCATAGCCGCTGGGCTATCTGGTTTGCCGGCTGGACATTCTGGCTCCTGGATGCCCACAATGTGACCTGGAGTAGTAGTCGGGGGGCCGCCGTGGCCGCCCCACCCCTCGCCGGCGCGCTCTCGCCCCGGTCGCCGCGAAGACCACCGGGAAGATGGCAAGGGGGGATTGCTTCACAGGGGGAATCTATGGCTCCAGACTCGTTTCGTCTCCTCAAGGGGTTGGGGATTGCCGCGGTGGCCTCCCTCGCCCTTGTCGCGTGTGGAGGGGGTGGGACCACCAGCTCAAACCTGGCGTCCGACCAGACCCTCAAGTTCCCGATTCTCGGTGACTTCGGCACTCTGGACCCGGCCGTCGCTGACGCCGAGACCGACTCGGAAATCCAGCAGAACATGTTCAACGGCCTGGTCAAGTTCGACAACAACCTGAACGTCGTTCCCGACATCGCCGCTTCGATGCCGACGGTCTCGAGCGACGGTCTGACCTACACGTTCAAGCTGCGCTCTGACGTCACGTTCTCCAACGGCGACAAGGTCACCTCGGCGGACGTGCTCTACTCGTGGAACCGGGGAGCTGCATACCAGGGCTCCTACGCCACAAACCTCGGCGCGATCGACGGTTACGACAAGGTCTCAGCCAACACGGTCAACGGCGGAGCGGCGCTGGAAGCGTTGCTGGAGAAGAACGACCCATCGGTCACTCTCAGCGGCCTTTCGGCACCTGACGCTCACACGGTCGTGGTCAAGCTGAGCGCCCCGGCCGGCTGGTTCCTCTCGGCCATCGCGTTGGCCGGAACCACCGGACAGCTCGTCGACAAGAACGTCGTGAAGCAGGACCCCGACAACTGGTGGACCAAGCCGGCCACCGCGATCGGGACCGGCGCCTACAAGATGACGGGCTACGTGCCCAAGCAGTCGGTTGACTTCCAGGCCGTCGACAACTGGTGGGGTTCCCCCAAGCCGACGCTGAAGAAGGTCCACATCGACATCCTGGGCAACGCCCACTCGGCGATCACCGCGTATGAGCAGGGCAGCTACGACATCTACGGCTACGGGGGCTACAGCAGCGCCCCGGTCGACGACATCCTGCGCATCCAGGGAATAGCCAACGAAAAGAACCAGCTCATCATCCACGCCAAGGTGCGCACCACCTGGGTGCAGTTCAACCTCGTTCACGACGCCAAGCGTTCGGCCAAAGGCCCGTTCCTCTGTGGGACGCCGACAGCGGCCGGCGACGACACCTGCACGCAGCAGGCAAACCCGAAGGGATGGGCGCTGCGCATGGCGTTCGCCCTGGCGGTTGACAAGGCGAAGCTGGCGACGGTGGTGTGTCACGACATCGTCTGCGCCCCGGCCACCGGCGGGCTCATCACCAAGGGCCTGATCGGTTACGCCGGCGACAACACCGACCCGCTGGCCAAGTTCGATGCTGCTCAGGCCAAGACGTATCTCGACCAGGGCGGCGGCGCAAGCGCCGTCCAGGGACTGTCCTACACCTACGACCCGAACAACCCGCTGAACACGAGCGTGGCGCAGTTCCTGCAGGACCAGTGGCAGACCAACCTCGGTGTGCACGTGGACCTGACACCTGTCGACCACTCCGCGTTCATCAAGGGCTACCTTTCCGGAAAGTTCGTCATGGCCCGCAACGGATGGCAGGCCGACTACAACCACCCGCAGGACTGGGTTGACAACCTGTGGGGCAAGGGACCGGGCTGCCCTGACTCGGGATGCGGCAGCGGTTTCGACACCAAGGCTTACGACGACGCCGTCGCGGCCGCGGACGCCCTGCCTGTCTCGCAGGCGACAGCCAAGTACCAGGCGATCATGAAGACCCTGTCAGACGACGCCATCTACATCCCGCTCTACTACTCGCAGGGCGCTTTCCTGATCAAGCCCTATGTGAAGGGCGCCGGAACCAACAACTTCTTCGACTACTACTGGGACCAGATCCAGATCCTTCAGCACTAGGTTTTGTGAAGTGAAGAAAGGGCGCTCGTACCGGTACGGGTGCCCTTCTTCCTTTTGTCGGAAAATGGACTGAATGTTCACTAAGGGAACCGCGGTCTACGTGGCGCAGCGGCTCGTATTGATCGTGTTCACCGTGGTCGCCGTCTCGTCTGTCGTGTTCCTGGGAATTCACCGCCTTCCCGGCGACGCGCTCATGAGCGAGAGGCTGCGAGGCACGGCCTACATCGACCTGCTCCACCACTACGGACTCGACCAGCCCCTCCAGGTCCAGTACTGGAACTACATCGTTGGCGTGCTGCACGGCAACCTCGGCGAATCGCTCGTCAACCGCGGTCTCCAGATCACGCCGCTCGTGCTGCGCGAGTTGGGTGTGAGCGCCACGGTTGGGGGGCTTGCGTTGCTGGTCACGATCGGCCTCGGCCTGGTCCTTGGCGTGTTCGCCGCGGTCCGCCAGAACACCTGGCTCGATTACGTTCTGACGACGACGTCCGTCATCGGCTACAGCATGCCGAACTTCGTCATCGCCTCCTTCCTGATCATCGTCTTCGGAGTCTGGCTGCAGAACGTCACCGGAGGTACGTTCTACTACCAGCTCGGCGGGTGGAAGGGGGACATCGGACAGCTGTGGCTGCCCGCATTTGCGCTGGGATTTCCGTACGCGAGCATCGTGGCCCGTCTGACGAGGGCCAGCATGCTCGAGGTCATCCGCCAGGACTACATCCGGACCGCGCGTGCGAAGGGCCTGCGCGAGCGGGTGATCATCATCCGGCACGCTCTGCGCAACGCGCTGATTCCGGTGATCACCATCCTCGCCCCCCTGGTCATCGGGATCATCACGGGTAGCGTGGTGATCGAGAACTTCTTCGGCATCCCAGGCCTGGGTAAAGAGTTCGCCCAGAGCATCCTCAACCGCGACTACGCGATCGTGATCGGCGTCTTCACCATGTACGCCGCGATGGTCGGCCTGGCCAACCTCATCGTCGACCTCGCCTACGTCGTCATCGATCCGAGGATTCGCTACTAAAGTGGCCCTCCGCGACCGGTCAGACCGCATCTCGGGCCTCAGGACGCCGATACGTGCGTCAGGGGGCCCGTCACGTCGTCGTCACGCAGCTTCGGCTGCGCTCCTCCTCGTGCCACCCCTTCCTTCGTCTAGGCGCCCTGATCGGCGACCTGCCGGTCGCCTGGCCCGACCTGCGACCCACCCGACCGCGGAGGTCCACTAGTGGCTACCGCCGCCGCAACCATCGCGGTCCAGCCGATTGCGCCGGAGCAGGCGAGCCTGTGGTCAGACGCATGGCGCCGGCTGCGACGCAACCGGCTCGCCCTGGTCGCGACCGTCTACCTCGGGCTGCTGGTCGCCGTCGCGCTCGTAGCGCTCGTGTGGACGCCGTACCGCATGTCGGCGATCGGCGTGACCGCCACCTATGCGCCGCCCAGCGCCGCACACCTGTTGGGCTCCGACGAGCTGGGCCGCGACATCCTGAGCCGGCTGATGGTCGGGGCCCAGGTCTCACTCGTCGTCGGGGTGGGCACTCAGCTGCTCGTGCTGGCGGTGGGGGTGCCGATCGGTCTGCTCGCCGGCTACTACCGCGGCTGGCTCGATTCGATCGTGTCCTTCGTCATCAACGTCTTCTACGGGATCCCCGACATCCTGGTCGCGATGATCCTGGTCTTCCTGCTTGGGCCGAGCCTCAGGAACATCATCTTCGCAATCGTCGTGACTCGCTGGATGGACATGGCGCGCCTTGTGCGGGGCCAGGCATTCAGCCTGCGAGAACGCGAGTTCGTCGAGGCCGCTCGTGCCGCGGGCGCGCGACCTTTCAGGATGCTGTTCGGCCACCTCTTTCCGAACGCGCTTGGCCCGGTGATCGTTCAGGCAACGCTCGGCATTCCGGCGGCGATCCTGTTCGAGGCGTTCCTCAGCTTCCTCGGGGTCGGGGTGCAACCGCCGACACCATCGTGGGGGTCGATGGCCAATGAAGGTGTGGCCGCGATCCAGTACGCGCCGCACATGGTCATCGCGCCGTCGATCGCGCTGTCGCTGACCCTCATGGCGTTCAACTTTCTCGGCGACGGGTTGCGCGACGCGCTCGACCCGCGCTCGCGCAGATAGAGCCGCTTGGCTAACGCGATTCTCAGCGTGCGCAACCTACGCACGCAGTTTTCGACTGATGCCGGCATGGTCCGCGCGGTTGATGACGTCAGCTTCGACCTCTACCCCGGCGAGAGCCTCGGGATAGTGGGCGAGTCGGGAAGCGGCAAGTCTGTCACCGCGCTTTCAATCCTGAGGCTCATCCCGGAGCCAGGACGGATCGTCGGCGGTCAGGTCCTGTTTCGCAACCAGGATTTGCTGCAGGTCACCGAGGAAGAGATCCGCGAGATCCGGGGCCGCGACATCGCGATGATCTTCCAGGACCCGCAGAGCTCCCTCAACCCCGTGCTTCGCACCGGCTTTCAGATCGACGAGGCGATGCTCGCCCACAAGCAGGCCAGCACGGCCCAGGCGCACCAGCGCACGATCGAGCTGCTGAAGAAGGTCCGCATTCCTGCCGCCGAGACGCGCGTGAAGGACTTTCCGCATCAGCTGAGCGGAGGCATGCGTCAGCGCGCGATGATCGCGATGGGTCTTGCCAACTCGCCGTCGATCCTAATCGCCGACGAGCCGACGACCGCGCTCGACGTGACTGTGCAGGCCCAGATCCTCGAGCTGCTCGCGGACCTCAATCGAGAGCTCGGGACCGCGATCATCATGATCACCCACAACATGGGGGTGGTGGCGGGGCTATGCACCCGCGTCATCGTCATGTACGCGGGTCAGATCGTCGAGCAGGGCCCGGTCGACGAGATCTTCGCGCGTCCCCAACATCCCTACACGTGGTCGCTGCTCCGCTCAATTCCGCGGGTGGACGCGCTGCGCCACGAACGATTGCGGTCGATCGAAGGCATCGCGCCCGACTTGCTGCATCCGCCGGCCGGATGTCGTTTCCACCCGCGCTGCCCTTTCCGGATCCAGAAGTGCCTCACCGACGAGCCGCGGCTGGAGGAGATTCATCACGGCCAGATCGCGTCGTGCTGGGTGACTATGGACCGCGCTCGCACCGAGATGAAGGCGGACGAGCTGGTCGACATCAGCCCTGGCGCGGCTTCCGGCCTGAGGCCGGGCGAGATCATCCCCTGATGGCTGAGCCCGCCCGCCAGGATCTCATCGAGCCGATGGCCGAGAGCACCAAGCCGCTCGTCCGGGTCGAGAACGTCACGAAGTACTTTCCGGCAGGCATCGGCACCACCGTCAAGGCTGTGGATGGCGTCAGCTTCGACATTCGCCAGGGCGAGACGCTCGGGCTGGTGGGTGAGTCCGGCTGCGGAAAGTCGACGCTCGGTCGACTGGTGGCGCAGCTGCTGCCCGTGACGTCGGGGAAGGTGTTCCTCGAGGACGTCGAGCTGACCCGCCTCCGTGGAGAACGCTTGCGCCAGCAGCGCCGGCAGCTGCAGATCATCTTCCAGGACCCATACGCGTCGCTGGATCCACGCATGACGGTCGGCGACATCATCGCCGAGCCGTTGGTGAACTTCCGCGTGATGCGCGGGCGGCAGCTCAACGCGCGCGTCCAGGAGCTGCTGCGCGTCGTGGGATTGAACCCGTACTTCAACAACCGGTATCCGCACGAGTTCTCGGGAGGGCAGCGTCAGCGCATCGGCATCGCGCGGGCGCTGGCTTTGAACCCGAAGCTCATCGTCTGCGACGAGGCGATCTCGGCCCTCGACGTTTCGATCCAGGCGCAGATCGTCAACCTGCTCGAAGACCTGCAGCGCCAGTTCAAGCTCACGTATCTCTTCATCGCGCACGACCTTTCGGTCGTGCGGCACATCAGCGACCGCGTGATGGTCATGTACCTGGGCAAGATCGTCGAGATCGCCGACAGCGTGAAGACGTACAGCGAGCCGAAGCATCCGTACACCAAGGCGCTGCTCTCGGCCATCCCCGTACCGGACCCGAAGATCCAGCGCGGCCGGCGGCTGGTCGAGCTTTCGGGCGAGATTCCGTCTCCGATCAAGCCACCGTCGGGATGCCGCTTCCACACCCGATGCCCCATCGCGCGCCTGCCGGAACCGTGCTCGACGGTCGAGCCGCCGCTGGAGGACAAAGGCCGCGGTCACCTCGCCGCCTGCCACTTCTCCCAGGACGTCTAGCGCTTCAGAATCCGCACCCCGGTCCAGTCGTAGTCGTACAGAGCGTTGCCGCCCGCGCCGCGCACCCAGGGGTGGACGAGGTACTCCTGCACGCCATAGAGGAGTCCCGCGAACACCGAGTCGTTGACCAGCAAGAACCCCGCGGTCTTGTAACCCGGGGCCGCGGCTCCGGCCGATGAGGCGTCCGCGTCCGCGACCAGCTTGTCGAGGCTTGGGTTCGAGTAACACGATCCGGATGAGCTCGCGCCGCTGACGAAGAGATAGTCGAACCAGTCCTGCGGATGGTCGTAGTCGGCCGCCCAGCTCTGTCGAAATGCTGGAAACGCGCAGGCACCGTTGCGCGAGTCGAAGAAGGTCTTGCGGTCGAGGTCGACGCATGACACGGTCACACCGAGGTTCTTCTTCCACTGCGCCGCGAGGTTGTCGCACACAGCCTTGTTGAACGGATTCGTGTTGTAGGTGTAGGAGAGCCCTTTCGTTTTGGATCCGTCGGGGTCCCATGCCTGGTACTCGGCTTTGGCCGCCGCAGCGTCAAATCTCACGCTCGGATCGGCTCCATCACCGAGGTATCCCTCGAGGCCCTTGCTGATGAGCCCGCCGGTCGCGGCGACGCAGCTCGTCGCCTGGTTGCAGACCGCGTCGACGAGCGCCTGCCGGTCGATCGCCTCGCTGAACGCATGGCGTCCCGAACGGCCCGCATCGACTCCGGCGAACGGACCCGTCTTGAGGTTGAAGCCAACCCAGAAAGTTGTGCCGATGGGCACGAGCGAGAGCTGCCCCTTGAGCTTGGCGCTCGACGTGTAGCGCGTCGCCGCGTCCGGCGCGAGGCCCTGGCGCGCGTACCCGATCAACGTGAACACACCTGATTCGTAATCGGTGACCTGCTTCACCAGGTCGGGCACGACCTCGATGTGGACCCGCGTCAGTCCACCTGTCTTTCCTCCATACCAACCCGTCATGGGTGCAAAGTCCATCGACTGACCAGGCGCGCGCGCGGTCATTTGAAACGGTCCGCTCCCGATCAGCGTGTCGGGCTTGGTGAACCACACGTCTTCGCCGGCGGATGTGATGACCTTCTGATCGACCACCCAGAACGGCCACAGCCCGGTCTCAGTGAGAAAGTAGCCGGCGCGTTTGGTGAGGACGACCTGCAGGGTGTAGTCGTCGATCTTGGTGAGCCCGCTCATCTGCGCCGCCTTGCCGGAGGCTACGTCGCCGTACCCGCTGATGATCTGGAACAGGCCGGCGAAGTCGCCCTGTCGCGCGACGGCGCGGTCCCAGCTGTAGATGACATCGTCGACCGTGATCGCATCCCCGTTGGAGAATCGCGCGTCCTTGCGCAGATGAAACGTGTAGCTCAGACCGTCGGTCGAGACCGCCGGCTTTCCCATGGCCAGGTCGGGCACTTCGCGGAGCTGCGCGTCGAATCGATAGAGACCAGAAAACACGTTGCGCAGGATGTCGACGTCGGCGGGGCTCGAGATCAGGGCGGGGTCGAAGTCCGCGACGTCCTGGGCGATGGGGAAGCTGAGCGTCTGATCGGGTGCGAGCGGTTCGGGTGTCGGACTGGGGTTGCTGTTCGGGTTGCAGGCCACGAGCGCCACCGCAAGGAGGGTCAGCCGGGCGACGGTCCGCACCGGGGCAAGGCTACAGGTATCGCTCAGCCGGAGGTCGGCGGCGCATAGCGGCTCAGCACAAACATTATCGACAGGACGGTCCACAGCACCGAGGCGAGCGTCACGATGGTCTTGGTCGACGTCCTCCAGGCGGTCATCCACACGAAGATCAGGGAGAAGAAGCCGCAGAACCAAAGCAGAAAGAGGTAGATGACGATGCTGGTTGCGCCGACCCGCCAGGCGGCATATTCCTTGTCCTGGCTGTAGTTGCCCCACTGCATCCGCTCACCCACCAGGCGCCAGTCGCGGTCCGGGGGAAGCGGCTCGGGCGGCGTCATCTCCGCGAGCCGGGCCTCGATCTTCTGGCTCTCCATGCGCTGGATCTCCGACTCGGCGACCCACGACGGCATGCTCGTGGCGATCCCGGTCGCGGGAGCTGACGCGGGAGGTGCGGGATATGGGGGCTGCGCCGGCATCGGAGTTCGCTGCCCCGTGAAAGGCTGCCAGGTGGTTCCGTCGAATTTCCACTGACCGTCCTGGGAGATGGAGTCGTTCCACTTCGCTCCGTCCCAAAACCAGTTGCCGTCGCTCGACCAGCCGGTCTGCACAACCGCCATCGAACGGCCGAGGTTACCGCACTAAGCCGTTACTTGATCCCACGTTAATCTGTGCACGCCGTGGGTCAGACCGAGGTCGAGTACACGGACCTCCCGATCTACCGCAGCCAGCTCGCATCAGCTCTTGGCTTTGATCAGAGTGACCTCGCGTCTAACCGCGCCGGCCGTCTCGGCGATGGGCTACAGCGCCGCACCCTACATCGCCGGCTTCGGAACGCAGTTCTCGGCACGCTCGGCTTCTTCGTGGTCGGAGTTCTATTCCTTTTGCTGGCCCTGACGTTTCCGTTCACGGGGCGAATCGTCCTCAACGGGATCCTCGCCTTCGTGACCTCCCTCGTGGGAGTTGGATATTTCGGATGGCTCGCGCTGCGGATCTGGCTCGATGTGGGTGATGGTGAGGTGTCGAGCATCGAGGGCTATGTGAAGCAGACGGACCGCGAAACGAGAACGCCCTGGACGTCGGTGTGGACGTTTTACTGGACCGTCGACGGCCAGCGGTTCGCCGCTGGCAAGGCTTGGGCAGTGCTCGTGCCGGCCCGTCATCGCCTCTATTACCTGCCGCGATCCCGCCGGGTCGTGGCGGCCGAGCCGAGCGCCTGATTCTTCGCTTCGACGCTCCTGGGCCCGGGTCGGTTGGAAGCGCGAAACCGGCACAATCGTACTCAGCCGGCGTAGCTCAGCTTGGTTAGAGC
>DASYZS010000100.1:0-13311 GCA_035945895.1 Candidatus Dormiibacterota bacterium | reverse complement strand
CGTCTGGAGGCGGTCGCCGCAGAAACCCGCAACGTGGTCCCGGTGGCCGTCGACGTCCGCGATCCGTCCTCGGTGCAGGCGCTGTTCGGGCGGACGATGGAGCTGTTCGATCGCATCGACCTGCTTTTCAACAACGCGGGGGCAGGCGCCGTAGCGCCGATCGATGACCTGACCTTCGAGCAGTGGCAGAGCGTGATCGAGACCAACCTCACGGGTGCCTTTCTCTGCACGCAAGCGGCCTTCCGGCTCATGAAGGCACAGCGGCCGCAGGGCGGGCGGATCATCAACAACGGCTCGATCTCGGCCCACGTCCCGCGTCCACATTCGGCGGCGTACACGGCGAGCAAACACGCGATCACGGGCCTCACCAAGTCGACGTCGCTCGACGGTCGCGCCTACGACATCGCGTGCGGGCAGATCGACATCGGTAACGCAGACACCGAGATGACGGCCAGGCTCGTCGCGGAACCGAAGATGGCGGTCGAGGACGTAGCTCGCGCGGTCGTGTACATGGCGACTCTGCCGCTCGACACGAATGTCCAATTCATGACGGTGATGCCGACCAAGATGCCCTACATCGGGCGCGGATAGTCCGGACTATCCGACCTGCCGCCTCAACGTGGGCCTCGGGTCCGCGCTGGAGGGCGGGGTGACGCCGAGCTCCCGGACCCGGCGATGGAGGTCGCCCTCGCCCTGCGACTCGCCCGGCATCAGCCGCTCGACCTCCAACTGGAGCAGATCGAGGTCGACGGGCTTGGTCAGAAAGCCGTCGGCACCCGCTTCCACCATCGCGTCGCGGACTTCGTCGCGGACGTCGGCGGTCAGGGCCAGCACCTTCATCGGGCGCGAAAGTTGCCGGCCTCGCAGGAGCATCAGCACCTCGACGCCGTCGTAGTTCGGCAGGTGGACGTCGAGGATCACGAGCTCAATGTTGTCGTCCAGGTCCATGTTGAGCGCGCGGGTTCCGTCCGCGGCGATGGCGACGTTGTAGCCGAGTGACTTCAGGAAGTACGCGACCAGCTCATTGCTGGCCGGGTCGTCGTCGACTACCAGGATGCGACGGTTGGTGGAGCTCATCTCGCCCCGCTGTGGTGCGCCACCGCGCGCAGGTGATCGACGATCACCGATGCGCCGACCGAGCCCCGGCTGAGGATGTCCGACACCTGGCCGTTGAGTGTTCGCTTCTCCTTGTCGGTGAGCGTCGCCGCGGTGAGGATGAGGATGGGCGTGCGGCGCGTGGCTTCGTACGTGCGAAGCGCCTCGACGACGTCGAACCCGTTGACCTCGGGCATCATCAGGTCGAGCAGCACGAGGTCGGGCTTGCGGCTCCTCGCCATGGCGATGCCCCGCTTGCCGCTCGAGGCCGCAAGCACGTCGAATCCGGCGGGCTCCAGGACCTTCGTAAGCCATTCGCGGTTCGCGTCGTCGTCTTCGACGACCAGGACCTTGAGCTTGCCGGACTGCGGGGCGAAACGCTGCAGGCTCTCGACCAGCGCCTTGGTGTCGACGGGCTTCACCAGGTAGTCCATGGCGCCGAGCGCCAGGCCGAGCTCGGGGTTGTCCACGACGCTGACGATGACGATGGGGATCGAGCTCGTCGTGGGGTCGCCTTTGAGCTCGCTCAAGACCTCCCACCCATCCGCCTCAGGCAGGATGATGTCGAGGGTGATGGCAGCGGGCTTCAGCGTTCGCGCTTTGGCCACCGCCTCCTTGCCCGTGCGGGCAACCTCGCTCCTGTAGCCCGCGCCGGCGAGCTGACGCGTCAGCAGCTCGGCGGCGGCCACGTCGTCCTCACAGACGAGCACGAGCGGACCAGAGACGACGCCGTTCATGTGCGGCAGCGGGCTCACGGGCGCGTCCGACGCATGGTCAAGGGGCAGGATCAACTTGAACTCGCTGCCGTGCCCATACTGGCTCTTGAAGCGCACGTCACCGCCGTGCAAAGCCGCGAACCGCTTGGTGAGAGCGAGGCCGAGGCCGGTGCCCTCGTGCCGGCGGCCTGGGCTCGAGTCGACCTGGTGAAATTCCTGGAAGATCAGTCCCTGGTCTTTCTCCGCGATGCCGATGCCGGTGTCGGCAACGGAGATCTCCGCGACGCGGTCACCGCGGCTCGCGCTGATGCTTATCGAACCGCCGTCGGGTGTGAACTTGATGGCGTTCGACACGAGATTGAGCAGCATCTGCTTCAGCTTGCCGGCGTCCGCCCGCACCGCACCGGCCGCGGCCACGTCGGTCTTGAGCCGGATCCCTTTTCTCAACACCAGTGGTTCGACGGTGCGCGTCACCTGCTCGGTGACGTCGGCAATGGACACCTGCTCGAGACGCAGCTCCAGCTGCCCCGCCTCGACCTTGGAGAGGTCGAGGATGTCGTTGATAAGGCTCAGCAGGTGCTTGCCGCCGGAAAGGATCTGGCCCAGGAATCGGCTGCGCGTGGCGTTGTCGAACTGCTCCGGCATCGCGTCAGACAGCAGCTCGGAAAAGCCGATGATGGCGTTGAGCGGAGTCCGAAGCTCGTGGCTCATGTTGGCGAGGAACATGCTCTTGTGCCGGCTCGCCTCGTGCAGCCGGGCATTGCTTTCCTGGAGCTCGCGGATCAAGCGCCACCGATCGAGCGCGGTTATGAAAGCGCTTGCAAACTGCTGCGCGCGACGCACCTCGTCACTTCCCACCGCGGGCGTGAACGGGCCCGCGAGGATGACCAGGCTCGCTGTGTTCGACAGCCCTGCGACGCGCAGCACCAGGAGGGTGCGATCGACACCGCCGACGCGGGTGCGATTGATGCCGTCGCCCAGCTGCGGCACGAGCGCCGTCAGCTCGAGTTGCGCCGCCTCGTCCAGGCGGAACGACGCGCCGGCCTGGCCGGTCTCGTCGAAGATCGCGGCGGAGGCGCCGCCGACCAGGCGTGCCGCCCATGCGAGCCCGCGCTTGAGGAGCGCGTCCTGGTCCTGGCTGAGGAGGAGCTCCTCCATGAACGCGCGCAAGCCTTCCTCTTCTGAAGCGCGCCACTCTCGCCGCAGCCACGCGGGTGGCGAAAAGCTCACGTAGAGGAGGGGCACGATCGCCAGCACCGCCAGCTGGACCACGACCTGGACGAGCGGAAGAGTCGGAAAAGCGCTGGTGGCGACCGCGATAAGAAGGATCGCGACGAGACCGGCGAAACCGAGGGCGAGGGTGCGCATCCGCCAGGCCTGCACGGCCGGCAGGCGGCGCGCAACGAGCCAGAAGCGGACGATCGGCTCGCCGACCGACGCCGACCAGATCGCGATTACGCAGAGCCCCGCCACCCCAATCAGTGCGGTCGCACCTGAAGCCTCAGCGGCGAAGTAGAGGCCGCTGGCAGCCACCATGGAGATGCATGCGGCGACATGCCAGCGGCGGGGTAGGGGGATAAGCGACCCACGGAAGCGAAGCAGGGCGTACCCGGAGCCCATGAACAGCACGAGGTCCACCTGCGGCAGAAGCGGAGGCGTGATGTTCAGCAGCGCGGGCAGACGTCCAAGGGCGGTGACGGTGGAAAGCAAGACGATGGCGAGCGCCAGCCATCCGATCGCGACCTGTGGCCGGCGCCACCACGTGACCGCCGTCGCGATGCCAAGCAGGGTGAAGACAATCGCACCCACGTTCTCCAGCCACACAACGGCGTCGCTCATGCCAGCAGCTCCCGGCCTTCGTCTTCGAGGAGAAGCCCGACCACCTGCGGGTCCCACTGCAGACCCGCGCCCTGGCGAAGCACCGCCAGCGCCGCGTCGTGGGATCGCCCAGCTCGGTACGGACGGTCGTTGGTCAGCGCGTCGTACGCGTCACAGACGGACAGGATTCGCGCGAGAAGGGGAATCTGGTCTCCTGCCAGACGGTCTGGATAACCCTTGCCATCGAAGCGTTCGTGATGGTGGCGGATCATCGGCAGTAGCTCGCCACCGGTCTGGAGAGGCGCCACGATGCTCTCACCGATGATCGGATGGCGGTGCATCGTGGTCTGCTCTTCGGGGTCGAGCTGTCCCGGCTTGAGCAGGATGTTGTCGGGCACCCCGATCTTGCCGATGTCGTGGATGATTCCGCCGCGATAGAGCGCGTCCAGCTCGTCGTCGGAGAGGCCCATTCGCTCGCCCACGCGGCGCGCCGATCGCGCGACGCGTTCGGTGTGCGCCTCGGTGAACGGGTCCTTCGCCTCGACGGCCGCGGCCAGCGCGTAGATCACGCGCTCTGCGCTGTCGAGCGAGTCGTACACGCGCTTCAGCTTCAGCGCCGACCGCACACGGGCCACCAACTCGATGCGGTCGACGGGCTTGGTCATGAAGTCGTCCGCGCCCGAGGTCAAAGCCCTCACCCGATCTGTGGTCTTGTCGAGTGCGGTGATCATGACCACCGGCAGCAGGGAGCCGCCGTCGAGCCGTTTGATGCGGTGGCAAACCTCGAATCCATCCATGCCGGGCATCTGGACGTCGAGGAGGACCAGGTCGGGTCGCGATCTCTCTATGGCGCGCAGGGCTTCCAATCCGTCCTCGGCGGTGGACACTTCGCAGTCGACCTCGGTGAGGCAGGCTTTGATCAGCTCTCGGTTGGCGGGACCGTCGTCTACGACCAGCACGCGCGGCAGACGCCTCCCGGACCGTCTCGGCTCCGAGCGCGGGCTCGACAGTGAAGTCGAGTCAGAGCGTCCGATCCAGGCCGCGGGCTTTAGCGCCAGCACGAAGTTGAGCGCGCTCGGATACCGCTCGTCGGGATTCTTGGCGAGGGCGCGGCGCAACACCGCGTCCACGTGCGCGAACAGCTCGCCGATCAGCTCGTGCGCAGGCGGAACCGGGCGCGTGACGTGGGATACGAGGACCGCGGTGGATGACTCGGCCTGGAACGGCACGCGCCCCGTGAACATCTCGTATGCGACAACGGCAAAGGAGTAGCGGTCGGACGCAGGGCCGACCTTTTCGTCGCCGATCTGCTCCGGCGACATGTACTCGGCGGTGCCCATGATCACGCCGCTGGCCGTGAGCCGCGGAGACGAGCCGGACATGCGCGAGAGTCCGAAGTCGGCGAGCACTGGCGTCCTGTCCTGGCGCAGAAAGATGTTGCTCGGCTTGATGTCGCGGTGCAGGATTCCGCGCGAATGCGCGTAATCGAGGGCTGCGGCAAGAGGCTCCAGGATCGCGAGACCGTCTTCGAGGCGCATCGGCGTGCCAAGCGACTGGGCGAGGGTGCCGCCCTCGGCAAGCTCCATGACGATGTACGCGACGCCGTCCTGGTTGCCGTAGTCGAAGACCTCGAGGATGTTCGGATGCTTCAGCCGCGCGACCGCGCGCGCTTCGTGCTGAAAGCGCTCGCGATATTCGGGATCCTCGGCGAAGAATTCGGGAAGGACTTTGATCGCAACCTCGCGGTCGAGGTCGGCGTGGTAAGCGCGGTAGACGGTCGCCATTCCTCCGCGACCGATGCGTTCGGAAATCTGGTACTGCCCGATGCGCATGCCCGGACGGACGCTCATCTCAAACTCCCACGACGAGATACGCGCAGCCGCCGTTGCCGTGAAAGCCGAGGGCCTGCACGCCCAGATTGCTGGTCGATTCGCCAGTCAAGCCACTGATTCCCTCGATGAGTCCGGCGTGAAAGTTGCAGATGATCGGGACTCTGCGACAGACCTCGGCAAAGAGGCAATTGCTGCAGACGATGCGTCCCGAGCGGTCGATGTCGTACTCGGCGCCCATCTCGGTGATCGGCTCGAGCGCCTCGGTGAGGGAGACGACCGCTGGGCGCGCGAGGTTCCGACCGAACGAGCGACCTACCTCAGCGATGTCGACCGCGTCACGCTCGCCCGACGCCTCGCCAAAAGACCGCGCGAGCGCTTCGGCAAGCACGTCGTAGCGCCGCATCGGGTGGCTGATGAGCACGGGCCCGCCGGCGGCGAGCCGGTAGATCTTGGCGGGCTTGCCTGGCATTCCGCGCCGGCGCTGGACCTCGAGGTAGCCCAGGGCGACCAGCCGCTCCAGATGGTCGAACGCCACCGAACGATGGATGCCGGTGGTGCGCGCGACGTCTTCCACGCTGCGCGGCCTCGGGTCCGAGTAGAAGCGCAGCAGGATGTCGCGCCGGGTGAAATCGCGGAGAGCTCCAAGCGCTCGTTCCATGTCGTGTCCTATGCCTGGGGCCTCCTGCATTCCCGAGGGGGCCGGGCCGGCGGGTGTGTGCCGGCCCGGGTCGGGGAGGGAGAAATGCATTTACGCAGTGGCCGGTTCACGGCGCCGGCGCCCGACGGCAAAACCGACCAGCAAGAACAGCACCGCGAGGAGCATCAGCAGGAACAGCCAGCCGAACCACCCTGCGAGCGCGCCCAGGCCGCCGGTCGAGCCGGCCCGCTTGAGGTCGAGCATCGATGTGCCGCTGCCGCTGCCGCTGGTCGCGCTCCCGTTGACGCCGCCGGCGCTGGTACCCGAGCCAAGGCTCCGGCCCTGGTTGTTCGTCTGGCCGGACGTGGCCGGCGCCCCGCCGCCCGACCCAGACGAGGTTCCGCAGTCGGGTGCAGACGAGCCCGATGAGGCGACCTGCTGGGGCTCGGCGGTGTAGCTGGTTCCGCTCGCGCCCGCGCTGACTCCGCAGTGGGCGGCGGTCTGATCGTTGCCTGACGCCCAGGCCTGGCCTGTCGACGCACCCGCGGCGCCATTTCCGGCCGAAGCCGAAACGGGTTGGACCTGGAGCGAGCCGGGAGGCGGGGACGGCGGGGTCGCGGCCATCGCCGTGACGGTTCCAAGAACGGCAGCGAGGGCGGAAAGGGCGATTGCGGACGCGGCGGGCCTCAACATCTTGCTTCCTCCGGGTTTGTCGGGTAGTGACCCACTAAACCCTAAAGAGGACAGTTTGTCAAGAGTTTTCTTTGGGCTTTAGGTGACCGCCTCTCTCCGCGCGCTTCCGACCACGCCCAGCCGAAGGTCGCGCACCTTGCCGCGACGCGATTTGACGGCGTACATCTCCTGGTCGGCGCGGGCAAGGATGGCGACCAGGTCGTCCGACTTCTCGAGCTCTGCGACGCCCGTGCTGAACCCGATGCCCGATTTGCTCGCCTCCTCCTGGATCCAGCTCAGCTTGGCCCTGGCGGCTTCGCCGACTGTGTCCGGCAGGATGCAGACGAACTCGTCTCCGCCGTAGCGCATCACGAGGTCCTGTCCCCGCAAGCCCGCCTTCAAGAGGTTGGCGAGGCCCTTCAGGAGCTCATCGCCCGCACGGTGTCCACGCGTGTCGTTCGCCTGCTTCAAGCCGTCGACGTCGATGAAGGCGATCGCGAGCGGGGACCGCTGCCGTCGGGCGCGCGACACCTCCCGGTCGAGCGCCGCGACGCCGGCCGCGCGACGCAGCACGCCGGTGAGCTCGTCGAAGGCTGCCTCCTCGCGCAGCTTGAACAGGCCCGTCGTCGTGACCGACGTCAGCTCGCGAGGGCTCAGTCCGAGGTCATGCGCGAGGGCCAGACGGACCTGCGCATCGCGTGAGCGCACGGCGGCGGTCCACGTCCGGCCGAAGAGGAACAGCCACACGGCGAGCAGCAGCGGCAGCACGGCCACCGCGCCGAACAGCGCCGCGTCGAGCGGCGTGCGCAGCGTGATCCCGGTGAGCGGAATCTGGATGCCGCCACCCCCACCGCCACCGGACGTTCCTCCGCCGGTCGATCCGGATCCGTTGGTCCCGGTTGCACCGGCGCCGGGCGGCGATGCAGAGGCTGAGGGTGTCGGTGAGCCGCCGATCAGTGGAGGGCTCGGCGACGGAAGCTGGACGGGAAGGCTCGGGGTCGGAAGCTGCACGGGGAGGCTCGGCGTAGGCAGCTGGACCGGGAGGCTTGGCGTGGGCAGCGTGGGCAGGGTGGTTGGAAGATCGACGGGGAGGCTCGACGATGGCAGAAGGGCCTGGGCAGCCTCGACCTGCACCGGGCGGGCCGCTAGGGCGGAGCCGGCGGCCGCGGCCCCGAGCATCAATGCGCCCGCGGCGATCACCCAGCTTGCGCCCAGCCGTCGCATCCCCAACTTCCTCACTGAGGACGCTAACGCGGCCTGATCACGACCATGATTGATCGGTCAGGTCATTTCGCTATCCATGTGGGTAGCCATCGTTAATCCTTTGGATGAAACCCGACCTTTGGCTCGCCTAACGCCGCGATCCTCGCGCGGCGCTTCAGCCCCAATTCAGCCTCAGTTCAAGAATTGCCTGCATTGATAGGGCTACCCCGACCCACCAGCACTTAACATCGCCGTCGTTTTATCGGGGCCAATGCACAGGTGGTGTATCCAATGTCCGGGATTCGCAGGCGACGTGGGTTCAACCTCAAACCGGCCCTCGCTCACCGGGGCGTCGACTGCGCGGTCCTCTGTGGGGCCTGCGACCACGTGGTCGCTTCGCGCCGCCGCGACATGCTGGTCTTGGTCGAACCGAACCTGCAGAGACTCGTCGAGAGTCTGCCGGCGACGGTCGAGTGCCCCTTCTGCCGGGTGCCCAACCTGCTCGACCCCAAGCGCCTGAACGTGAGCGAGAGGAAGGCGGCGCTTGGGCTGCCGCACAGCGCGGTCGGGCCCGCTATCGGACTTCAGATCTTCTAGCCGACCTAGACTCTCGGCTCATGTCCGAGCAAAACCGATCCGAGGTCTGGCCGGGCCGCGCCTATCCCCTGGGCGCGACCTTCGACGGCGCGGGCACCAACTTCGCCCTGTTCAGCGAGGTCGCGGAGAAGGTCGAGCTGTGCCTCTTCGACGAAGCCGGCGACGAGCGCCGGATCGCGCTCGAGGAGGTGGACGCCTTCGCGTGGCACGTCTACCTCCCCGGCGTCGGACCGGGGCAGCGCTACGGCTATCGCGTGCACGGACCGTACGCGCCTGAGCAAGGAGTGCGCTGCAACCCGAGCAAGCTCCTGCTCGATCCCTACGCGCGCGCCATCGAAGGCGAGGTGCGATGGAATCCAGCGTGCTACGGCTACGACGCGGCCGACCAGTCCGCGCGCAACGATGAAGACAGCGCGCCCTACGTCTACCGCTCGATCGTCCAGCATCCGCACTTCGACTGGGGCGGCGATCGCCGGCCGGAGACCCCGCTGCACGAAACGGTCATCTACGAGGCGCACGTCAAGGGCCTGACCAGGCGGCATCCCGATGTTCCCGAAGAGCTGCGCGGGACTTACGGCGGCCTGGCCCACCCCGCTGTGATCCATCACCTCCAGTCCCTCGGTGTCACCGCGATCGAGCTGATGCCCGTGCACCAGTTCGTGCACGACCAGCGCTTGATCGACCTGGGCCTGCGCAACTACTGGGGCTACAACACGATCGGTTTCTTCGCGCCGCACAACGAGTATTCGAGCAGCGGCAGCCGCGGCGAGCAGGTCAACGAATTCAAGTGGATGGTGCGCACGCTGCACGAGGCAGGCATCGAGGTGATCCTCGACGTGGTCTACAACCACACCGCCGAAGGTAACCACCTCGGGCCGACACTTTGCTTCCGCGGCATCGACAACCGCGCTTACTACCGCGTCGTCCGTGACGCGCCGCAGTTCTACTACGACACCACGGGCACTGGAAACAGTCTCAACGTCCAGCACCCCCACACCCTTCAGCTGATCATGGATTCGCTGCGCTACTGGGTCACCGAGATGCACGTCGACGGATTTCGGTTCGATCTCGCCGCGACGCTGGCTCGTGAGTTCCACGAGGTCGACCGCCTCTCGACCTTTTTCGACCTCATCCAGCAGGATCCGGTCGTCAACCGCGCGAAGCTGATCGCCGAGCCATGGGACATCGGCGAAGGCGGCTACCAGGTCGGTAACTTCCCGGCCCTGTGGAGCGAGTGGAACGGGCGCTACCGCGACATGGTCCGCGACTTCTGGCGCGGTGAGCCGTCGACCGTAGGCGAGCTTGCCTCGCGCCTGACGGGAAGCTCAGACCTCTACCAGAACGACACGCGGCGGCCGGTGGCCGGCATCAATTTCGTCACTGCCCACGACGGGTTCACGATGCGTGACCTCGTCTCCTACAACGGGAAGCACAACGAAGCCAATGGCGAGAACAATGCCGACGGCGAGTCACACAATCGCTCGTGGAACTGCGGCGTCGAGGGCGACAGCGAAGATGCGGCCGTCCTGGGGCTGCGCTCCAAGCAGCAGCGCAACTTCCTGACCACGCTCTTCCTCGCTCAGGGCGTGCCGATGCTGCTCATGGGCGACGAGCTGGGGCGCACGCAGTTCGGCAACAACAACGGCTACTGCCAGGACAACGAGATCTCGTGGGTCAACTGGTCGGAGATCGACCACCCGCTGCTCGACTTCACGCGATGGTTGATCGCGTTCCGTCGCGCGCACGCGACCTTCAGGCGGCGCCGTTTCTTCCAGGGTCGCCCGATCCGCGGCGCCATCGACATCGCGTGGTTCAAGCCCGACGGCAAGCCGATGAGCGACCAGGACTGGGTGCAGCGCCATGCTCGCTCGCTCGGCGTGTTCCTCAACGGCAAGGCGATTCCCGGCCAGGACGACCACGGAAATCATGTCCTCGACGATTCGTTTCTGCTGCTCTTCAACGGCCAGGCGCGTCCGGTCTACTGGAACCTGCCTGAAGATTTCGGTCCGGGATGGCGCCTGGTCCTCGACACCGACCAGCTGCGTCCACCCTCGGAGCCGGCGGACGCGGGCCGGAGGGTGCTCACCCGAGCCCGGTCCGTCGCCGTGCTGCAGGCTTCCTGAGCCGCACGGCCGTGCGGCCGGCCGAGTCGTCCAGCGCCGCCAGGGACTTCCTGACCTGGCCGACCGGAACCTCGAGCCCGTCCTCGATGTACTTTCGCACCACCTCCCAATGCCGGTTGGCGCGCCTGTGCGCGGCAAGACCCGCGCGGCTGAGGCTCAGCTCGGTGGCACGCCCGTCGAATGGATGTGAAGTCCGGACGAGGTGGCCCGCCTCCGTCATCTCCCGGGCGTAGTCGAGAACCGTGGTCAGCGGCATGGCGAGGGCCTCC
Source organism: Candidatus Dormiibacterota bacterium (assembly GCA_035945895.1). Classification (GTDB taxonomy): domain Bacteria; phylum Chloroflexota; class Dormibacteria; order Dormibacterales; family Dormibacteraceae; genus 40CM-4-65-16. The sequence continues at coordinate 2,349 of DASYZS010000100.1, read as the reverse complement.
GCCATCTCGGTCGCAGTCATCGGGCCTGTCTCGAAGAGCAAGCTGTAGACCGCGTACTCGTCGGGGCGCATGCCGCTCCCGCGCAAGCCGTCAGTCAGGACACGCCGCAAGCGCTGCGCCGTGACGAAGAAGTCGTGGAGCATCGAGATGTCGGTGGGCGTGCCGCGACTGTACCGCAACTGCCACGGATCCGTTGTAACTGCCACGAATCCGTGATACCTTCTGACGGCAGTGCGCCAGGGGTGGGCGGCGTTGCCGGCGGTCGCCTGTCTGATCGCGTGCGGACCGCAGGCCGCAGCTCCTCCACCCCCTCCTGCTCCGATTCCCGCTTCGATGGAGAGCCTGGTTCCCCACTACGGGAGCTATGCCGACCCATCCGGGAACATCGTCGTGATCGCCCGACTCGGCTGGTATTTCGACATGCGGACGAGCGCGTACCGGACGATCTACGCGACCGGCTCGCCCGACCGCTTCACGATCGGGTTGCGATTCCTGGAGCCGCTTCCCAAGTTCGCCGACCTGCTCTTCGATGGCGACACGCTAATGGTCAACAACAGGGCTTTTCACCGCGTGACATACCGGCAGACCGACGTCACCATCGCTGTCGCCGGTGGCCAGATTCTCGCAACCATCACCGAGCCCATGGCCGGCGGTCTGCACCCTGGCATCGTCATCGTCCATGGAGCCGAGACTGGGCAGAGATATTTCTATGACGTCTGGGTCGCCATCTACGCGAGCATGGGTCTCGCCGTTCTCACCTACGACAAACGTTGGAGGGGTGAGGCTCCAACCGCCGCAGTCCTGGAAGGTTATGCAGAAGACGCGTCGGCGGCGCTGCGATTCCTGGCGCAGTGGCCGGGAATCGATCCGCACCGGGTTGGATTCCATGGCGGCAGCCAGGGCGGTTGGACGGTGCCCCTGGCAATCATGCGCAATGGCCAGGCGGCCTTTGCCGTTCTGGCTTCGGCCCCCGCGACCACCGTCGACCAGACCGATCTCTGGGCGGGCTTCACCAACGGAGGAGGGGCGGCACCCACCGAGTCGACGGACCAGATGCTCGCCGAGGTCCGGCGAGCCGGCGGCGGTTACGACCCGGTCCCGGCCCTGCGAGCGATAGGGGTCCCGGCGCTGTGGCTGCTCGGCGTGAACGACCGCACGGTGCCGACCATGGTCTGCCTCGAGATCATCAATGCAATGCGCAAGCCGAACTTCTCAGTGCAGCTCTTGCCAACTGGTCACGCCTTGCTCGTCAACCCGACGGGTCTGCTGGCCGACGACGAACGATCTTTCGGATTGGCTCCCGAGATGTTGTCCACGATGCGCGCCTGGGCAGCGACGGAGGTCTAGAGCAGCTCTTCGTACTCTGCCTTCGTGAGCTCGAGCTGTTGCGCGGCCAGGTTGTCTTTCAGGTGATCGAGGGACAGCGTGCCTGGGATCGGCAGCATCACGGGCGAGCGGCGCAGCAGCCAGGCCAGCATGACCTGTTCAGGCGTCGCGTGGTGCCGCCGCGCGATGGCGTCGAGAGTCGCGCTCCGTCCCTGGCGTAACGGGTAGAAGGGCACGAACACGATCCCCTCGCTTTCGCAGTAGTCGACCACGGCGTCGTACTTGCGCTCCGCCAGGTTGTACTGGTTCTGCACCGCGGCGATGGGCAGCACCTTGCGAGCCCGTTCGATCTGCTCGATGTCGACCTCGGAGATTCCGACGTGGCGGATCTTGCCTTTGCCCTGGTACTCCTTGATGGCGCCCAGGCTCTCTTCGATGGGAGTGTCCGGGTCGACGCGGTGCAGGTAGTAGAGGGTGATGACATCGGTCCTCAGGCGCCGCAGGCTTTCCTCCATCTCGGCGCGCAGCACGTCAGGCTTGCCGCGCCCAGGTCCGCCGATCCCGCCCTTGGTGGCGACGATGACGCCTGGTGGTTGGGGAGAAAGCGCCTCGCCGATGGTCGCTTCGCTGTGACCGCCGGTGTAGCGATGCGCCGTGTCGATCATCTGCACGCCGGCGCCGACCGCCGCCCTTATGAAGTCGACGTTCTGGAGCGTGTGCTCGAGGCGGTTGGTGCCCAGGCCGATGCGTCCGACTTCGACATCCCCGACCAGCATGGAGTTGCATGATGGCGTAAACGCAGATGCCAGAGGGCGACACGATCTTCCGCACGGCCGAAAAGCTCCGGGGCGCGCTGCAGGGCAAACGGGTCGTCAGCGCGCGTCCCGACCGGCTGCGAAGGCTCGCCGGCACGACCGTCAGCGACGTGCAGCCCGTCGGAAAGCACCTGATGATCCGGTTCGACAACGGATTAGCTCTGCACACGCACATGCGCATGCGCGGGGTGTGGCAGGTCTACTCGCG
>DASYZS010000099.1:0-2185 GCA_035945895.1 Candidatus Dormiibacterota bacterium | reverse complement strand
GACGTGCGCTCCCTGACCGTGAGGTGGGACGCGCGATAGTCCGGACTATCACCGCTTTTGAAGCCGGAAAACGCGCGTTAGTCCGGACTATCGCGGGAAACAGCACAATGTCTGACCAGTGAGCGGCCTCGGCGTCGTCCTCCTCACGACCTTTCTGGCCTCGGCAGTCGAAGCGATCGAGATGGTCACGATCGTCGTCGGCGTCGGCGTCACGCGCGGTTGGCGCTCGACCCTGATCGGCGCGCTTGCCGGCTTCGGGGTGCTCGCGGTGACCGTCGTCGTGGTCGGCGCGGCGCTGGCCGCCATTCCCATCGGACCGCTCCGCCTGGTGGTCGGTTCGCTGCTTCTGTTGTTCGGCCTGCAGTGGTACCGCAAGGGTATCGTCCGCGTCGCGGCGCGCGGGCTGGCCGGGACTCAGGCGGAAGCGGTCGACGACGAAGGCGTACCCGCGACCGGCATGGACTGGACCGCGTTCCTCCTTGCCTTCAAAGGCGTGGTGCTCGAAGGGTTGGAGGTGGTGCTCATCGTCGTGTCGTTTGGCGCCAGCGCGGGACAGATAGGTCCTGCCATCGTCGGCGGGGTCGCCGCGATCGTGGTCGTGGGAGGCATCGGCCTGGCGGTTCACCCGCTGGTTGGGCGCATCCCCCGCAGCCTCCTGCAACTGATCGTCGGCACGATCCTGACGTCCTTTGGAACTTTCTGGAGCCTCGAGGGGCTGGGTGTGAATTGGCCGCAGAGTGACCTCGACATCGCGCTGCTGCTCGGGTTCTATGGGGTCGTTGCCGTCGCTTACATCGCGCTCGAAAGACGCGCGCGTCGAGCCGTCCTCGGCACCGCAACGCCATGAGCGTCCTGAAGGCGGTGCGGGCCGTTGGTCTTTTCCTCTATGGCTTCGTGGTCGGTGACGACCCTGCCGTGGCGGTGGTGATGATCGGCTCGCTCCTGGTCTCCGCCGCGTTGGTGGCGCGCGGAGTCAACGCGTGGTGGGTGGTCCCGCCGGTCGCCGTGGCGATGACCGGCCTCAACCTTTGGCGCAGTCGGGCCAGGGCTTGATCCGCAACCTGATCGGCGCGGAGTGGCGCCTCCCGGCGGACGGCGTGGCGTCGCTGCCGGTTTTCAACCCCGCCACCGGCGAGGTCATCGAGCAGGTGCCGCTGTCGGGCGCGCGCGACGTCGATGCGGCGGTGCAGCAAGCCGTCAAGGCCTACCAGGCGTGGTCCCGCACGGCGCTGCTCGAGCGCGTGCGACTGATGTTTCGCTTCAAAGCCCTGCTCGAGGAACACTTCGAGGACCTCGCGGCGATCACCACCCGGCATCACGGCAAGACGCTTGAGGAGGCGCGCGGCGAGGTGCGGCGTGGCATCGAGGTCGTGGATTTTGCCTGCGGTGCGCCGACCCTGCTCCAGGGACGCACCCTGCGCGATGTCTCGGGCGGGGTCGACCAGGACCTGTACCGCTATCCGGTCGGCGTGTGTGCGGGTATTCCTCCTTTCAACTTCCCGGTGATGATCCCGCTCTGGATGTTTCCTCTCGCGGTCGTCGCCGGCAACACGTTTGTCCTCAAACCGTCCGAGCGCACGCCGCTAGGCGCGGTGCGGCTGGCGGAGCTGTTCGTGGAGTCCGGATTCCCAGAAGGGGTGCTGAACGTGGTCCACGGCGCCGGCGACGCCGTGAACGCGCTGCTGGCGCATCCCCAGGTGAACGCGATCTCGTTCGTCGGTTCCGCGCCGGTCGCCCGGCACGTCTACGCGACAGCCGCCGCGAACGGGAAGCGAGTGCAGGCGCTCGGCGGAGCCAAGAACCACATCGTCGTCATGCCTGACGCGGATCCCGACGTGGCCGTGCCCGCGATCCTCAACTCGGCGTTCGGGAACGCGGGCGAGCGCTGCCTCGCGGGGTCGGTCGCGGTGGCGGTAGGGGGCGCGGCGGACGAGCTCTTGCGGCCGCTGACCGAGGCGGCCTCGAACCTGGTCGTCGGACCGGGCGACGAGCCGGGGGTGCAAGTGGGACCGCTCATCCGCGCCGAGCATCGCGACCGCGTGGCGGGCTACGTCGAGCGCGGCGTCGAGGAAGGGGCGCAGCTCGTGGTCGACGGGCGGCACGAGATGTCGCGTCCTGGATTCTTCCTCGGTCCGACGGTCCTGGACCGGGTGACGCCGCAGATGACCGTCGGACACGACGAGAT
>DASYZS010000098.1:0-10629 GCA_035945895.1 Candidatus Dormiibacterota bacterium | reverse complement strand
CGCGTGCGTGTGGTCGGGGATCGGCGTGTCGGCCTTGAGCAGGCGCAGCTGCCCGGTCATGCCTAGATGCACAACCAGCACGCGATCTTCTTGCAAGCCAATGAGGATGTACTTGCCGCGGCGCCCTACCGATTCGATTCGATGGCCGGCGATCAGGTCAGTGAACAGCTCGGGCTCCGGATGGCGGACGATCGTCGGAAACCGCAGCTCGCAGCTGACGATGGTGCGCCCCACCAGGTGCGGCCGCAGGTCGGACGCGATCGTCTCGACTTCGGGAAGCTCGGGCATCTGACCGCTACGCGCGAACGACGGCGAGCTTCTGCATGTCGGCCCAGTTGGGTCCGACCTTGGCCTCGACCTCGATCCCCGTCTCCAGCTCGTACGCGCCGGTCATGATCCGCGGCACCGTCTCGGCAAACCGGTCGACCTCGCCCTGCGGCACCTCGAACAGCAGCTCGTCATGCACCTGCAGCAGCATGCGGCCCTCGATCTGGTCCGCCTCGATCTCGCGGTGCAGCCGCACCATCGCGATCTTGATGATGTCCGCCGCCAGCGACTGCATCGGAAAGTTGATCGCCATGCGCTCAGCCGCGCCGCGCAGCTGAAAATTCGGCGAGCGAAGATCCGGGATCGCGCGCCGCCGGCCCGTCGCGCTCACGACGAATCCCTCCTCACGCGCCTTCCGTCGCAGGTCGTCGAGGAACTCGCGCAGACGCGCGTACGTCGACCAGTACTGGCCGAGAAACTCACGCGCGACATCGCCCGTGATGCTGAGCTGCTGGGACAGGCCGTACTCCCCCTGGCCGTAGATCGAGCCAAAGTTCGCGACCTTGGCGAGCCGGCGCTGGTCGGGAGTGACCTCGTCGAACGGCACCTTGAAGACCGCGGCAGCCGTGGCCGTGTGGATGTCCTGCCCGGCCTCGAACGCCCCGAGCAGCTTCGGGTCTTCGCTGAGGTGCGCGGCGATCCGCAGCTCGATCTGCGAGTAATCCGCCGAGACCATCACGTGGTCGGGGCGGCCCGCCTTGAACGCCCGCCGGATGCGTTGCCCGAGCTCGGTGCGGATCGGGATGTTCATGAGGTTCGGGTTGGACGACGCCAGGCGCCCTGTGGCGGTGCTGGCCTGGCCGAACGAGGTGTGCACGCGGCCGCTCAGGGGATCGACCAGCTGCGGGAGTGAGTCGACGTAGGTGGACTTGAGCTTGGAGAGCTGCCTGTACTCCTCGATCAGGGGGACGATCGGATGCTTGTCGCGCAGCGCCTCGAGGGTGTCGGCGTCGGTCGAGTAGCCGGTCCTCGTCCGCTTGCCCACCGGCAGGCGAAGGTCCTCGAACAGCACCTTGGCGAGCTGCTGGGGAGCGTTGAGATTGAACTTCTGACCGGCAACCTGCTCGACCTCTGACTCGATCGCGGCGAGCTGTGCGCCGAGCTCGTCCTGCATCTCCTTCAAATACGGGACGTCGATCGCGACCCCCTCGGACTCCATGTCCGCGAGCACGACGGCGAGGGGCAGCTCGATTTCGTGGAACAGGTAGTCGACGCCGAGGTTGCGCATCTCGGCCTCCAGGCGAGGTCGCAGGTTCAGGATCGCCTCGGCCCTGCGGGCCGCAAACTCGGCTGCCTCGCCCTCAGGCACGGCGGAGGGCTTGCGCGCCGCTCGTCCGGTGCCCAGCAGCTGCTCCACGCTCGTCAGCTCCACGCTGAGAAACTCGCGCGCCAGGTCTTCCAACCGCGGGTCGCGAGACCCGGCGCCGAGTAGGTAGGCGGCGAGGAACGTGCTGAACGCCCACTCGCGCTTGCCGCCTCCCAACGAGCGCAGGGCGAGCTCGGTCTCCTTGGCGTCGTGGCCGGAGATCGGCCGGCCCGAGAGAGTGCTTGCCACCGCGTCCATGGCTTCGGGCTGGTTGACGTAAAAGGTCTTGGCGCCGTTGGAAACGCCAAGTCCCGAGATCCGCGCCCCCCGCCCTGCCCCATCAGTGAACGCGAACACGCCAACGTCCGGTGAGCCGTTCAGCATCCCCGCGGCCTGGGCCGGGTCGCTGACGATCTCCAGGCCTGCCGGACCGGGCGCCGGCTCGAACGCGAGGCTCGGCTGCACCGGCACCTGGTCGGGCGGCGGGAACCGGCTTAGGAGCTGCCGGAACTCGAGGTGGTCGAAGACGCGACGAGCCCTGTCGTAGTCGTAGCGCGTCCACCGCGCGCGCTCCAGCTCGAGCTCGACCGGCACGTCCCTGACGATCGTCACCATCCGCTTGCCCAGCCGGACCTTGTCAGCGTTCGCCCCGAGCGACGACTTGAGGCGCCCCTCGGGCAGCTCCCCGACCTTCTCCAGCAGGGCCTCGACGGAGCCGTAGTCCTGCACGAGCTTGGCCGCGGTCTTGTCCCCAACTCCCGGTACCCCAGGGATGTTGTCCGACGTATCGCCGCGCAGGGCCTTGAAGTCGATGAGCTGAGGCGGCTCGAAGCCGTAGCGCTGGCGCACCTGGTCGGGGCCGTAGACGAAGGTGTCGGTGATGCCCCTCCGCGGGACCAGGGCCTCCACCGACTCGGTGACCAGCTGCAGGCAGTCGAGGTCGCCGGACACGATCGTGACGGCGTGTCCGCGCTCTTCGGCGATGCGTGCCAGCGTGCCGATCACGTCGTCGGCTTCGAATCCCTCGACGCCATAGATGGGGATGGAGAGCGCCTCGAGGACCTCGCGAACCATCTCCACCTGCGGACGCAGGTCGTCCGGCATGGCGCGACGTCCGGCCTTGTATTCCTCGTACTCCTGCGAGCGGAACGTGGGTTTGCCGAGGTCGAACGCGGCGATGGCGAACTCTGGTCGCGACGCCAGCACGATCGCCAGCATCGACGTGAAGCCGTAGACGGCGTTGGTTACACGGCCGTCGGACGTGCTCATCGGCGGCAGCGCAAAAAAAGCCCGGTAGATGAGGCTGTGGGCGTCAATCAGGATGAGACGGCCGCGCCTTCCTTTTGCCACTCTCAAATGTTACGTACGGCCGGTTCGTCACCCAGACGCGGTTTCACTCGTTCAAATAGGAGGAGGCTGGAGGACCGAAAGCTAGAATGGAACCGAGGATGAAGAACCTCATCGAGGTGTCGGTGGACAGCATTCGCATACACATGCCGACCGCCCAGCACCTGGTCATCCTCAAGGAGAAAGAGGCCGACCGCTACCTGCCCATCTGGATAGGTTCTTTCGAGGCGCAGGCCATCGCCACCAAGATCTCCGGCAATTCGGTCGGCCGCCCGCTGACCCACGACTTGATGTCCACCGTGTTTGCAGACCTTGGCGTCAGCATCAAGCGCATCGTCGTGACGCGACTCGCCGACCAGGTGTACTTCGCGCGTCTCTACGTGAAGCAGAACGGCAGAGATCTCGACTTCGACGCGCGGCCATCTGACGCGATCGCGCTCGCGGTGCGTGCCGAGTGTCCCATCTTCGTCGCCTCAGAGGTGATGGAGACGGCCGGCATCATCCCCGACGCCGACGAGCTCGACGGCGACAAAGACAAGGCGGAGAACACGGTCGTGGACGAAGAGCGGCTGGCGGTCTTTCGTGATTTCGTCAACAGCCTCGACCTTCCGGAGCTTCCCGACGAGCCGGGCGCGAAGGACGAACCCGGCGGCGGCGGCGCGGCACCCGGAGGCCGTCCAGGCCGGGGCTGACCAACACGCCGATCTCGGGCGAGCTCGACCTCGCGCTTCGAGTTTTCGTCGCCCTCGTCGTCGGCCTCGCGCTTGGACTGGAGCGCGAGATCAGGGGTTATCCCGCCGGCTTGAGGACGATGGGTCTCGTCACGGCGGGGGCCTGCCTGTTCACCGGCATGGGTCTGATTCCTTTCGCAAAGACTGCCGATCCCACCCGAATCGCCGCGGGGATCGTCACCGGGATCGGATTTCTCGGTGCCGGCGCGATCTTGCGACAGGGCGAGGACGTCAAGGGACTCACGACAGCCGCATCGATCTGGACCGCGGCCGCGATCGGGATGGCGATTGGTTTTGGCCTCTATGTGACGGGAGTCGTTGCGACAGTGCTCGTACTCGTCACGTTGGTTGGGCTGCGATTCATCGAGGTGCGCTTCTTTCCGGCCAGGCACAACCGCAGGCGGGACGACCCGAAGCCAGAGGCGGCGCCATGAGGGTCGCCATCGTCACCGACTCGACGGCGGACCTCCCATCCCCACTCGCGAGGGCGCGGTCAATCACGGTCGTGCCGCTGACCCTCAACTTCGAGGGCCGCTCCCTGCTCGATGGCGTCGACATCAGGCCGTCGGAGTTCTATCGCAAGTTGCCTAACGCGACCACGCACCCGACCACCTCACAGCCATCCGCGGGGCGTTTCGCGGAGGCGTACGCAGAGCTGCTCACCAAATTCGACGATGTCATTTCGATTCACATCTCAGAAAAGTTGAGCGGGACATTTGCATCGGCGGTGCAGGGCGCGGACATGACGGACCCAAAGCGCGTGCACGTCATCGACTCGCAGCTGGTCTCGATGTCGCTGGGACTGATTACCCTCGCCGCGGCGCAGATGGCGTCGCAAGGCGCGACCCCCGAGACGATCGTCGAACGCGTCAACGGTATGCGCGACCAGGTGCAGACATATTTTTCAGTGGCCACGCTGGAATTCCTTCGCCGAGGCGGACGAATCGGACGCGCGAGCGCGATGCTCGGCTCAGTACTGCAGGTCAAGCCTGTCCTCTGCATCCGCGATGGACTCGTGACACCGCTGGAACGTGTGCGCACATTCGACCGCGCGCTCAATCGCGTGGTCGAGCTGACACGCGAAGTCGATCGAGGCAAAGGCCTGTGCGTCATCGTCGGTCACGCCGACGCCGAGGACGACGCTGAGCGGGTGGCGCGTGAGCTCGAGCCGGCATGCGAGACGTTGATGATCCAACCGCTGGGTCCGGTCGTCGGAGCGCACGCCGGTCCAGGCGTGGTGGGCGTCGGGTGCTACCCCGCGGACCTCCTCCCTCTCGGCATCAAAGCCTTCGCCACCGCACAGACTCCGGCGTAACCGACTTCTCCACGCGACCTTCCACGGCGAGGGCCTGAAGATGCGCGAGTCCTTCCTGCAGCGCCAGGCGTTTTTCGTAGAGGTTCTGGCGCGGACCCCACAGCTCGAGCGCGACCTGCCAGCCAGACTTCTCCTGGCGATCCACGATCTCGAGGACCTGGTCGAATCGGCGACGGTGATGCCGCGTCAGCGCTACGACGCGCTCGCTCACGGTGGTGAACGGACGTCCGTGCGCGGGAAAGACTTGCGCCGGGTGAAGCGCCACCATGCGTTGCAGCCCATCCAGGTAGTCGTGGAGCGGATCGGGGGTGCTCTGGGGGTGCAGGCCGATGTTGGGCGAAAGCTCCGGCAAGATGTGGTCGCCGGCGAAAAGCAGGGCGGATCCTCGCTCGAAGAGGCAGATGTGCCCGGGGGAATGACCTGGCGTCCACTCGACGTGTAGTGACCAACGGCCCATCCGAATGACCTCCGCGCCGTCCAGCTGGACGGCCGCATCGGCGGGTTTCACTACCTCGCTGAGCGCGCGCTGAGAGTTGCTCAGCACATCGACCTCTTCTTCGGGCACGCCATTGATGACGAGGTAGCGGCGCACCTCCGCGACGAGGTGCTCGAGCTCCACGTAGCGAGGGTTGACGAGGGGCACCTCGAGACGGTGCATGTAGAGGTCGGCGCGACCCTCGCCCGCGAGCGCGCCGGCCGCACCGTAGTGATCCGGGTGGATATGAGTTACGACCAGCTTCCGCAGACGTCGCGCGCCGACGTGCTCCACGGCGCGGCGAATCGATTCGACCGACTCTTCGGAATTCATGCCGCAATCGAGCAGGTCGGCCTCGTCACCGTCCGTGAAGAGGAAGACGTTGACCAGACCGTCTTCAAAAGGAATCGGCAGGCGGAGCTCGAAGATGCCGCTGGCGACCTCACTCAGCGCGATCTCGATAGCCACCCCGGCATTGTCGCTGGGAGAGGAAAGTAAGAGAGGAAACTAAGATGAGCAGCAGCCGTCCGTACGCGAACGTACCCAAACGAGAACCGAAAGCAAAGGGAGGGTTTCGATGTCCGAGGCGCAGATGACCCCCGACCAGATAGTGGGCGCCATGCCCGAGTTTCTCATCCCGGAGAAGGCGGGCTCCACCAACGCGACCGTCCAGTTCGACCTGAGCGGTGACGGGGGCGGCAAGTGGTGGATCAAGATCGCGGACGGCAAGGCCGAATCCGGCAAGGGTGACGCTCCCGAGCCGCCGAAGCTAACGCTCCTGGCCGACTCTCACGACTGGGTCAACATCATGACCGGCAAGCTCGACGGCACCGCCGCGTTCATGCAGGGCAAGCTCAAGATCAAAGGCGACATGGGCCTGGCGATCAAGATGCAGTCGCTTTTCCGGAGGCCAAGCTAGTAACTGAACTTCCAGGTCCCAAGCCTGGAAGCCATCTCCCCGTCGAGGTCGAGCAGGCTCGGATGCACGTCGAGGATGACGACGTTGTGCGTCGTCAGCGCGGCGCGACGTCCGTCGCTCAGCCTCGCGGCCTCGATCGCGTTGCCCCAGTCGAGCGGGTCGCCCTTCGTCGTCTTGGGCAGCTTTGCCGCCACCCACGCGCCCAGATCAGCGGCGCCGGCCCGGTCGTAGGTCGAAACGATCATGAAGCCGAACAAGCCCGGCTGGGGATCGCAAGCCGGCGGGGGCTGGCCGGCGGCCGGTGTCGGGCACTGCGGCTTGCAATCGCTCAAGCAGGTGATCGAGAACGTCAGGTCGACCCCGGTGGGATTGTCGGTGGCCTGGATCTTCTCCGTGTACCGCCAGGTGCTCGGGTAGCAGAACCCCCAACCCACCTGCTGGTCCTCGTATCCGTGGTCGCCTGAGGCGCACTTGAGATCACCGCCGATCTGAGGTACGGTAGGCACCGACCGCGGGCCGGGAGCCCCGATCTGGCAACTCGCCAGAAACAGGGCCATGGCCGCAGCGGCAAGTAGTTTCGGGGGGATCGGCAGCGGGGTCGGCATCAGGCGACTAATTGTGGGGGCGGGTACGCGCCTAAGTGCACGCGTTCTGCTCTCGAAACCGGGCGCGACCGCCACCGGGTAACACGATTGGAGGGGGGTTTGCAATGCCAGCACTGAAGAAGAAGGAAAACGCTCCGGAGGCGAGGCTGGAAGCCGATCGGAAGCTGCTCGAGCTCCTGGCGGCCCAGTGCGGCGAGGAGGCCGGGCTGCACCGGCCCCTGAACGAGATCGTCGGAGGAGTCATCACTGGGATTCCCGAGGAGACCGACCTGGCCCAGGCCCTGTCTGACCGCGAGACGAACGACATCCTGGTCCATCTGCTCGACGAGAACCGAGAGCAGGTCGAACGAGCGCTCGAGCGTCTGCGGGAGGGCAGGTACGGCACTTGCGAGGGCTGCGGCCGGCGCATCCCCGAAGCCCGGCTGAGATACCAGCCGGCGGCGACGCGTTGCGTGGAGTGCCAGGGTCACTGGGACCGGATCAACGGGAGAACGGCCTGAGTCTTGTCCGAAACTAGCTAAGGGCTAACGTTCGGGCGTGCGCGCCCGAGTGCCCTGGCCGTGGGTCGCCGTCGCCGCGGCGATCAAGCTCGCGATCACCGTTCCATTCCTCGGCCGCTACGGCTGGCACGGCGACGAGCTCTACTTCGTAGCCGCATCGCGACACCTGGCCTTCGGTTACGTGGACTTCCCGCCCCTCGTCCCTCTCCTCGCGGCCGCGATCCAGGCGGTCGCGCCCGGCTCACTCGTGGCTATGCGCCTGCTGCCGGACCTCGTGGGCGTGGTCTTGATCGTGCTCACCGCCCTGATCGCCCGCGAGCTGGGAGCGACGACCAGGGCACAGGCATTTGCCGCGCTAGGTCTGACCCTCTCGCCCATCTTCGTCGGCTCGAACGCGCTGTTCCACACCGCCACATTCGACCAGCTCGCCTGGGCGGTCTCGCTGCTTCTCTTTGTCCGCCTGCTTCGCATAGGGGATGCGCGCCTCTGGGTGGCCCTGGGCCTAGCGATCGGGATCGGCCTCGAGACGAAGCACACGATGGTCGCGCTGCCGGTCGCGCTCCTGCTTGGGCTGCTGGTAACCAGGCAGCGCGCCATGCTCGTGTCGCCCTGGCCCTGCGTCGGTGCGGCCGTCGCTCTCCTCGTCTTCCTGCCCAACCTCGTGTGGCAGGCATCGCACGACTGGATCAGCGTCCAGTACGTGCTGTCGCACCGCGGCCACACCGACGGGCCGTTCGCCTATTGGTGGCAGCAGGTTCTCGTCTTCTTCAATCCAATCTTCGTGGTGCCGGCGGTCCTGGGCATGGCGCGGCTCTACCGGGACCCACGCTTCAGACCTGCGGTCTACTCGGCGATCGCAGTCGAGCTCATCTTCTTCGGCATGGGCGGCAAGTCCTACTACGCGGCGCCGGTCTATCCGCTCCTGTACGCGGCGGGCGCGATGTGGCTGGATTCGGCGCTGACGTCGCGGATTCGAGTCGCCGCCTTCATGACGCCCGCGGTTGCGGTCGGCCTCGTGCTGGCGGCGGCGGTTCTACCCATCGCTGCCAAGCCCAGCGGACTGTTCCTCGACGAGGTGGGCTGGCCCGAGCTGGCGCAGCAAGCGGCCGACGCATACGACAGCGTGCCGTCAGACCAGCGTGCGCACACGATGGTCCTGGCGCACTACTACCAGGAGGCCGCGGCGATCGACTTCTACGGACCCGCGCTGGGGCTTCCCCAGGCGAGCAGCCCGCACCTCAGCTACTGGTATTGGGCGCCGCCGCGAATGGACCCAACGACGGTTGTGCTGATCAACTTCACCCTCGACGAAGGAAACCGGCTGTTCACCGACTGCCGGCAGGTGGCAACAGTGACGAACTCACAAGGGATCGTGACCAACGACTACGGCGCACCGATCCTGATCTGCACCAACCCGCGCCGTCCGCTGTGGCAGGCCTGGCAGTCGCTTCAGACCCTGGACTGACGGCGCCCCGCGACCACTCCGGCGCCGCCGAGCACGAGGCCGGCGACCACCATCCCTAAGCCGATCCAGAACCACTTGATGTCGCCGCTCATGAAGCTGCCCGGGATGTAGCCCAGCCCCTGCCCCATGAACACCGCGCCCACCAGTAGGACCAGGACGCCGATCACGACCAGCGGAGCTCTCATGCCGACTTCAGACTCCGCCGTAGACGACGGACTTCTCCTCCGTGTACTGCAGGAAGGCTTCGATCCCGTGCTCCTTGCCAAAGCCCGACTGCTTGGTGCCGCCGAACGGCAGCTCGTCGTGCGCAACCACGAGAGCGTTGACCCAGGTGTAGCCCGCCTCCAGCTCCAGCACGGCGCGGTGCGCCGACGCCATGCTGGCCGTCCAGATCGAAGAGCCGAGCCCATATTGCGAGTCATTGGCCAGCTGCAGCGCCTCGTCGAGATCCTTGACCTTCCGCACCGGAAGCGCGGGACCAAAGACCTCTTCCTTCCACATCCGCGCGCCGTCGGGCACGTCGGTCAGGATGGTCGGCTCGATGAACCAGCCCTTCTCGTACTCCGACCCCTTGGGCCTGCCGCCGCCGAACAGGACTTTCGCGCCGCGGTCGACCGCGTCTTTGATCTGGGCCTCGACCTCGGTCCGCTGCGTCTCCGTATGCATCGGACCCATGCGCGAGTCCTTGTCGAGCCCGTTGCCGGGCTTGAGCTTGGCCGCCCGCGCGATGAGCTTTTCCATTAGCCCGTCGTAAGCGCCTTCCTGCACATAGAGCCGCTTGGTCGACAGGCACTGCTGGCCGCAGTTGAAGAAACGCCCGACGGAGATCGCGCGAGCCGCACCTTCCAGGTCCGCGTCGTCGAGGACGATGCACGGGTCGCTCCCGCCGAGCTCGAGCGTCACCTTCTTCAAGGTCTCGGCGGCTTTCGCCATGACCTTCTTTCCGGTCGGGGTGGATCCGGTGAGCGCCACCTTGCGAATCAGGGGATGCCCGACGATCGCCTCACCCGTCGCCTGACCGATCACGACGTTGACCACGCCCTCAGGAAGTCCGCCTTCGATCAAGGCTTCGATGCACGCAAGCGTCGCCAGCGGCGTGGTGCTGGCCGGTTTCAAGACCACCGTGTTGCCCGCGGCGATCGCGGGCGCGACCTTGTTGGCGGCGAGGGTGAGCGGGAAGTTCCAGGGCACGATCGCGCCGCAGACGCCGATCGGCTTGCGGACCACGAGCCCGTAAGTGGTGAGGTCAGGAAGACGCACGTACTGGCCATGGACCTTGTCGGCCAGGTCAGCGAACCAACCGATGTTCTCGCCGAAGCGACGCGCCTCGAGTCGTGATTCGAGCAGGGTCTTGCCTTGTTCCTCGGTGAGGATCTTGGAAATCTCTTCGACCTTGGACAGCATGTGCTGCGAGGCCTTGTGCAGAATCTCGCGGCGCTGGTTCGACGGCAGCTTCGACCACGTGGCGAATGCCCTGGCCGCCGCCTGCGCGGCGCGCTCTACGTCCTCCGGCCCTCCGGCCGGGACCTCGTCGACGACCTCACCGGTGGCCGGGTTGCGGACCTCGTACGTCTTGCCGGACGCGGCCTTGGTCCGGTCGCCTTCGATGATCATCGTCGCCATTGCGGCACACCCCCGT
>DASYZS010000097.1:0-23745 GCA_035945895.1 Candidatus Dormiibacterota bacterium | reverse complement strand
CAGCTTCAGGACGTCGGCCATCTTCGCCGCCATCGAACCGTCGGCGACGCCGAGGGCCTGGTACCTGGCGCCGGCGGGGTTGCACAGCGGGCCGAGCACGTTGAAGACCGTGCGCATGCCGAGCTCTTTGCGGGTCGCGGCGGCAAAACGGAACGATGGATGAAAGACCGGCGCGAACATGAAGCCGATCCCCGCTTCGTTGATGCAGCGCGCCACGCCTTCCGGGGCGAGATCGATCTTCACCCCGAGCTGCTCGAGCACGTCGGCGGAGCCGCACAACGAAGACGCCGCCCGGTTGCCGTGCTTGGCGACACGAGCGCCGGACGCCGCCGCCACGATCGCAGACAGCGTCGAGATGTTGAAAGTCGCCAGGCCGTCGCCACCCGTGCCACAGGTGTCGAGCAGCGCGCCGTCGACCTCGATCGGCGTCGCCATGGCACGCGCGGCGCGCGCGAAACCGGCGATCTCCTCTGCGGTCTCGCCCTTCATGCGCAGGGCGACGAGAAACCCCGCGATCTGCGAAGGCGTGGCGTCGCCGCGGATGATGACCTCGAACGCCGCCGCGGCCTCGTACTCGGTGAGGTCCTGTCTCTTCACGAGCCTGGCGAGCTGCTCGATCATGCATACACCTTGGCCGCGCGGCGCACGAAATTGCCGAGGATCTTCTTGCCTTCCTTGGTCAGCACCGATTCCGGGTGGAACTGCACGCCGTAGGTTGGATGCTTGGCGTGTCGCAGGCCCATCACCACGCCGTCGTGGGTCCACGCCGTCACCACCAGGTCTGAAGGCATGCTCGATCGCTTGACGATGAGCGAGTGGTAGCGCGTCGCCTCGAATGGTTCGCTCACGCCGGCCAGCACCCCCGAGTTGTCATGGTGGATCCACGAGGTCTTGCCGTGGGCCGGCTCGTTGCGCACCACCTCTCCGCCAAAGACCTGGCCGATGCACTGGTGACCGAGGCAGACGCCGAGGATCGGGACGTTGCCGCTGAGCGCGCGAATCGCGTCATTGGAAACGCCCGCGTCATCCGGCGTGCCTGGTCCCGGCGAGATGACGATGCCGTCAAAGCTCCTGAGCTCGTCGACGGTTACCTCGTCGTTGCGAAACACCTGTGGCTCAGCACCGAGCTCGGCCATGTACTGGACGAGGTTGTATGTGAACGAGTCGTAGTTGTCGATCATGGCGATTGCTGCCATCACATCGCCTCGGCCATCTCGATTGCTTTGAACATCGCGCCCGCCTTCTCGAGGGTCTCCTCGTACTCGCGCTCGGGCCGCGAGTCCGCAACCACGCCCGCGCCTGCCTGGACGTAAGCGATGCCGTCCGCCACCACGACCGTCCGCAACGTGATGGCCATGTCCAGATTGCCGCCGAAGCTGACGTAGCCCGCGGATCCGGCATACACGCCGCGCTGATCGGGCTCAAGGTCGGCGATCACCTCCATGGCGCGGATCTTGGGCGCTCCCGAGACGGTGCCGGCCGGAAATGCGGCGCGAAGTGCGTCCAGCGACGTCTTGCCCTCGCGGAGCTGGCCGCTGACCGTCGACGAGATGTGCATTACGTGCGAGTAGCGCTCGACCTCCATGAGCCGGTCGACGCTGACAGTGCCGGGCGTGGCCACACGGCCGACGTCGTTGCGGCCGAGGTCGACGAGCATCACGTGCTCGGCTCTCTCCTTGAGGTCGCTGAGGAGCTCCTTCTCCAGGCGTTTGTCCTCGGCCGGATCGGCGCCCCGTCGCCGGGTTCCGGCCAGCGGACGGGTCTCCACGCGCCTGCCCTCTACCTGGACGAGCTTCTCAGGCGATGTGCCGACAACGTGTCGGTTGCCGCCAAGCGCCAAAAAGAACATGTAGGGCGACGGGTTGATGGCGCGCAGGCAGCGGTAGACGTCGAACGGCGCCGCCCCGAGCGGTTTGTGAAATCGCTGCGAGACGACCACCTGGAATGCGTCGCCACCGAGGATGTGCTCGCGCGCGGCATCGACCATCGCGTGGTACTGGCCCTGCGTGACGTTCGACTGCCACTTCGCGCCATCCGCGCCGTGTTCCGAAACGCTCACGTGCTCGTTCGCGAGTCGAAGCTCCATGTCGTCGATGCGCTTGACCGCGTCGTCGTAGTCCTCGCGGTCGGGGCGGTAGATGGTGAGGAGCTGCAGGCGGCGGGTCACGTGGTCGAAGACGGCGAGATCTTCCGCGCGCACAAAGGAGCTCTCCGGCATCGGCGGCGGCGCTCCCTTCGCGACGGGCAGCTTTTCGAAGTGGCGAGCGGTCTCGTAGCCGAGGTAGCCGACGGCGCCGCCATGGAATCGCGGCACGCCTTTGACAGGCGCGGTCTCTTCGCCGGCGACCGACGCAAGCGCATCCAGCGGATTGCCGTCGCCGAGCTCGAGGGGGCGTGCCTGCACGCCGATAAACGAGTAGCGGGCCAGCCTCTCACCGCCTTCCACGCTCTCCAGCAGGAAACCGGGCTCACCGGCCGGACACAGCAGCGAGTAGGCGCGGACAGGCGTGAGCATGTCGGCCAGGACTTCGCGGTACACCGGGATGAGGGCGTGCTTTGTATTCAGGGCGCGCGCTTCATCGCGTGAGGGAGTGGCGTCTCTCATCTCATCTTTTCTCTTTCTTTCCGCCCAGCTCTCTACGGTTGGGCCGGAGCGCAAACGTTATCAGAAACCTAGGACTTGGTTTTTTCCGCCTTCATCTCTCGTTTCACCGCCCGCGCCTGCGCCATCGTCTCGTCGGAATCGACGTCGGCGACCGAGTGCCACGACGCGGCGTGCTTCTCCCATCCCGGCGGCTTGACCCCGAACTTCTTTGCCAGGATCGAGACCATGATCTTGGTCTTCATCTCGCCGAAACCCGGAAGCGATGAGATGCGCGCCGCCAGCTCGTCGCCAGTCCGCGCGTCGCGCCAGATAGACCCGGCGTCGCCGCCGTAGTCCTTGACCACCGTGGCGGCCATCGCCTGCACGCGCCGGGCCATGTTGCCGGGAAAACGGTGCAGTGCAGGCCGTTCCCGAAAGACCCTGTCCAGTCGCTCGGGGTCCATCGCGGCGATCTCGCGCGCATCGAGCCTGCCGAGGCGACGCTTGAGCTCGTATGGTCCGCCGAACGCCTTCTCCATCTTCACCTGCTGGTCGAGAACCATCCCGATCAGCAACGCCAGCGGATCTGTCTCGAGCAGCTCGTTGGCGGCGGGATCCTGTGTCCAAACGATCGGCATGACTCTGTAGCCTAAAACGTTATTCACCTCCGAATGCCGGACGACTACCGGCCGGGCTCGCGGGAGGATTTCGACCGCCTCTACCAGGTGGCCTACCCGCGTGTGTACCGGACGCTGTCGGCGCTCCTCGGCGACCCGGCGGCCGCCGAAGATTGCGCCCAGGACGCTTTCGTCCGTGCCTTCCGAGCCTGGAAAAAGTGGCGGCCCGACGCCCCGGCCGAGGCGTGGGTGCACCGGATCGCGGTCAACCGTGCGATCTCCTATCGCCGCACCGCCAAGCTCCGATCAGTCGGTGAGGTCCTGAGGCGGCTTGGCCGCCCGCACCATGACCCGGATCCTGCGGAGCAAGCGACCCGGTCGGAGTTGCTGGACGCGCTTCGATCGCTGCCGCCCAAGCTGGCGGCGGCCATAGTGCTCCGCTACTACCACGGCTACACGATTCGCGAGATCGCGGCCGCGGTCGGTGTTTCGGAGCGAACGGTCGGCACGCGGCTGAGCCAGGCGGCCGAGCGACTCCGACGAATCCTCGACCCGGACTTCTCACTTGGGGCGGATTCAGCGTTCTCAGATAAGCGTGGGTCCTATGCGAAACACTGATCCCGGTGAGCTCGATTCAGGGCTGAAGGCTCGGCTGCGTGCCGAGCTCGATCGCATCCGGCCGCCCGCCACGCCGCCCCGCTACCTGGCATCGGGCTGGTCTTTCCGAACATGGCGATTGGCCCCGGTGGCGCTCGCGGTGGCGATCACCGGCATCCTCGCCCTTTCGGCGGTTGCGGCGACAGGGAGCCCCAACCCGGTGGTCTGGTCGCAGCGCGTCCAGACAGTGATCAACCCGCCGTCGCCGAGCCCGAACTACGAGGAGTCACCGGCGCCGGCGCAGTCGCACACAGAAGAGCAGGCGCCGGCGGCACACCAGGAATCGCCCGAACCGACCGAGCGGCCCGAACCGGCCGAAAGTCCGGGCCCGGCCGAATCGCCCGAGCCCTCGGGCGACCACTCGAACGAAACCGCCACGCCAAGTCCCGGCGATCACTGAAAGACGGTCTTCCTACTTTCGGCCGCTCCGGCGTTCTAGGGACATGAAAAGACCAGTCGTACTGATCGTCGGCGCGGCCGCGGGGGCACTGCTGGTCGCCGCAGTGGGCGCGTCCGCCCACACCGGTTTGTCCCTGACCAGCCTGGTCGGCGTCCACAGCGCCGTACAGGGCGACGAAGCGACAGGCGCCCGGACCGAAACGCCGGAGCCGTCTGAATCGCCCGAGGCATCTGAGACTCCGGAGGCCACGGCCGAACCAACTGAGGCGGCCGACAACGACAACGAGCAGGGCGACAACGACGAGCAGGGCGACAACGACGACGGCGCCCGGACGACCCAGTCGACCAGCTCAGGCGAGCACGAACAGGAAGGCACCAGTACCGGAAAGGACGACTAATACTCCCAGCGCGCCTCTACGCGCTTCGGGGGTCGAGGGCCGGATCGGGGGATCCGGCCCTTTTTCTTTACCTACGGCTTGTTGGCGACGACGAACTCCTTGATGCGGTCGAGGCCGAGCTTGAGCTCGTCCTCCGACTGCGTATACGCGAGACGGATGAAGCCCTTGCCCGCAGCACCGAAGGCCGTGCCCGGCAGCACCGCCACCCCCGCCTCGTTGAGCAGGCGAGCGGCGAGCTCGTGCTCGTCAAAGCCGGTACCTTCGATGTTGGGGAACGCGTAGAACGCGCCCTGCGGCCGCGTGCAGCGCATGCCTGGAATGGCGTTGATGCCGTCGACCACCAGGTCACGTCGGTGTTCGAAGACCTTGACCATGCGGTGGACGGCGTGCTCCGACTCCGGTGACTCCAGCGCCTCAATGGCCGCGATCTGCGTGAAGGCCGCGGCGCAGGAGGACGAGTTGA
Organism: Candidatus Dormiibacterota bacterium; assembly: GCA_035945895.1. Lineage (GTDB taxonomy): Bacteria > Chloroflexota > Dormibacteria > Dormibacterales > Dormibacteraceae > 40CM-4-65-16. Next base: position 18,627 of record DASYZS010000097.1, on the reverse strand, counting down.
TCATCAGCGTGTCGAGCTTGGCGGCGAGCTCTCTGGGCGCGACCGCGTAGCCAAGACGCCACCCGGTCATGGCGTAGGACTTGGAAAGCCCGTCCATGAGCACCGTCCTCTCGCGCATGCCGGGCCGCGAGAGCGGCGACGTGTGCTTGAAGCCGTACACGAGCTGGCTGTAGATCTCGTCCGACACGAGGAGCAGGTCGTGCTTATGGGCGAGGTCGCAAACGAAGTCGACGTCTTCTTCCGTGAGCACGCCACCCGTCGGGTTCTGGGGCGTGTTGATGATCAGCATTCGCGTCTTCGGTGTGACTAGCGATTCGAGCTCATCGAGGTCCATGCGGAAGTTCTTGTCCTCGCGGAGCGTCACGGTCTTCGGCACCGCGCCGATGAAGTTGACCTGCGACGCGTATGCGGGGTAGCCGGGATCGGGAAGGATCACTTCGTCGCCCGGCTCGATGCACGCCAGCAGAGTGAAGAGCAGGACGTTCTTCGATCCGGGCACGAGCACGACTTCGTTCCAGTCGACATCGGTGTGCAGCGTGCGCGCGACGAATTCGGCGACGGCCTCGCGGGCTTCGCGGATGCCGCTCGCGGGCGTGTAATGGGTGTAGCCCTCGTTGATGGCGCCGATCGCGGCCTCGACGATGTTGTCGGGGGTCGCGAAGTCGGGCTCGCCGATCTCGAGGTGGACGATGCGCTTGCCCTCGGCCTCGAGCTTGCGGGCCCGCGCGAGCACCTCGAATGCGCCTTCGGTGCCGAGGCGCGACATGCGCTCAGCGAAACGAATCGAGGTTGTTTTCGCCATGGGTTCGAATCGTAACGGAGGACGAGAGTGCAACTAGCGGGCATCAAATAGCTCCAAAGAGCCCCAAATTGCACTCTCGGCGTTAACGGGCTGGGTTTACCTGAGGTCCAACGACTTCGAACATGAAGTTCCATGCATGGTCTGACAGCGGAGCGTCTGCGCCGCGCGTTGCATCGCCTCCCGGAGGGCGCCGCCTTCTCTGGACGAACCGCGGCATGGCTTCATGGCCTAGACCTCGCTCCAGATAAGGCAATAGAAGTCACAGTTCCCACCGCTTCCAAGGTGACGCGTCGCGCGGGCTTCAGAGTCCGTCGCAGCGTGCACTTCGAGCGGTCGGTCGCCCGCGGCCTTCCAGTAACCTCGCGTATTCAGACCGTGGTCGATCTGGCACGAAGCCTTCTGTTTGTCGAGGCCGTCGCGGTCCTCGACGCACCACTACATCGGCGCCTGGTGACTCGCGCCGTTGTCGTGGAGTGCACACTAACCCGCGCCGACGCGGGGTGGCTCAGCTGCGACATGCGCTCGAGCTGGCCGAGCCGGCGTCCGAGAGCCCCATGGAGACCCGGCTCCGACTACTGCTGGAGCTCGCGGGACTCCCAAAGCCCTGGGTGCAACCAACCCTTCGCGATGAGTTCGGCACGTTCATCGCGCGACCTGACCTCTATTACCCGCTCCATCGGCTTGTGATTGAGTACGACGGCTCAACGCACCGAGATCGACTGGTGAGCGACAACCGGCGCCAGAACAGGCTGTACCTTGCCGGCCATCGGGTTCTTCGCTTCACCGCCGGTGATGTGATCGGAAACCCCTCAGGTGTCGTCGATCTCGTGCAGAGAGCTCTTGCCCGGCCGCCCTAGTGCACGCCCAGAAGCGAACCGCCGTCGATGCCGAGAGTCTGGCCCGTGATGTACCCCGCTTGGCGCGAGCAGAGGAACGCGCACGCCGCGCCAAACTCGGACGGGTCGCCAAGCCTCTTCATGGGCGCGCGCTCCGCCATGGCCCTGACGCCTTCTTCACTGCCGGCCAGCTGACGGATGCGGTCGGTGAGGATCGCGTCCGGCCCCAGGCAGTTGACCGTGATGCGGTCGGACGCGAGCTCCCGCGAGAGCGTCTTGGCGAGGCCCGTCACGCCGCCGCGGAGTGCGTTCGAGATCACGAGGTTCGGCAGCGGCTGGCGCACCGAGATCGAAGTGATGAACACGATGCGTCCCTGGTCGGATCTTTGGAGATGTGGCAGGGCCGCCTTGACCAGGCGGACCGCGCTCATGAGAGTCAGGTCGAAGCTGGCCTCCCACGCTTCGAGAGGTGTCGACTGAAACGTGCCTGGCGGAGGTCCTCCCGCGTTCACGACCAGGATGTCGAGGCCGCCGAGCTCCTCCACGATTGTGACCACAAGTCGGTCGGTGTCCTCCGCGACCGTTACGTCTGCCGCCAACCAGCCCGCCGCGTTGATCTGGCGAGCGGTCGCCTCAGGACTGCGTGAAGAGATGAACACCTTCGCGCCCTCGCCGATCAAAGCCTCGGCGCAAGCGCGGCCCAGCCCCTTGCTCGCGGCAGTCACCAGAGCGCGGCGGCCCGTCAGTCCCAGGTCCACGACATGCTACCCCGTGGTGTTGACATACCAGCCGCTGGCGTACTGGAAGCGGTCGAACGGCTCGATCGCCGAGTTCATGTGCACACCGTGCACGCGTTGCGAAACCGCGTACTCGTACCGGCCCTCGTAGAGAAAGATCGCCGGCGCCGCATCAGCCATGAGCATCTGGAAGTCGATGTAAGCCGCCAGCCGCTCCGGCGGGTCGACGGCCGCGCGCCCGTCCTCCAGATCCTTGTCGATCAATCCCCAACCGCGGGAGTAAGCGAAGTTGAGCGACCCCGGGTCGCTGCCCGAGTGCCACAGCGAATACTGGTCCGGGTCAGGGCCGACGTCGATCGAGATCAAGGCCATCGCGTAGTTGTGCGGCAGCAGGTAGTCCTGCAGCAGCTTGGATGCAGGGAGAGGCTTGACGTCGACCTCGATGCCAAGGCTGGCGAGCTGGGATGAGATCGCGTTGGCGATCTCGACGTTGGGATACGACTCCGCCGCCACCAGGGCGACCTTGAATTCGACGCCCTTCTTGGCCCGCACCTTCGCCCCCGGATCCAGGACCCACCCGGCGGTATCGAGCTCGGATGCCGCCGCGACGGGGTCGTAGGGATGTAGCGAGGCCGCAGCCGACGAGTACGCCCAGTCGGCGGTCGGAATCGGGCTCGGGTCCACGTCCGCCCGCCCGGAAAACACGTCGCTCACGACTTTTTGGCGGTCGATTGCCTGCACCAACGCGAGCCGGACCTTGGGGTCGCTGAAGAACGCCTTGCCGTCTCCTTCGACGTTGAACGTGACGAAGGAGTTGGTGAACAGGCGCGCCTCCTGCACCGTCAGGTCGGTGCGGCTCATCAACGTGTCGACCTCCTGCGGCTGAATCCCGCCGACCAGGTCGGCCGCGCCGTTGAGCACCGCACGAATCGCGGCCTGAGGATCCGACGCGGGATACGTGCGCAGGACGAGGTGGTCGAGGTACGGCTGCGGCGAGGCGTATGGATTCCGGTCGAGCGTGATCCCCAGCTGGTTGATCGAGGCGACCTTGAACGGACCGGTGCCGAAAGCCTTGATGCCGCTGTAAGGGCTGTCCGAGATCTGCGCCGGCGCCATGCCGTTGAAGATGTGTTTGGGGATGATCCCGATCCGGAGCGACAGCGGGAACGACGCGTCCGGCGCCCGCAAAGCGAATACGACCTGACCGGGACCGCCGGCCGCGATTCCAAGCTGGCGCCAATCTTCGGCGCCGGGCTGTTGATACTCGAGGTCCTGCAGGACGTGGAAGCTGAAGAGCACGTCGTCGACGCCGAATTGCTCTCCATCCGCCCACTTCACGTCGCTGCGGATGTCGAACGTGTACGTGAGGTGGTCGGGCGAGATGCTCCAGCCCGACGCCAGCTGGCCCACCACGCTCTGGTGGGAGTCGATGGTGGTCAGTCCTTGGTAGATGAGGTTGTTGACGTCCCGCGTGGTCTCGTTGGTCTCGAAGAGTGGGTTGAGCACTGACGCCTGACCGACGAGGGCCTCGATCGCGGTGCCGCCTCGCGCCGGCTTGGGCACCGTGGCGACGGGCTGGCATGCGGCCAGCGCCAGGACCGCCGCCATCGCGGCGACTAGGAACCTAGCGAAGATGCGTTGTCACCCAAACGTTGGCTACGGAGCAGACGAGGAAAGCGACGACCAAGACCCAGGTGGTCCAGTAGATCTGGCGTTCGAGGCCGCGGCGCGTGCGATAGCCGCCGCCAAGCCCGGAGTCACCCCCGCCGATCGTGCCTCCCAGCCCAGATGCCTTGGGCGTCTGGATGAGCACGCCGGCCATCAGGAGCACGGCAAGCACGGCCTCCGCGATGACCAGCGCGTTCTGGAGCTTCGCCATGGACAACGAACCAAGGAAAGGCATGGGACCGAGAGATTTTACCAAGTGGCCTACTAAGCCCAGACCGAGCCAAATCGGGCGTTGATCGCGTCCCAGTTCAGGGTGTTGAACCACGCGGTCACGTAGTCGGCGCGACGGTTCTGATACTTCAGGTAGTAGGCGTGCTCCCAAACGTCGACGCCGAAGATCGGCGTGAGGCCTTCCATGTAGGGGCTGTCCTGGTTCGGATAACCCTTAATGAGCAGCTTGCCCGCCTTGTCCACGACGAGCCACGCCCAGCCGCTCCCGAACTGGCCGACTGCGGCCTTGCTGAGCTGCTCCTTGAACTGGTCGTAGCCCCCGAACGTGCTCTTCAGCGCGTCGGCGACGCGGCCATTGGGGTTGCCGCCGCCTCCGGGAGTCATGATCGTCCAGAAGATCGAGTGGTTCGAGTGACCACCGGCGTTGTTGCGAAGCACGGTGCGTATGTCGTCGGGCAGCTCGTTGATGCTCCAGAGGATGTCCTCCACGGACTTCGAAGCCAGCTCGGGGTGACCTTCGAGGGCCTTGTTCGCATTGGCGACGTAGGCCGCGTGGTGTTTGTCATGGTGGATCTGCATGGTCGTCGCGTCGATGTGCGGCTCGAGGGCATCGAACGCGTAAGGAAGAGGCGGCAGCTCAAAAGCCATGTTGCGGGAACCCCCCTTTCTTGAATTGATTCTGAGTTACTGCAACCAGTCTAGGTTGTCGAGGATTTCGACCTCGAGGAAGCCTGGGCCTTGACCTCGCTTGCCCGCCGCTCGACGTCCGCGGCATCGCCGAGGTACTTCCACGACCTGGGCCCTAGGTCGGCGTCGAGCTCGTAGACGCGGGGGACGCCAGTCGGGATGTTGAGCTCGACCACCTCCTCGTCGCTCAGGCCGTCGAGGTGCTTGACCAGGGCGCGGAGGCTGTTGCCGTGGGCCGACACGAGCACGCAGGGCCGTAGCCACAGGTCCGGCACGATTGCGTCGTACCAGTACGGCAGCATCCGCTCGACGACGTCTTTCAGGCATTCCGCGGACGGCAGCAGCTCGGGCGGAAGGGTCGCGTAGCGAGGGTCGTGAGACGGATGACGCTGGTCCGATGGCTGGAGGTCCGGCGGGCGCACGCCGTAGCTCCTCCTCCAGACCCTGACCTTTTCCTCCCCGTACTTCTCCGCGGTCTGCTGTTTGTTCAAGCCCTGCAGCGCGCCGTAGTGGCGCTCGTTCAGACGCCAGCTGCGCTTGACCGGAATCCACGAGAGCTCCATCTCGGCCAGCGCAAGCTGCGTGGTCTGGATCGCCCGCAGAAGAAGCGACTCGTGCACCACGCTGGGGCGAAGGCCTGCGGCCTTCATCAGCCGGCCCGCCTCCTTCGCCTCCTCGACGCCACGCTCGCTCAGCGGCACATCCGTCCACCCGGTAAAGAGGTTCTCCAGGTTCCACGTGCTCTCGCCGTGCCGCAGGAGCACGAGAGTGCCCGGATTCCTACCGCTGGCCATAGACCTCTGCCGTCACCTTGACGATTCCCGCGAACTCCTCCGGGTCGAGGCTCGCTCCACCGACCAGCACTCCATCGCAGAAGGGCAGCTCGACGTACTGCTGAACGTTGTCCGACTTGACGCTCCCTCCGTAGAGGATGCGCACCTTGCGCGCCGCTCCGGCGCCGATCATCTCGCCGACGATCTTGCGTATGAGGCGCATCGTGTTGTACGCGTGCTCCGGGTCGGCGTTGCGTCCCGTGCCGATCGCCCAGACCGGCTCGTACGCGATGACGAGACGAGCCGAATCATCCGCCGACAGGAGCGCCAGACCGGCCTTCACCTGCGCTCCGACGACCTCGTCGGACGTGCCGGCGTCGTAGTGGTCGGCTAGCTCGCCCACGCACATGATCACGCCGAGCTCGCTCGACAGGGCGGCCGCGGTCTTCTTGGCCACCATCTCGTCTGTCTCCCCCAGGTAAAGACGCCGCTCGGAGTGACCGATGATCACCCACTGGCACAGGCCTTTCAGCATCGCCGGCGAGACCTCGCCCGTGTAGGCGCCCGACATCTCCCAGAAGCAGTCCTGCGCCCCGAGCTTCACCCCCGACCCGTCCAGCACCTCGGACACTCCGAGGAGCCAGGGGAACGGCGGCGCGATGACGACCTCGATCTTGTCGGCATGCCCGCGCGCGACGGCGAGCACGCCGCGCACCAGGTCGAGCGCGTCGTCGACGTTGCCTGGGTTCATCTTCCAGTTGGCCGCGAGCAGCGGCATCCCCGGCGGGCGCGTGCTCAAGCTTCTTTCAGGATCGCGATGCCGGGCAGCTCTTTGCCCTCGAGGTATTCCAGCGTCGCGCCGCCGCCCGTCGAGATGTGGGAGTAACGATGGGCCAGGCCGAGCGATTCGACGGCCGCGATCGTGTCGCCCCCGCCGACCAGCGTGTATCCGCCCGATGCGGCGATCGCCTCACCCACCTTCCGTGTGCCGTCGGCGAAATCTTTGATCTCGGCCACGCCCACGGGTCCGTTCCAGATCACCGTGCCCGCGCCGCGGAGCTTGTCGGCGAACATTCGGACAGACCTCGGACCGATGTCGAGCGCCATCCAGCCCGGCTCGACGTTCTCGGCTTCCATCACTCGCAGCGGCTGGCCTGACTCCATCTTGCGGGCGCAGACGAGGTCGACCGGCAGCACCAGCTTGTCGCCGCCGGCTTCCTCGACCTTCCGCGCCTCATCGAGCGCGGTGTCTTCGACCAGCCCTGCGCCCGTCGGCCAGCCCCGCGCCTTGAAGAACGTGTTGGCCATGGCGCCGCCGATCAGCAGCGAGTCGACCTTCTTCAAGAGGTTCAGCAGCACGCCCACCTTGGTCGAAACCTTGGCCCCGCCCACGACCGCGACCATCGGCCGGCGCGGGTTGTCCAGCGCCCGGTGCAGCGCATCGAGCTCGGCCTCCATCAACTCCCCGGCGTACGCCGGCAGGTACGCGGCCACTCCCACGACGGAAGCATGCGCGCGATGCGAGGCGGCGAATGCGTCGTTGACGAAAAGGTCTCCGAGCGAGGCGAGCTCGCGCGCGAAGCCCGCGTCGTTGGCCTCGTCTTCCTTGTGGTAACGCACGTTCTCGAGAAGCAGGACCTGCCCCGGCTGCAGCCGTTCGACCGCTTTGGTGGCAGCCTCACCGACGCAATCGACCGCGAACTGCACGTCGCGGCCTACGCGGCGGCCGAGGTCGGGCGCGATCGATTTCAGCGAAAGTTCGGGCTCCCTGTCCTTGGGCCGCCCCAGGTGCGACATGACGACGACCTTCGCTCCGCGCTGGGCGAGATGCTGGAGGGTCGGCGCGGCGGCGCGTACGCGCGTGTCGTCGGACATGGCGCCGTTCGCCATCGGGACATTGAGGTCTTCGCGGACCAGCACGCGCTTGCCCGCGACATCGACCGATGTGATCGAAGCTTTCAGAGTCGGTCGGCCATGTACGAGATGAGCTCGACCATGCGGCAGCTGAAGCCCCACTCGTTGTCGTACCAGCTGACCACCTTCGCCCAATCACCCGCCAGGACGGCAGTCGAAGGCGCATCGACGATCGAGGAGTGAGGGTCGTTCTTGAAGTCGGACGACACGAGCTCTTCGTGGCTCACCGCCAGGATGCCGCGCAGCTCGCCGCTTGCCGCCTCCTCGAAAGCCGCGTTGATGTCTTCGGCGGTCGTCGCTTTGCCGAGCTGGGCGGTGAGATCGACGACGGAAACGTCGAGGATGGGGACGCGGAACGAGATCCCTGCGAATTTTCCCGCAAGCTCGGGAATGACCTCGGCCACGGCGCGGTTGGCCCCGGTCGACGTCGGGATGATGTTGTCGGCAGCCGCACGCGCGCGGCGTAGGTCTTTGTGCGGGAGATCCTGCAGTCGCTGGTCGGCGGTGTAGGCGTGGATCGTGGTCATCATCCCGCGCTCGATTCCGAACGAGTCGTGGAGGACCTTGGCGAGGGGCACGAAGCAGTTGGTCGTGCAGCTGGCGTTGGAGACGACGTTGTGCTTTTTCGGGTCGTAACCCTTGTGGTTGACGCCCATCACGAAGGTGTAGTCCTGGTTCGTCGCGGGCGCGGAGATGATCACCTTCTTGGCGCCGCCCCGGTCGATGTGCACCCGGGCTTTGTTGGCGTCGGTGAACAGTCCCGTCGACTCGACCACCAGCTCGACACCTAGGTCCTTCCACGGCAGTTCGGCCGGGTCCCTCTGAGTCATGAACTTGACGTTGTGGCCGTCGACCTTGATCGCGTCGCCCTCGGCGTGGACCGCGGGGGCGAAGGTGCCGAGGGCCGTGTCGTGCTTCAGGAGATGGGCGAAGGTCTTGGCGTCGCCGATGTCGTTGACGGCGACGATCTCGAAGTCCGGCTTCAGGTCCCAGGCGGCGCGATAGATGTTGCGGCCGATGCGGCCGAAGCCGTTGATGCCTACCTTGAGTGCCATGGGGGCGCGCTCCTAGTGTCTGGAGAGGCTGGGAACGAGCTAAATGTTAGGCGGAGCGGGTCTTGGGACTAGCCAACCCCGCCGCGGGATTCGACTCGTTTTGCGCAAAGCGTGTGCATCCGACCGCACTGATAGGCGCTTTTTGCGCAAAACGCACCTATACGGGCTCCGGCGCGGCGCTTAGGCGGAGCGGCGCTGCGGGCTGTTCGAGTGGACGTCGCCGTTGGTCTGCGCGATCTGTTGCAGACGTCGTAGTCGGTGGTTGACGGCGGACTTGGAGAGCTTCATACGCCCGGCAAGCTCGCCGAGGTTGAGGTCGGGGTTCTGCCTCCGCCACCGTGCCATCTCCTGCAGCGCCGGAGGCAGTGCCTCGAGCACACCACGCTGTTCGAGCGTGTCGATGGCGGCCGCCTGGCGCAAGCCGGAACCGATCGTCTTGCCGATGTTGGCGGTCTCGAAGTTGAGCCTGCGGTTGACCTCGCCGCTGACCGAGCGCACGACCCGCACGTTCTCGAACTCCATCACCGCGCGGTTCGCGCCCATCATGGAGAGCACTCGCACGATGCCGTCCCCGTCTTTGATGTAGACGACGCGCTGGCCGCCCCGATCGCTGACCCCGGCTTTCACGCCGGCGCTCTCGATCAGGCGCACGATCACGGTCGCCCACGAAGCGGTCGGCGCAACGAACTCGAGGTGATACCGCGTGTTCGGTGCGTTTACCGAGCCGCAGCCCAGGAACAAGCCGCGCAGCATGGCCTTGCGGTCGCAAGCCGCGTCGGGCATGGCGCGTACGGGCGATTGCGAGAAGGCAGGTACGAGCTCCGGCGGCAAGCTGAGCTCGATGAAGAATGACATTCGCTTGCGCGTCTTGACGGCCTGGTACTTCGCCTCCAGGCGGCCCACGGCGCGACCAAGCCGAACGACCTTGCGCGCCACCGCGTTGCGCAGCAGCGAGAAATAGGCCGAGCGGCCGGTCTGGTTTCCCATCAGTCGGCCCCGCGACCCGAAATAGATGCCGAGCAGCTCGCTCAGCTGACAGCAGGGCCGTGCCGGTAGAAGCCCCGCCATCTCGTTCTTGACCTCAGCCGAGAACGAAATCGCGACTACCTCCAGGAGGTTATTAACCTCCCCCCTTGTCCCCACCCATCGCTGCGACTTCGTGGGGGCCCCAACAGCGAGTCTAACGCGGGACTGGAGCGATCCAGTCGAGATATCTCTCAACCGCGCACAATATTTTTGTCGAGTGGCCGAGATGCGCATGATCGAGGCGGTCCGCGCCGCGATCACGGAGGAGATGGAGCGTGATGAGCGCGTGCTCGTCCTGGGCGAGGACGTGGGCCGTAAGGGCGGAGTCTTCGGCGCGACCGACGGACTCTACGCGCGGTTTGGGGAGGCTCGGGTCCTGGACACGCCGCTCGCTGAATCGGCCATCGTCGGCGTCGCCATCGGTGCGGCTCTGAACGGCATGATTCCCATCGCCGAGATCCAGTTCGCCGATTTCATCCATCCTGCCTTCGACCAGATCGTCAGCGAGGCCGCGCGGACCCGCTACCGGTCCAACGGCGATTGGGGAGTGCCGATGGTGATCCGCGCCCCGTTCGGCGGCGGCGTGCACGGCGGGCTCTACCACTCCCAATCTGTCGAGGCCTTCTACGCCCACGTGCCGGGGCTGAAGGTCGTGGTGCCCAGCATGCCGGCGGACGCGCACGGCCTCCTCAAGTCCGCAATTCGCGACCCCGACCCAGTCCTCTTTCTCGAGCACAAGCGTGTCTACCGGCTCGTGGCCGAGGAGGTACCGGACGGCGATCACCTGCTGCCGATCGGACCCGCCGCAGTCAGGCGCGAAGGTAGGGACCTCAGCTGCTTTGCCTGGGGATTGATGTCGCACTACTGCCTCGAGGCCGCTCAGCAGCTCGAAGGTGAAGGCATCAGCGTCGAAGTCGTCGACCTCCGCACCCTGGCGCCTCTTGACCGCGAAACCATCCTCGCGTCGGCCCGCAAGACGGGCAAGGCGCTGGTCGTGCACGAGGACAACCTCACCGGCGGATTTGGCGCCGAGGTCGCGGCCCTCATTTCCGAGCATGCATTCGACGACCTCGATGGGCCGGTGACGCGCGTCGCCGCGCCGGACATCCCGGCTATGCCGTTCAACACGCCCCAGGAGGACTTCTTCATGCCGAGCCCGCAGAAGATCGCCGAGGCAATGCGCAAGCTTGCCGCGTACTAAGAAAGCAGCGTCCAGGACGATCAACGTGCCGTCGATCACCCAGGCGGAGTACGCGTCGCGCCGCGAATGCGTCGCCGCCGGCATGGCGGCGGCCGGCCTCGACGCCGTCGGCGTCTTCTACCCCGCGCGGGTGGCGTACCTCACCGGTTTTCATCACATCCCGACCGAGCGCCCGATCGCGCTCGTGATCGGTTCCAGCGGCCAGTCGGCCCTGGTAGTGCCCGCGGTCGAGAAGGAGCACGCCGAGTCCGCGACCCAGGTCGATCAGGTGCGCATCTACTTCGAGTACCCGGGCGCTCAGCACCCGATGGAGACAGTGGCCGACCTCCTGACGGACATGGATGTCCGTCCCGACCGCACCGGCGCCGACCACGACGGCTACGTGCCGTACTGGGGCTACCGGGGCCCGCGCCTGAGCGACCTGACGGGCGTCGAGCCGCTCGACTCGGAGCTGATCGTCGAGTCGCTGCGCCGCGTGAAGTCGCCGGCGGAGCTCGCGTGCATCCAGCTCGCCTGCGACTGGGCGGTGCGGGCTCACCACCGCATGCAAGCTGCGATCACCGTGGGCAAGACCGAGATGGAGTGCTACACGCCGCCCGCGACCGAGACCCTGTTCGAGATGGTGCGCGAGATGCCGGGCTGGCGCCCGAAGGGCCTCGACGACAGCGGCCTGACGGCCATGTTCGTGGGTGGGCGCTCGACGGCGATGCCCCACGGTTTCGTCAAGGGCCACGGCGTACAGCCTGGCGACGTCCTGGTGAGCGGCGCCGGCAGCAACATCGACGGCTACCGCAGCGAGCTGGAGCGCACGATGATCGTCGGCGAGCCGACCACTGACCAGCGGCGCGCCTTCGACGCGATGCTGGCGCTGCAATCTCGGGCGATCGAGGTCATGGCGCCGGGTGTGCCGGCGGCCGAGGTCGAGCTCGCCGTCGTGCAGCTGGCCGAGGACCTCGGCGTGGCCGAAAACCTCCGCCACCACGTCGGCCACTCCATCGGGCTCGAGGGCCATGAGGCGCCGTTTCTCGACCGCGGCGACGATGCGGTGCTGGAGCCCGGCATGGTCTTCACAGTCGAGCCGGGCGTCTACATCCAAGAGCTCGGCGGGTTCCGCCACAGCGACACGGTGGTCATCACCGGCGACGGATGCCGCGTGATGACCGACTACCCGCGCGAGCTCGAAGCGCTTGTAATCACGCCGTAGCCGAGGCCGGCACCGGCTTCTTGGTGTACATGTGCAGAACGGTCGCGCCGTCGACGTGATGCCGTCGCACGCGCTCGACCGAGACGGGCGGCAGCATCCCCTTGTCTTCGTCGGTGAGCACGGTCTCCGTCGGGTGCACCGTGCGCCACACTTCGGCGACCATCTCCCGCGGGAGGCTGCCCGGCACGTAGACGTAGCGCCGGCGCGGAACCTGCTTGCGGGTCATCTGCTCCGCCCGCGCGAACGCGTCGCGCGCGGCGTAGTCGCGTAGCCAGGGATCGCTGACCTCGAACAGGTCCGCGTACTGCTTGCCGTGACGCGTGCCGCGGTACACGAAAACTGCCGCTCGGCCGTCTGCGGCGCGCGCCGCCTCGGAAAGCACGGCCTCCGCGGCCATCTGCTCGTGGGGCAGGATGACGAGCACCTCGCCGGCCGGTCGCCGGCCGCCGAGGGCCGCTGAGATCGATTCGGCCGCGCGCTGCGGACGAAACGGCACCGGGAAGACGCTCGGACGACGCGAACGGTAATAGCGATAGGTCGCCAGGCCGATGATCAAGCCCACCAAGGTGAGGGCGCCGCCGAACTTGGTGGCGTCAGGCTTGAACACGAGGTTGATCGACCATGCCGCGACGACCAACAGGGTGGTCAATACTCCGATCGCGAAGAATCCAGCTCGCGCCGGCGACATGTTCTTGTACTCGCGCCAGCGCACCACGTCGAGGCTTACGCATGTGAGCACGAAAGTGCCGAGCAGGCCGAAGGCATAGAGGTCCCCGAGTTTTCCGATGTCGGCGCCTAGGACCGCGACCAGCACCACGGGCATCGCGACGGCGGCAAGGATCGCCCAGTGTGGCGTGAAGCGCCACCGGTTGCGTCGCTCGAGAGCCCGGGGGAGGAAGCCCATGCGGGCGAGGGCGATGAAGACGTGGTAGGCGCCGATGATCGCCGTGTTGCTGGCGAACACCAGCAGTATCGAGCCGGAAATCGCGACGTAGTCGCCGATGAACTGGCCCGCCACGTGGGTGCCGAGGAGCGAGATGTACTGGTTCGGGTCGGCGCCGCTGGTGAGCAGCGTCGTCGACCACAACGTCAGCAGTGGGCTGGTGACCGTCATGGTCAGCACCACAAGCCCCATGGCCCGGTTGGCAACGATCCGGCGTGGCTCGCGCATCACGGGCGCCAGCTGCGCGATGCTCTCCAACCCTGAGAAGGCGAGAAAAGCGGCACCGTAGCCGGCCATGACGAAGCGCGGCGTCAAGGCCGGTCCCGTCAACACCGCGTGGAAGCTGTCAAGGATTCCCTTTGGACCGAGATAGACCGCGGTTGCGCCGACGACGACGATCTGCCCGATTGCCGCCGCCGTCGCGAAAACGGCCGTGGTGCGCGCGCTCTCCTTGATCCCGAAAGCGTTGAGGAGACCAAGTCCGACCAGGGCCGCGATCACCGCCGGCGAGACGACGGGGCTCAGGTACGGAAAGATGAGCGAGAGATAGAACACGCCCGACACCGCGCTGATCGCCGCGGTCAGGTAGTAGTCGACGGTGATGAACATCCCGCCGAGCAGTCCTGCGAACGGGTGCAGGGCTTGCGAGGAGACGTTGACCACACCGCCACCTTCGGGATAGCGCCAGGTCACCTCTGCGTATTTGATGCACAGCAGCGCAAACACGAAGAGCACGGCGGTGACGAACAGCGCCGAGCGTTGGGCGAACCCGGACTGCACGAGGTAACCGGGCGAGTAATAGACGGACGTTCCGATGTCCGCGAAGACGACCGCCCAGCACAAAAAGACACCAAGATTCCCGCCGCGGAACTTGATCCTGCGGCGAACTCGCGTTCCGGCTTCGCTCATGTCCTCAGCGAGTTCCGCCTCTCGACGAGGTATCGCCGCAGCGCCTCGGTCTCGGACTTGAGCCGGTCGAGCGCCCTGCGCGCCTCGAAGTCCTGGAGCTCCATCGCTGCCACGGCGTCGAAGTAGATCTCCGCACGCTCGAGCTGGCGTATGGCCGCGCGCAGGACCTGCCGGCTCTCGCTGACCGTCCTGGCGCTGGGTAGCTGAAGCACGGCTGTACGCATGCTTCGAAGCTACGAGCGCGGGTGTTGGGGTTCTGTGAGGAGGGGACGCCGAACCGTATGGATTCTGTATGGGTTTGCTAAACGGATCGTTTACGCTCGGCGACGATGTCTGAATCGCTGGCCCGGCGCGGCCGCAGGCCAGGAGACCTGCGAGTGGTCGTCCGCCGGCCGGCGAAGCTGCCCCGCACTCTCGGCCCGGGCGCGCTTTTCGCCGCGTGTTACGGAAACGTCGGCTCGAGCATCTATTACGCCCTTGGCGTAACCGCTGCCTTCGCGCTCGGTCTCACGCCGCTCGCGCTGATACTCGCGGGCTTCATCTTCGTCACGACGGCCCTGAACTACGCGGAGGGGACCGCCGCGCTACCCCACGCTGGCGGCAGCTCGAGCTTCGCGCGAAGGGCGTTCAACCGGCCGATCGGGTTCATCGTCGGTTGGGTGCAGCTCCTCAATTACACGGCTACCGCTTCGATCTCGGCGTACTTCGCGATCAGCTACCTCGGGGTGTTCGGCAAATACTTCCCCATGTTCGACGTGCTGCGCCAGAACGACGCCGCGCACGTCGCGGCGACGGCGGCCCTGATCGGCGTCCTCGTCGTCGTCAACATCATCGGGATCCAGGAATCGAGCGCCATCAATCTCACGCTCGCGTTCACGGATCTGGTGACGCAGTTCGTCCTCGTGATCCTCGGCCTCATCCTCCTGCTGAACATCGACAAGGTCATCCACGGCATCCACCTCGGCGTCGCACCGACGTGGGGCACTTTCCTGGCGAGCATCTCGATCGCGATGGTTACGTACACCGGAATCGAAACGATCTCCAACCTCGCTGAGGAAGCCAAGAATCCGGGCCGCAACGTGCCGCTCGCGACCTGGTGGGTAATCGTCGCCGTGCTTTTCGTCTCAGCGTTCCTGCCGACGATCGGCATCAGCGTCTTTCCGGTCCACTACGACGCCAACACGCATCAGTACGTGACCGACCTTGCGACCCGTTACAAGGACGATCCTGTGGCCGGAATCGTCGGCGGATTCTCGGTCGTCTCACAAACGCTGGCGTTCTGGGCAAGGATCTGGGTGGGCATCCTCGCCTTCACGATCCTGGTCATTGCGACCAACGCGGGTCTGATCGGCATATCTCGCCTGAGCTACTCGCTCGCGGGCGCCGACATGCTGCCCCAGAGCTTCGCCCGCCTGCACCCCAAGTTCAAGACGCCTTACATCTCGATCGTCACGTTCGGGATCGTGGCGGCGGTGCTGGTGCTGCCCGGGATCTTTGTTCACAGCGCGGCGATTGACCTGATGGCCGCGGTGTACTCGCTGGCGGCGACCTTCGCATTCTGCTCGGCGCACCTGTCCGTGATGCGCCTGCGGTTCATCGAGCCGGCTCTGCACCGCCCGTACCGGATGCCTTGGAACATCAAGTTCGGTCGGGACAGCATCCCCCTGCTGTCACTGGTCGGGGCACTGTTCATCGGCACCGTGTTCACGCAGCTCGTCTTTCAGAACATCTCGAACTCGACGTTCATCTTCATGGGCTGGCTCGTCCTCGGCGTGCTCGCGTACGTCCTCTATATGCGCTATCGCCACGAGCCTCTGTGGGAGCCGCTTGAGGTCCCGCCGCCACGCGAGCGCGAGGTGGACCACATCCCGCTCGAGACGCTGCCGCGAAGCGCTCGCTATCGGATGGGCCGGCGCGAACGCATCAGCGCGCACGCGGCGCGCGTGCACCACGTCCGCGAACGGCACCGTCCTGGATGGCAGCTCGAGCTCGAGCTGTTCTTCGCCCGCCACGGACAGATCCGGGGCGCGCTGATCGTCGTGGTCTTCGCCGCGGTCAGCGGGCTTGCGATATTTGTCGACCTCTCGCCTTTCGACCCAACCGGACCGGGTCTTGGTTGGTCACCCGGCCTTGTGATCGTCGCGTTCATCGCGGCGTATCTGCTCAATCGGAGCCACGCGGAGCAGTAAGGGCTAGGCCTCGAGCCTGTACCCCACTCCAGGCTCGTTGACTATGTAGCGCGGATTCGCCGGATCGTCGCCCAGCTTCTTGCGGATCTGCGCGACCACGTAACGCGTGTTGTATTTGTCGCCCACGGCGTACTCACCCCAGACCTGGCGCAGCAGCGTGGTGTGGCTCACCGGCTTGCCCGCATGTAGAGCGAGGTAACGCAGAAGCTCGTACTCGGTCGGCGTTAGCCGGACGCTCTGGCCGTTGACCGTGACGAGCCTTCGCGCCAGGTCGATCTCGAGGTCCCCGGTGCGGACGACCGGCTCCCCGGTCACGAGATCCGCCTGGCGACGCAGCACCGCCTTGATGCGCGCCACCAGCTCCTCCGTGCCAAACGGTTTCACGACGTAGTCGTCCGCTCCGGCGTCGAGCGCGCGCACCTTGTCTTTCTCGCCCGGCATGACGCTGACGACGATCACTGCAGCGCGCGTAGCCGGGCGCAGGGCGCGGAGAGTCGCAAACCCGTCCATCCCCGGCAGTCCGAGATCGAGAAGGATGACGTCAGGGCGCCAAGCCGCCGCCTCGCGAATCGCCTCCTCCCCGCTGCCCACGGCGCGTACGTCGAAGCCGTGGTACTGGAGCCCGGCGCGCAGGGCGCGCTGCATCTCGACCTCGTCGTCGACGACGAGCACGCGCCCGCTCACGTCTGCGCCGCCACGTGCGCGAGAGGCAGCGTGAACGTGAAGCGAGGTCCCCGCCTCCGGTTTTCGGCGCGGATCACGCCGCCGTGAGCCTCGACCACGCGTTTGGCGATGGCAAGGCCGAGGCCCGTGCCGGTGGTCCGCTTCGTCCAGAACGTGTCGAAGACGTGCTCGAGGTCCGGTGGTGCGATCGAGGGACCGTCGTTTTCGACCCAGGCCTCGACATGGTCGCCAATCGCCTGGGCGCCCACTTCGATAGCGCCATCGGGCGGCGCCCACTCGACGGCATTCTCGAGCAGGTTGCTGACCACCCTACCGAGCTGGGTCTCGTCCGCCTCGACTGGCGGCAGGTCGTCGGGAATGCGCACGGTGACCTCGTGGCCCTTCAGTTGGCTGCGCATCGCGCGCAGCGATCCGCCGACCACCTCGGCGAGAGCGTGAGCTTCGCGGTCGATGGCGACACCCGCTTCCAGGCGCGACAGCGCGAGGAGGTCGCCGACCATCCGATCGAGGCGTGTCGCCTGGCGGTCCAGATCACCGAGCAGCTCGAGCTGCTCGGCCTGCAGCCTGGCCTGCGGCGCTGTCAAAGCGGTCAGCCCGGCCCGCAGCGCCGCGATCGGACTCTTCAGCTCGTGTGACAGCGACGAAAGAATCGCCGCCTTCAAGCGATCGGACGCCTCCAGGCCGCTGGCGCGCTCCGTCTCGAGGGCCGCGCGCCGGCGATCGAGCAAAAGGCCGGCGAGTCCGATAAGTGCCGCCAGCATCCGCAGCTCGGACTCGTCTTGCTCCGGCCGCAGGCCCGCGACGATCACGCCGTTCGCTAGCGGAAGGTAGGCGAGCCCCGGCGTCGCGCCGGACGTCTTCATCGGCACGACGGCCCCGCCCTTGATGGCGATGCCGACGGCCTGGCCGTTTTCGTATGACCACCGCGCCTGATTGACCTCGTCGGGGGTCAACGGCGAACCGGCGAGCTGTTCCGCCTCACCCACGACCGCGAAACGCTCGACGCCATGCAGCTCCTGAGCTTTCTCGCTGATCATCGTCAGCGCTCTTGTCACGTCGTCGGTGCGGAGCATCGCGGTCGCCAGCTCGTAGAGCGACCTCGAATCCCTGGCTAGCGCTTCTGCCGTCGCCTGCGCCCGGCGCTGCGAGGCCGCGAGCTGGCTGGTCACCAGAGCCACGGCCAGCAGCACGATGAGCTCGAGCAGCTCGGCCGGGCCGCGAACGCTGAAGGTGCCGACTGGAGGCACGAAGTAAAAGTCGTAAAGGAGAAAGGCCGCCAGGCTGCCGGCGATGGCAGGCCCGCGCCCCCAGCGGGCGCCGAGCCAGAGCACGAGCAGGAGATAGAAGGCCGACAACCCGGCCACGCTCGCCACGCTGGTGACCAGTCCGATGCCCGCCGTGATCGCGATCGCCCCGCCGACCGCGACCCCGTAAGGCGCGACGCGTCGGATCATGGTGCGGTCGAGTCTACGTTCCAGCGCACGTGGGTCCCATGGGCGTAGCTGGTTCCCAGCAGCTCGTCGCCCAGGCGGACCTCGAACAGCGGGTATGCCGGCTCCATGCGCAGGTGGAAGACGCCGGCGCCCGCGATGGCGGTTGCGATTCGTTCCCTCTCGGGTGGGCTGATGTACTGCATGAAGACCGAGTGATAGACGACCGTGGCGACGTCAGGTCGGGTTCGCGCCAGCTCGCGCTCCAGGAAATCGGCGGCGCCGATTCGCTCCACCTCGACGGGCATCTCGGATGCGATCTGGATGGCGCCATCGAG
>DASYZS010000096.1:0-23584 GCA_035945895.1 Candidatus Dormiibacterota bacterium | reverse complement strand
CGGCTGATGTCGAAGTCCGCGGCCTGGATCAGGCGCAGCAGGATGTTCTCCACGTCCTCGCCTACGTAGCCGGCCTCGGTGAGGCTCGTCGCGTCGGCGATCGCGAACGGGACGTCCAGGATCTTCGCGAGCGTCTGCGCCAGGTAGGTCTTGCCACATCCGGTCGGTCCGACGAGAAGCACGTTCGACTTGGTCAGCTCGACGTCGCCTACCGACTTTGACGCGCTGATGCGCTTGTAGTGGTTATAGACCTGGACGGAGAGGACCTTCTTGGCGCGCTCCTGTCCGATCACGTACTGGTCAAGGGCCGCGCAGATCGTCTTGGGGTTCGGGATGAAGCCGGTCTTCTGCTTTTTCTGCCCGGCCGACCGGTTGTCGTCCTCGAGGACCTCCTGGCAAAGGTCGATGCACTGGTCGCAGATGAAGACGCCTGGGCCTGCGACCAGCTTGCGAACCTGGTCCTGGCCTTTGCCGCAAAAGCTGCATCGCGTGTATCGCCGGCGGTCTTCTCGTTCGTTCATGTGCTTTCCGATTGTCCCTTAAGGCGACGCGGGCGCCGGGGGATTATGGCCCCACAGCATCTCATTGGCAAGGCTTATGCACTCGCTGCATATGAACACGCCAGGCCCCGCGATCAGTCGAATTCCTCTGTCCCCTTGCTCTTTCCCGCAGAACGAGCACTTTGCCTTGTGTCTTTTGACATCGTCTCGCTTCGTTCTGCGACGGAAGATCATCCGGCGGCGACCTTTTCCCTTTCCTTCTCGGTTTCTTTTTGCTTTTCGGGAACGCCGGGCTTCTGCGGCGCAAGGATGATGTCGTCGATCAGTCCGTACTCCTTCGCCGCCTCAGGGGTGAGGAAGTAGTCGCGCTCCGTGTCCTGCGTCACCTTCTCGATCTTCTGACCAGTGTGGTTCGCAAGGATCTGGTTGAGCGCTTCGCGCTGGCGCACGATCTCCTTGGCGTGGATCTGAATGTCGGTCGCCTGGCCCTGCATGCCACCCCACGGCTGGTGGATGAGGATGTTCGCGTGCGGTAGTGCGTAGCGCTGGCCGCGCGCGCCGCCGGCGAGCAGCACAGCGGCCATCGAGTAGGCCATGCCGATGCAGATCGTCGAGACGGGCGGGCGGATGTACTGCATCGTGTCGTAGATCGCGAGCCCTGAGGTCACGTTGCCACCTGGGCTGTTGAGGTAAAGAGCGATCTCCTTCTCCGGGTCCTCTGACTGCAGGTACAGGAGCTGGGCGACGACGAGGTTGGCCACCTGGTCATCGATCGGAGTACCGATGAAAACGATGCGCTCCTTGAGGAGTCGCGAGTAGATGTCGAACGCGCGCTCACCGCGGCCCGTGTTCTCCACGACCATCGGGACGAGGTAGCTGGTCGGCTGTTCGATCTCGGTCATAGGGTGCACAACGTCATTCTAGACACGGCCTCCCCGGATACCGTCAACTAGACGGCCGGAACCACCTCGACCAGCCGCTCCAGCACCCGGCGGCGTCGCAGCCGAGAAGCGAAGTAGCGGCGAACGGAGGCGCTCGTCTTCAACTCGGCGAGCTGACCCTTGAGCTCCGGGTCCTCGGCCGCCTGCTCGTCCATGAATTTCAAGGTCTCCTCCTCCGACGGCTCGAGGCCCTCGCGCCGGGCGAACTCGCGGATTACGAGGTCGATCTTCAGCCGCGCTTCGGCGTCCGGTCGCTCGTCCGCCATCCACTGGTCGACGGACTTGTTGAGGTACTGGAGGTAGCGGTCGAGCTTCAGGCCCTGCCGGTTCAGGCTGCGCTCCAGCGACTCGAGCTGGCTCGTCAGCTCGCGCTCGATCAGCGCTTCGGGCACTTCAACCGTCGAGGCGTCGACCAGCGCTTTAAGGGCCGCGTCCTCGCGCTCGAGCTTCGTGATCGCGGCCGCCGACTCGACGAGCTCTTCGCGCACGGCGTTGCGATACGCGTCCGCGGTCTCCTGCTTGCCGTTGGTCAGGCTCTTGGCGAGCGCATCGTCGAGCGGCGGTAGGAGTTTCTCCTTCACGCCCTGCACCGTCACGCGGATGGTCGCGTCCTTGCCCGCAAGGTCGGCATTGGAGTTGTCATCCGGAAAGTGCACTTTGGCCTCTCGCGTCTCACCCGTGAAGGTGCCCGGGAGGACGGCCACCAGCTCGGGGAGGAGCACGCCTTCCTTGACCTCGCCCTCGGTGGACTTGCGCGTCTCCGACTCGACGACCTTGCCGTCGACCTCGACCTCGATGTCGAAGATCGCAATGTCGCCGACCCGCACCTCGCGCTCGACAGGAGTGATCTCAGCGAGCGGTTCGCGAAGATCGTCGAGACGTCGCTCGACCATCTCGTCCGTCACTTCGTGCGTGTGGTCCGGCGGGTCGACCACCAGCGAGCGCGCATCCCCAAGGTCGACGTCGGGCATCACGCTGATCGTCGCCTTCAGCTTCGCGGGCTTGCCCCGCTCGAGCTCGAGGACCTCGATGTCCGGGTTGTCGATCGGGTCGATGGATTTTTCGTCGAGGGCCTGCTGCACGACCTGGGGGACCATCGTTTCGACGACCTCTTCTCGCAGCGCGGCTGGACCGATGCGCGACTCGATGAGCGCGCGGGGCGCCTTGCCCGGCCGAAAGCCCTCGATCTTGGCTCGCGATACGAGGCGATCGAGCACCCGCTTGTAGGTCGCATCGACGACCTCGGCGGGGACCTCGATGGTCATGCCGACCTGGCTCTTGGGCAGACGCTCGGTCGCGACGGTCAGGGGCTCGGCCACGTCGCCCGGATTGTACGGAGGGTCAGCTCAGTGACAGGGCGGAATGATTGTCGGGGTCGGGCATACCGTCGGGGGTGCGAGCACCGGGCCGGTGCCCGGGTTGGGTGGAGGCGTGTAAGCGACCACGGTGGGCGAGGGCGTGGGCCCGGCGTCGCCCGGGAGCTTGTCGATCTTTAGGGTGTCGCTCAGGTACCAGCTGTTGTTCGGCCCCGCGACGACGTCGGCCGGCGGCGTGTACCACAGGCTTCCAGGATGCCCGGCGAGGACGCGCGCCACGAACTCGTGCACGCCCGGCGAGGCGACGAAGACGCCGTCCGAACCGTTGACCATCGTGTGGGTGTTGTCCTTGATGTCGCCGACCCACAGCGCGGTCGCAAGCTCCGGCGTGAAGGCGACGGTGACCGCATCCTTGAAGTTGTCGGTGGTGCCGGTCTTGGCCGCCACGGTGCGGTCGCTCCAGTGCAGCGCGCTGTTGCAGCCGAAGATCATGCAGCGGTTCTGGTCGTCGGCCATGGTCTGGGCCATGATGTACGCAACCCCGGGGTCGATGGCCAACCGGGCGCGCTGGTCGGGATGGTCCTGGTAGAGCACCGCGCCATGCGAGTCCGTCACGGTCAGGACGGACTGCGGTGTGTGGTAGACGCCCATGTCGGCGTACGTCGCGATGCCGTTCGCGTGCTCGAGCAGCGTGATCGGATAACCGCCGAGCGTCAGTGAAGGACCGTACTCGTCAGACGGCGCCAGGGGCGAGTAGCTGCCGTCGGGGTTGACGTAGCGCGGGTCGACACCGAGGTTGCGCATCCAGGAGAGCACGGCCGGAACGCCGATCGACAGCTCGACCTTGACCGCCGCGATGTTCAGCGAGTTGCCCATCGCCTTTTTCAGCGGCAGCACGCCGTGCGACTTGCCGTCGTAGTTGTAGATCTTGGTCGTGCTGTACGCGTCCTTGTAGACCAGCGGGCTCGGCCCGTCGTACACAGGCGTGTCCACCGTCGCGGCGCGTGCGTTGTAGACCGCGCCGTACGTGTACGGTTTCATCGAGGAGCCCATGTTGCGCGGGATCGTCGTGTAGTTGATCTGGCCCGCGTCGGCGTTGTAGTTCGGCGAGCCGACCATCACCCGGATGTCACCTGTCGTCGGGTCGAGGGCGACCAGTCCCGACGAGAGCTGGCCTCTTGTGTCGCGCCACAGGTTCTTCGCCAGGTTGTTCTGGACGACGTCAACTCCGATCTGCTGCCAGCCCCAGTCGAGGGTGGTCTTGACGTTGAGCTGCTGCACGCCGGGCTGGAAGCCAAGTTGGCGCAGCTCGGCGAGCACGTAGTCGACGAAGTGTGGCGCGAGGAAGCTGTTGGTCGGTGCGTAGTAGGTGAGCTTCTCAGCCGCCGCCTTGTCCATGTCCTCCTGGGTGATGAAGTTGGCCCGCACCATCGCCTGCAGGACTTCGTTCTGGCGCAGCTTCGCCGCGTCAGGGTGCAGGACCGGGTTCCACTCGGTCGGTGCCTGCGGCAGGCCGGCGAGCACTGAGGCCTGGGCGAGGTCGAGCTTGGATGCGGGGATGCGGAAGTAGCTCTCGGAAGCGGCCTCGATGCCGTACGACTGCGAGCCATAGAAGCTCTTGTTGAGGTAGAGCTCCATGATCTGGTCTTTGCTGTACGTCTGACTGAGCTCGTAGGCGAGGGCGAGCTCTTTGATCTTGCGGTCGACGGTCTGGCTTGGGGTCAGGAACTGCTGCTTGGCAAGCTGCTGCGTGATGGTGCTGCCGCCGCCCACGATGTGGCCGGCGCGCAGGTTGTCCAGTGCGGCGCGGGCGATGCCGACGACGTCAAAACCGGGGTTTGAATAGAAGCCGCGGTCCTCGATCGCCACCGTGGCCTGGACCGCGATGGGGTTGACATCTCTCAACTTGACTGCGAGCCGGTGGTCACCCTGGTTGCCGACGTCAGCGAGCACGATCTTGCCCGTGCTGTCGGTGATCAGCGTGTCCCCGGCGAACGCCGCCGAGTCCAAGCCCTGGATCGAGGGGAGGCTGTCGAAGAACGACTGGGCGTAAGCGTCGGCCCCCAGGCCGAGGACGAACATGAGAGCGACGACCGCGGCCAGTCCACGCAGCATCGCGGTCCGGCGCATCTTCTGGCCGATCGGCGACCACGCGGCGTGAATCCGCGCTCGAGGACTGTGTCCCCCCTTAGTCTTTATCCGCTCAGGACCATTACGCGCCATGTGGTGGGAGGGCGCGCAGGATTCTACGCTTTCCCATCTTCTCCAACGACTATGACTCTCGTCGGGTTACGCTGCAGGCGCGAGAGCACGCTTTCCTCCGCCATCTCGTACTCCTCGCGGTCGATGACCCGGAGCACGATGATCGCGACAAGGTAGATCACGAATCCCGCCGGCACCGTGAGATAGATCGAGTGGGATCGAAACGGGAACAGGACCGCCCCCATGATCACTCCCGCGAGCACGATCCGCCAGCTGATCTGAATCACGGGCAGCCGCAGGTCGGGCCGCCTCAGCTGGACGAACCACCAGCCAAAGGTGCACAGCGCCGCTTCCGTGATCACGGTGACGGTGCTGGCACCCAGGTAGCCGAAGAGCGGGATCAACGCGAGGTTCAGGGCGATGTTGACAGCTGCCGCGAGCGCCGTCGCCCATGCGTTGAGCCCCTGGCGGTTGATGGCGTTGAGCATCGCGTAGAACGCCGAGTTCGCGAATAGAAAGACGATGCCCAGCGCCAGTATGCGAAGCGCAGGCTCGGACTGGGCGAAAGCACCCGAGCGATTGAAGATCTGATTGATGGGATGCACGAGCACGAACGTGCCGACGGTCAGCGGCCAGCCCAGGAGCACGAGGATTTTGAAGAAGCGCTGATACGAGACCCTCAGCTTCGACTGGTCGCTCACGAAGTAAACGCCGAGCACCGGATAGACCACCGTCTGGATGGCGAGCGGCACGAACTGCAGGGCTTCAAACGGCTTGTACGCGAGGGTGAACCAACCGACCTCCGCAAAAGAGCGGAATTGCTGGAGGAGCACGAAGCCCGCGCGGAAGTAGAGGTTGGTGAGAAAGAAGGTGAAAGCGAACGGCAGCGCCAGCGGCAGCCAGCGCCTGATGAGATCGGCGTCGAGGCTCAGGCGAATGCGACCCAGGTGGAATCTCTGGATCACAAACAGCGAATAGACGATCGTGAACGTATAGGAAGCGGCGTACGCCCACACGAAGTAAGCAACACCTGCATGCTGGCGCGCTCCGAAGACGATGAGCCCGGCCTGGATCAACGTCTCGGCGACGATCGCGATGGCGTCGAACTCCGCTCGGCCGACCGCATAGAAGGTGTTGCGCAGCAGGCTGGCGTACGCAGTCGCGATGAGCAGCGCGCAGCCCGGAACGATCAGACCCGCAAGCTCGCCCCTCGTGCCCACCACCAGCGCGATGCCCAGCACGATCGCCGACGCGAACGCGAGCGCGATTCGGAACACGATCAACGTCCCGAGGAAATGACCCAGCTCCTGACGGTCTCGGGCAGCTTCGCGCGTGTACAGCGATTGGAAACCGAGGTCACCGATGACCGCGACGAGTCCCGAGTAGACGACCAGCGTCGTGTACTGCCCGTAGCCATTGACGCCGAGGGCGTTGGCCAGGACGATGACGACGACCAGGGAAATGACGCGCGACACGGTGCGCGCGATGAGGATGAATAGCGAATTGCTGACGGCGCGGCTGCCGAGCTGCTCGGCGGCGCCCTCGGCCGTGTCGGACACGCGCGAAGTCTAGTTAGCCGTACTCAGGCGCCGCTTAACGCCCTAAATCCGGCCCTATACTCATTCGGCGCACGCAGGAAGCGCAACCTTTCCAAGGCGGTCTGAGTTCTAACTAGCGATGCTGGGCGCTCTCAAGTGGTTCGTCGGTCTCGGCCTCGTGGCCGCTGTCGGGATTGCGGCCGGGATCTACTTTGCCTTCTTCGGAGCGGGTCCGACCGTCACGTATGTCACCCCCGACCTGGTGCCGATCGACCTGAACAACGCTGCGCCGAGCAACGACGTGGTGGTGAACCTGCCAAGCGCCGTCAGCCTGCCGGTGCCGTTCACACCTCAGGCCCCGCTCGGTGACTGGGCAACCCACCAGCACACATGTGAAGAGGCGAGCCTGACCATGGTCGACCGTTACCTGCATGGCGACCACTCGGGCAGCCTGATCGACCCCCAGACCGCCAACGCGGAGATCAACCAGATCACGCAGTGGAAGCCGGCCCAGGACCTGACGACCCAGCAGGTCGGTGAGGTGGCCCAGAAGTACATGGGCTGGGCGTACAAGGTACTGCCGGCGGAGCGGAGCAACATGAAAAACCAGCTCGCCCTCGGCCGGCCGCTGATCTTCGGAGTGCGCACCCACGGCCTCGGCAATCCGAGGTACCCCGGCTATTCAACCCACTTCGAGCAGACTGGCTGGTCCGTCTCGCACTACCTGGTGGTTACGGGCTACGACTCGTCGGACAGCTACATCCTCAATGACCCCGGCCTGACCTATGGCCATGGGTACCACATCACCTACGACCAGCTGATGCACGCGGTCGACGACCTCGACCAGGCCTACCCAGACCTGAACTCGGGGCGTGTCTTCGTGGTCCTGGCCCCCTTCACGAACAGCGGCCAGTAGGGCGACGCGCCAATTGCGCGGATAGGCGCGCCTATCCGTGAATCTCGCCGTCCAGCATCACCGTTAGTCGCGACTGTCCGTGCATCTGGCCGCGGCGACGAAAAGTCACGCGCTCTTAACAGCCTGCATTGTTTGTTGGGGACGAGCGGCAACATGCTGCGAGACGAGCGATGCGGTCGTGCATTCCCTCCGACCTCAAGGGCGGTCCGTTCGCCGTAGCCGACGCGAGGGACGCTGGAGTGTCCTGGGAGGGTCTCCAGACACGCAACTGGCGAAGGATGAGCCGCGGCCAGTATGCCTGGACCGGCTTGCGCAACGATGTCGAGCTAACGCTCCGGGCGGTAGAGAAGCGGCTGCCGGCACAGTCGGCTTTTTCGGGACGAACGGCGGCTTGGATCCACGGACTGGACCTGCCGCCGTGCAAACCCATCGAAGTGACCATCCCCCGCGAACTATCCATTCGGACGCGAGCCGGAGTAAAACTCACCAGAGCTGCTCTCCCTACATCTGACCAGACGACACATCGAGGCTTCCGAGTCACGACTCCGCTGCGAACGGTTAGAGACCTGGGCAGCCGTTCGGACCTTGTTGAGTCAACGGTCGCGGTCGACATGGCGCTCCGTGCGCGCCTGACAACCGTGACTGCACTCGGGCGCTACATCGATAACAACGTCGGCACGAAAGGCATCAAAAGACTCAGACGCTCAGTCGCTCTGGCGGACGCGCGGTCCGAGTCGCCGATGGAGACCCGCTTGAGACTCGAACTTATTCGAGGTCGCCTACCTAGCCCCGACCTGCAGGTCGACCTGCATGACAGATCAGGAAGGTTTCTCGGCCGGGCCGACCTCTACTACCACGATCTTCGGCTCGTAATCGAATTTGATGGTCAGAAACACCGGGAGCGACTAACTTCCGACCTCAGAAGGCAGAACGCACTCATCGAAGCCGGGTACCAGGTACTCCGCTTCACCGCGCCCGACCTTCTGGTGAAGGGAGCGGTTGCGGCCCATGTCCGGAAGACTCGGAACTCGCTGCTCCATAGACTCGGATAGTCGCGCCTATCCGTGAGGCTTGAGACGCAAAACCACGGTTGGTCGCGCCTATCCGTGGAGCTGCACGCGCCCACCCCCGCCCAGGAACCCCTCAGGCGAAGACGATCGCTTCCTGGAAGTCCGAGTAACCCGCCTCGAACGCGCCCTTACCGATCCAGTACTGACCGCGGATCGGGTCGTTGACGAGCACCGAGGACGGACTCACCCCGAGGACGACGTAGACGTGCGAGGCGTACACGGGTCCTATCCACGGGATCCACTGCCCGTCGAAGCTCAGGTAGTCCCGGCGCGGATGCCAGCGCCAGTCCCAGGTCGCGAAGGCGACGACCGGGTGGCCCGCGATCACGCGCGCGTAGATCGTCGCCGCTGACATCGAGCCGTAGGCCAGGACGCTGGCTCCGTGCGCCCGCGCCACTCGCACGAGCGGCGGATAGAAAGTGCCCAGCCCTGTGTAGTTGCTCTCGCTCCCGTTGACGTTGCCGACAAAGGTCTCGTACGCGTTGCCCCACCGGACGCGCCCGGCCGAGTCGACGTACATCGGCCGCAGGTCGGCGCCGACCTCGTTCAGGATCTGGTCCTGGCTGACCCAGATCCCCTGGTGGGTCAGCGCCATCGAGGTCGAGGCCTCCTCACAGCTCAGCGGATGGTCCTGGTAGATCATCGAGACGCCGGAGATGACGTGCGTCTGGCTGAGCGCGACGTTGATCTGGTGATCTGCGACCGCGGCGACCTGCTGCGCGTCGGAGGTGATGGTGTTGAACTCGGCCGGAGTCAGTGCATTGGCGTACTGGGCCTTGTCGTCGGCGATCTTGCCCTCGAGTCCCGAGACGTCGAAACCGTAGATGGAAGCGCTCGACACCTCATCGGAGGCGTGCTGGATGTTCTGCTGCGTGACAGCGGCGGCGGCGAGCCTTGCCTGCAGGTCTTTCTGGACGGCGAGGAGGTTGCGGATCAGCATCTCGGCACGCGCCATCCGCTGGAGTGGCAGCAGCTCCGAGTAGTCGTTGGCCCTCACGACTGCCTCGCCGCCCGGATCGCTGCGAATGCCCAGCTGCCGCGCCTGCTGGACCTGGCCCACGAGCGCTCCGGCGAGGGTGGCAATGTTCCGGTCGATCGGCACCAGGCGGGCCTCCATGTTCCAGCTGTCCCGCAGGGTGAGGAAGTCGAGTGGCGTGGTCGCGTCGGCAAACGCGTCGAGCCTTGACTTGCGTTCGGTGATGGACTCGGGTGCCAGGACGGTGTGCAGGTTCTGCTCGGCGACCAGCGCCTCGGCGCGAAACTCGTTCAGGTCTCGGACCCAGATGGCGTCCGACTCGGCCTGCCACCGGTTGAGCGTGTCGACCCCGCCCGGCAGCCAGAACATCCCTCCCGCCGACAGCACCTTGGTCGACTGACTCGCCGCCCATTCACGCTCGAGCCCGACCAGGTCAGTGTCGGGGATGCCCGCCAGGCGCATCGCCGCCCAGCGGTCGTGGAGCGCCTGCGCCCTGGCTTGCAGGACGAAGGCTCCACCTACCCCCAGCAGGCCACCGCCGCCAAGGGAGGTGAGCAGCGCGACGCTGAGGACAAGGGCGGAGAGCCGGGACGACCAGAACCTACGCTGTCGAGGCCAAGGCTTGATGTCCTGGGTCGGGATCTCTCGCGGGCGCGTTTCGACAGAAGCAGCCAGCAGATCCCGCTCTTCGACTGCGATCACAGGAGTGGGTGACCCTCTCGCATTGACGCCTCAACAACGACTTCACCCCGGGGACCGCTCGCCGGGGCGAGCATACACCTCGTCAGGAGCGACCAGGCGCTCCTGGCGCGTGCCGGGAAAGTGAACTCGGACTCCGGGCCGGCCCGGGCTCCCCAGCTCCCAACCCGCCGCATACAGCTCCGCCGCCCGCGCGAAGTCGGCCGCCTGGGCGATCTTGACGCCGTCCGTGAAGGTGAGGCTCTGGCCTCGGGCGCCGGGAAAGCCGAGCCGCACCTCGCCGCCGGTCTTCAGGTTGTACACGTAGCCGTCGAGGGATCCCGCGTCAGTCGCGGCGACCAGCTCGCCGACGGTTGGAAACTTGCCCTCGCGCATCGCCGACTTCAGGTCGGCCCGGTTGGTGCGCTCGGTAAGCCGGCGTCGCCGCCGCTGCTCTGTCAGAAGCAGGTCGCGCTCGCCGCGCATGGTGGTCAGGTCGTTCTCGAGGGGTCGCATGCGCTCGCGAATGGCGGCGATGCGTCTTTCGATCTCTTGCCCGTCGAGCTCTTCCACAGCGCCTAAGTCTCGTGCTCGGCACGCCGGTTGCGAAAGCCGGCGTAGAGCGCCAGGTCGTAGACGGTTTTGATTCCGCCTCCCGCGAAGAACGGGAACCCAAACGCCGCGAGCCCTATCGCCACCGACGAGAGCACCGGTCCAAACGACATCGCCACTCCCCGCACGGCTCCTGTCATCGCCACCGCCCCGGCCCGCTGACCGGCCGGCACGATCGAGACAACGTAAGCCTGGCGCGTGGGCACGTCCATCTGCGAGAGGGCAAAGCGGGCGAGGAGCAGGGCGACCGCCCAGGCAAGGCTGGGGCTGAAGGGCACCGCCAGCAGCAGGAGGTTGCTCGGCAGGTGCGTGAAGACCATCGTGTTGATGAGACCGAAGCGATCAGCCAGACGCCCGGACGCCTCGTAGGACAGCGACTGCAGAACCGCCACCCCCGCGAAGATCGGGCCGAGGACCGAAGGTGTGGCGCCGAACCGCGCGTGGAGCCAGTACGCAATCACCGCGTTGGCGACGAAACCACCGCCCAGCGAATCCAGGGCAAACAGCGCTGCCAGTCCGGCCAGCGGGCGGAAAGAACCGAACACGATCGGCGCGGGCTCGCCTTCCACCTTCGATGACATGAGCAGCGGCAGCGCCGCCGTGGCGAAGCCCAGAGCCGCATAGAGAAAGAAGTAGCTCGCGGTCGAGAACGCAAACACCGCGGAAAGCCCTCCTGCGGCGTTGAAGAGCCCGCCGGTCAGCGAGTAGCGCGCGAAGGCGCGGTTGCGCTCGGACGCGGTCGCAGTTTCAGCCAGGACGGCCTGCTCGACCGAGGCAAACGGCCCGTAGTCGACGCTCGCCGCGCCGAGCATCCCGGTGAGCCCGGCGAGCACCAGCAGGATCGGCATGCGCGCCACGGCCAGGTCCAGTCCGGTCAGCGCCATCAGGAGACCGACCACCGCGAGCGTGGCGCGCCGCCCGATGCGGGCCGAAGCGGCCGCGGACGCGAGACCGGTCAGCGAGGCGGCCGCGAGGCCAACCCCAAGAGTCAGCCCGATCAAGAAGGACGAAAGACCGAGGTGCTCGAGGTGCAGCGCGACGAGGACCGCGGAAAACCCGAAGCCGAACGCGCGGAGGCCCCGTGCTGCAAGGAGAAGGGCCCGGTCGCGGCCCTGCCCCGCGTATTTCAACATAGCTGTTGAAATACTCCTAGAATTCGAGCCGTGGAGTCCAAGCGCGGGGCCATCCTCGCCTTTCTCAAGTCACGCGGTCACGCCACTCTAGGCGAGATCGCGGCTCATCTCGAAGTTTCGAAGCAGGGCGCCCTCCGCCACCTCCAGAGCCTGGAGACGTCGGCGCAGGTGGCCGTCAGCTCCGAGGCCCACGGCCCTGGCCGGCCGGAGAACGTCTACCGGCTGCAGCCGGGCGCTGCCGTCAACTTTCCGGACGGTCATCGCGAGCTGACTGATGAGCTGGTGGAGTTCTTGTCGAAGGAGCAGCTCAAGCAGTTCTTCGCTGCGCGAGCCGCGAGGCTCGAGGCCGAGTACGCCCCGAAATTGGCGGGCCTAGACTTTGAGGCGCGAGTCCGCGAGCTGGCCCGGCTCGCCAGCGAGCACGGTCACATGGCCGAGGTGATCGAGCTCGAAGACGGCAGCTTTGGGATCCGGCACTGC
The DNA here is from genome assembly GCA_035945895.1 of Candidatus Dormiibacterota bacterium. Lineage (GTDB taxonomy): Bacteria > Chloroflexota > Dormibacteria > Dormibacterales > Dormibacteraceae > 40CM-4-65-16. Next base: position 11,222 of record DASYZS010000096.1, on the reverse strand, counting down.
AACTGCCCCATCCAGGACGTCGCGTCCCGCACGGGTTTGCCTTGCGTCAACGAGCAGCAGATGTACGAGCGACTCCTGGGCACCGAGGTTGCGCGGACCACGTGGATGGCCGAGGCCGCGGACGACTGCACATATGTAATGAAGGAAACGGAGAGGAAAGTTGGCTGATTTCGAGATCAAAGATCTGCGCGCGAGCGTCGAGGGACGTCAGATCCTGAAGGGCGTTTCGCTCGCGATCGACAAGGGCGAGGTACACGCCGTGATGGGCCCGAACGGCTCGGGCAAATCGACGCTCTCGCACACGCTGATGGGCCACCCGGGCTACACGGTTGACGGTGGCTCGGTGGTGTTCAAGGGCCAGAACGTCCTCGAGCTGGAGCCCGACGAGCGGGCGCGACTCGGCATGTTCCTCGCGCTTCAGTACCCCGTCGTCGTACCGGGAATCTCGATGGCCAACTTCTTGCGCACGGCGCTCAACTCGCACCGGGGCTACGACGGCAAGGACAAGTCCAAGCAGGTGACGCCAAAAGAGTTTCGCTCCCTGCTCAAGGGCGAGCTCGAGGTTCTGCACATGGACGATTCGTTCCTTTCGCGCTACATCAACGACGGTTTCTCCGGCGGCGAGAAGAAGCGCGCCGAGATCCTGCAGATGGCGATGCTGAAGCCGGAGATCGCGATCCTCGACGAGACCGACTCGGGCCTCGACATCGACTCGATCAAGTTCGTCGCCGAGGCGGTCAACCGGATGCGGGGTCCCGACCTCGGGATCCTGATCATCACCCACTACACACGTGTCCTCGAGTTCATCAAGCCGGACTTCGTTCACGTTCTCGTCGACGGCAAGTTCGTGCTGTCTGGCGGTCCCGAGGTCGCGGAGCGGCTGGAGAAAACCGGTTACTCGGAATGGGGTCATACCGAAGAGACCCCGCAGGAGGTGGCTTGATGGCGACCCAGCCGAAGATTGAAGTTGGAACCGACTACAAGGAGAAGTACGGCTTCTTCGTTCCCGAGGACTACGTCTTCAAGGCCAAGCGCGGCCTGAACCCGGAGATCGTCAAAGAGATCTCGTTCATGAAGGGCGAGCCCGAGTGGATGACGAAGTTCCGCCTCCGCTCCCTGGAGATCTTCCGCAAGAAGCCGATGCCCAACTGGGGCGCCGACCTGTCGGTGATCGATTTCGAAAACATCTTCTACTACCTCCGTGCTTCGGAGAAGCAGTCGAAGTCGTGGGAAGACCTTCCGCCGGACATCAAGGCGACATACGACCGCCTGGGCGTGCCCGAAGCGGAGCGCAAGTTCCTGGCCGGCGTGTCGGCGCAGTACGAGTCAGAGGTCGTCTATCACTCGCTCCAGGAGAACCTGACCAAGAAAGGCGTCATCTTCCTGGACACGGACTCGGCCCTTCGCGAGCACCCCGACCTGTTCAAGGAGTACTTCGGGACCGTCATCCCGCCCGCGGACAACAAGTTCTCCGCGCTCAACAGCGCGGTCTGGTCCGGCGGCTCGTTCATCTACGTGCCGAAGGGCGTCAAGGTCGACATCCCGCTGCAGGCCTACTTCCGCATCAACGCGGAGAACATGGGCCAGTTCGAGAGGACCCTGATCATCTGTGACGAAGATTCCTTCGTCCACTACATCGAAGGCTGCACGGCGCCGATCTACACCACCGACTCGCTGCACTCGGCGGTGGTCGAGATCATCGTCAAGAAGAACGCGCGCTGCCGGTACACGACGATCCAGAACTGGTCGACGAACGTCTACAACCTGGTGACCAAGCGCGCGATGGCGTACGCGGACGCAACCATGGAGTGGGTCGACGGGAACCTCGGGTCGCAGATCACTATGAAGTACCCAAGCGTCTACCTGATGGAGCCGGGCGCGAAGGGTGACGTGCTGTCGGTCGCGTTTGCCGGCAAGGGCCAGCACCAGGACGCGGGCGGCAAGATGATCCACGTCGCGCCCAACACGACGAGCACGATCACGTCGAAGTCGATCTCCAAGGCCGGCGGCCGCACGAGCTACCGCGGCCACATCAAGATCTACCCCGGCGCCAACAACTGCAAGTCGTTCGTCAAGTGCGACGCGCTGTTGCTCGACGACGAGTCGCGGTCGGACACCTACCCCTACAACGACGTCGACGCGGAGAACGTGACCCTCGGTCACGAAGCGACCGTCAGCAAAGTCTCCGACGAGCAGCTCTTCTACCTGATGAGCCGCGGCATCCCCCGCGCCGAGGCCGAGACGATGATCGTCAACGGCTTCATCGAACCTTTCACCAAGGAGCTTCCGCTCGAGTACGCGGTGGAGCTGAACCGGCTCATCCAGCTCGAGATGGAGGGCTCGGTAGGCTGACGATGCCTCTGACAGCCGATTCCCTGGACCAGCTCCAGGGCGAACCGGGCTGGCTGCGCGAGCGCCGCGAGTCGGCGTTTGCGACCTTCGAGAGGTTGCCGGCGCCGAGCCGGACCGACGAGGAGTGGCGACGGACCGACGTCAGCCGCCTCGACGTGGGCCAGTTCTCGAAGCTCGAGCACCTCGACGGACAGAAGCTCATCCTCCCGGAGGCGCTGCCCAAGGGAGTGATCCTGGAACCCCTGCGCGTGGCGGCGGAGAAGCATCGCGACCTCGTCGAACCCAGGTTGTTCTCCCTTGTGCATGCTGACCGCGATCGCTTCGCCGCCCTCCACGCCGCCCTCTTCACCGGTGGCACGTTCCTGTACGTCCCCGACGGAGTCGAGGTGGAGCGGCCGATCGTCGGCCAGCACTTCTCCCACGAAGCGGGCACGAGCGTGCTCCCTCACACGCTGATCGTCGCCGGCAAAAACTCGAAGTTCGACTACCTCGACGAGTACATCGCCGAGAACGACGACGAGTCCGGCTACCGAAGCGGCTCGGCCGAGATCTTTCTAGGCGAGGGCTCGCAGGTCGGTTACGTCGCGGTGCAGAAGTGGGGCCGCAACGTCTGGCACTTCTCCGACCAGCGGGCCGAGCTGCTGAAGGACTCGAGTCTTCGACTCTTCAACGTGACCCTCGGCGGCAAGTTCAGCAAGTCGCGAGTCGAGGCCTCGCTGGCCGGCGAAGGCTCGAACGCCGAGCTGAAGGCGATCTACTTCGCCTCCGGACAGCAGTTCTTCGACTTCCACACCCTGCAGGACCACCGCGTCGGCAACACGCGGTCAGATCTTCTCTTCAAGGGAGCGCTGCAGGACGTTGCGCGGACCGTGTACGCAGGTCTGATCCGGATCGAAAAGCACGCCGCTCGCAGCGACGCATACCAGGCCAACCGCAACCTCGTCCTCTCGGACAAGGCCAAGGCAACCTCCATCCCGATGCTCGAGATCGATAACAACGACGTCCGCTGCACGCACGGCGCGACGGTCGGGCCGGTCGATCCGGAGCATCTCTTCTACCTGCGGTCGCGCGGCATCCCCGAGACGACCGCCAAGCGAATGCTGATCCAGGGCTTCTTCGGTGACGTTCTCGACCGCATCCCGTTCGAGCACGCGCGCAAGCTGGTCGAAGCGGAGCTGGAGTCGCGGATTGGGTAGGTGCCGGGTGGCCTCGGTGTCAGACGTGCCTCTCGAAACCGTGAAAGGCGTGTACTGCGACGGCCAGGAGGTCTGCCTCGCCCACGCAGAGGACGGCAACTTCTACGCCATCGACGCCATCTGCACCCACGAGAACTTTCTCCTGAGCGAAGGAGAACTGTTTGGGTTCGATGTCGAGTGCCCCCAGCACGGCTCGCGCTTCAACGTCCAGACCGGAGCGGTGACGGGACTTCCCGCAGTCATCCCGGCGAGGACCTTTCCTGTGCACGTGGAGGATGGGGATGTCTACGTTGACGTTTGACGTCGCCGCGATCCGCAAAGACTTTCCAATCTTCGAGACGGGCATCGCATACCTGGACTCGGCGAACACGTCGCAGCGACCGCGCCAGGTGACGGGCGCGATGCTCGAGTACTTCGAGAGGTACAACTCCAACATTCACCGCGCGGCCTACCACATCGCGGAAGAGGCGACCGAGCACTATGAGGCGACGCGCGAGAAGGTGCGCGCGTTCATCAACGCCGCGTCGACCAGGGAGATCGTCTACACGCGCGGCACGACCGAGGGAATCAACGTCGTCGCCTACTCGTGGGGCCGGACCAACATCAATCCCGGCGATCTGATCGTGCTCACGATCCTCGACCACCACTCGAACATCGTTCCCTGGCAGATCCTCGCCGCCGAGAAGGGCGCGAAGATCGAGTACGTCGACATCGACGAGAAGGGCGAGCTGCGCCAGGACCAGTTCGCAGACCTCCTGAAGCGAGGCCCGAAGCTCGTCGCGTTCAACCTGATCAGCAACGCGCTCGGGACGATCAACCCGGCGCGCGAAATGGTCGCTGCGGCCAAGGCCGCCGGTGCCACGGTGCTCGTCGACGGCGCCCAGAGCACGCCGCACCAGCCGGTCGACGTCCGGGCGCTCGGCTGCGACTTCTACGCCTTCAGCGGGCACAAGATGCTCGGGCCGACCGGCGCGGGCATTCTTTACGGGCGGCGCGCCGTGCTCGAGGCAATGCCTCCCTTCATGGGCGGCGGCGACATGATCAAGACCGTCAGCACGGAAAAGTCGACCTACCTCGACGTGCCGCACAAGTTCGAGGCGGGCACCCAGGCGATCGGCGAGGTCATCGGCCTGGGCGCGGCCGTCGACTACCTGAGCGATCTCGGGATGGACGCCGTGCGCGCGCATGAGCTCGAGATCACCGAGTACGCCTTCGAGGCGCTGAGCGACGTCGACGGCCTGACGGTGTACGGCCCGCCGCCGTCACGCCGGGCGGGCGTCATCTCCTTCGCCGTCGACGGCATCCACCCCCACGACCTGGCGACCATCGCCGACCGCGACCAGGTCTGCCTGCGCGCGGGACACCACTGCGCAATGCCGCTGATGACCAGGCTCGGCGTTCCGGCCACGGCGCGCGCTTCCTTTTACGTCTACACGCAGCACGAGGAGATCGACCGGCTCGTAAGCTCGGTCAAGGAAGCGCAGAGGATATTCGCATGAGCACGCCCGCATCCGCAGACGACCTGTTCTATCGCGAGCACATCCTCGACCACTACAAAAATCCGCGCAATTTCGGGCGGCTCGAGAACCCCGACATCAGCCACGAGGAGAACAACCCCCTTTGCGGCGACGTGGTGGGGATGGACTTTCGGGTCGAGGGCGGCGTCATCGAAGACATCAGGTTCCACGGCCGCGGATGCGCGATCTCGCAGGCGTCCGCCTCTCTTCTGACTGAGCGCCTGAAGGGCATGCAGCTCGACGAGGCGAAAAAGATCAAAAAGGACGATGTCATCGGCGAGCTCGGCATCGAGATCTCCCCTGCGCGCATCAAGTGCGCCTTGCTTTCGCTCAAGGTCTTGAAGGTTGGGGCTTATGGACTGGCGGACGAGGACGAGGAGTAATAGATAGGTATGACTGAGCAGCTGGCACCGTTCCGCGACCTGAAGATCGACGAGATCAAGAAGCTGATCGATGTCGGCGATCGAGAGGTCGTCGACGTCCGCGAAGACTGGGAATGGAACAAGGGCCACATTCCAGGCGCCCGGCACGTGGTTCTCAACTCAATCCTCGCCAACCCCACCGCCCAACACTTCAAGGACGGAACGATCTTCGTTTGCCAGGTCGGCGAGCGCTCGGCGGTCGCGTCGGAGATGGCGGTCGCCCTCGGCGTCAAAGACGTGGTCAACTTCCGCGGCGGAACGAAGGCGTGGAAGGACGCGGGTCTTCCCCTGGAGGTGCCGTGAGCGAGGCCCCGCAGGTGACGATGGAGGTCGCCCCGGACGCAACCGTGAAACCCGAGGACGTCATCGAAGTGCTGCGCCAGTGCTACGACCCCGAGATCCCGGTCAACATCGTCGACCTTGGCCTCATTTACGACGTGAACATCAAGCCCGAGCGAGTGGACGTGAAAATGACCCTCACGGCGCTGGGCTGCCCGATGGCGGGCGACGTGATGTCCGACGTCCGCGAGCACCTCATGACCCTCCCCGGCATCAGGGACGCAGGGGTGGACATCGTCTACGAACCGGTGTGGACCCCAGAGCGCATGTCGGAGGAAGCGCGCTGGGAATTGGGGATGGTCTAGCCCCGCACCGACCTCCCCGGATAGTCCGGACTATCCGAGGTTTTGCTCGAGCAGAGTGTCCGTTAGTCCGGACTATCCGACATCGGAGTCGCTCGCTCAGTGTGTCGTCAGTTGGCCGTTGTTGCACTCATAGCTGACCTGGCCGAAAAACCCCGCTGTAGTGCCGCCCATGCTCCCCGTCGGAGGACACACGAGGTAATGCCACGCGAACTGGAACCCTCCCAACAGGAGCATCACGGCCACCAATGAAGCGACGCCCGAGGTGACGAGAACCAGCGGCTTGCTTGAAGAGCGCAGCGCCGCGACGGTCGTGGCGATCGCGAGGCCGGCGACGATCAGGATCAGAACGCCGATCGAAAAAGCGGCGAGCACGCCCAGCACCACCAGGCCGGAGGACGCAGCGGCCCTCAGTGCCGGTTTCGCCGACGCGGGCGAAAGCAGCGACGCTCCGAGAAGGACCGCCATCACCGCGATATAGCTGGCCACGAACGGGACCGTCAGGACATCGGGCGGACCCGGTTCGCCCTCGCCCTGGAAATGAATGATCGAGAGGTAGAGCCCGTCGATCGCGACCAGCCCGGCTGTCGCCGCCCCGACCAGAACCCGCGTCCAGGTTTGCTCCACGGCGCCAATGTAGGCGTTCGGGAATCGGCTCTATCTACACTTGATTCTCGTAGTGGCGGAATTCAGCCCTGGGCTGGAAGGTGTGGTTGCCGCTGAGACCGCCGTCAGCGAAGTCGACGGCGCCAACGGCCGCCTCATCTATCGCGGCGGTTACCTGATCGAAGACCTCGTTCCGGTGGTGACCTACGAGGAGGTCGCCTATCTCCTGTGGAACGGCGATCTGCCCAACGAAAGCCACCTCGACGCTCTGTGTGAGCAGATGGCCGGAGCCCGAGCGCTGAAGGGGCCCGCGCGCGGGTCGCTGAACGCGATGGACGCCGCGACGGACCCAATGGACACGCTTCGCACCGTGGTTTCGGCGCAGGGCGCGACCAGGACGCTGCAAAAACCCACGCTGGACCAGGCCGTGGCGCTCACCGCGGTCCTGCCCACGATCGTCGGCGCGTCCGAACGAAAGCGCCAGGGAAAAGAGATCGTCGAACCTCGTGCCGACCTCGGCCACGCGGCCAACCTGCTCTGGATGATGTCAGGCGAGGAGCCCGCGACAGACAAGACCCACTGGCTGGACACGTACCTGGTCCTACTCGCCGACCACGGCCTGAACGCATCGACCTTTGCCGCCCGGGTCGTTGCCTCGACGGGCAGCGACCTCGCCTCGGCCATCGTCGGCGCGATAGCGACCTTGAAGGGCCCGGCCCATGGCGGCGCGGCCCTCGCCGCGCGATCGATGCTCGACAAGATCGGCTCCGCCGACAACGCCGAGAAGTGGCTCACCGAAGCTCACGCCCGCCACGAGCGCTTCGCCGGCTTCGGGCACCGCGTCTATCGCACGTATGACCCGCGGGCCAAGATCCTCCGCGAGATGGCGAAGACCGCCGCTCCCGACCTGTATGAGACGGCGGCGCGCACCGAGGAGGTGGCGCTGAAGATCCTGCACGACGCCCATCCCGACAGGCCCAACGCCACCAACGTCGATTTCTGGGCGTCGGTGGTGCTGACGGGCGTGGGCATCCCCAAGGACCTGTTCACGACCGTCTTTGCCGCCTCGCGCGTCGCCGGCTGGACGGCCCACGTTCTCGAATCCATGACCGACCTTCGCCTGATCAGGCCTGCCTCGAGATGGATCGGTCCGCAGCCCGGAAAGAAGCCCGCCCAGCTGGCCAAGAGATGAGCGGCTACGTTCCCGGGCTGGAGGGCGTTGTGGCCTCCCAGACCGCGATCTCGCTGGTCGACGGCCAGAACGGCCGCCTTGTCTACCAGGGCTACGCGATCGCGGACCTCGCGGAGGAGATGTCCTTCGAGGAGGTCGCCTTCCTGCTCTGGGAAGGGCGCCTCCCCAAGCACTCCGAGCTCGACGCTCTATCGCTCGAGCTGGCCGGCCACCGTGCTCTGTCCCAGGCGGCGAACATCGCGCTCGACGCGCTGCCGGTCGACACCGACCCGATGGACGTGATCCGCAGCGTGGTGTCCGTCCAGGTTGCGGAGCCGAAGCTCGCGAAGCCGACTGTCCCGCTGGCCATCCGGGCGACGGCGTCGATCCCGACGATCCTCGCGATGTTCTTCCGGCGGCAGAACGGTCTCGAGCCGCTCAAGCCTCGGGCCGACCTCGGCCACGCGGCCAACTACCTGTACATGATGAACGGCAAGGAATCGAGCCCGGAGCTGGTGCGGGCGCTCAACACCTACCTGGTCCTGCTCGCGGATCATGGGATGAACGCCTCGACTTTCACGGCTCGAGTCATCGCCTCCACCGAATCGGACCTGACCTCGGCGCTGGTGGGCGCGATCGGCGCGCTCAAAGGCCCCGCCCACGGCGGCGCCCCCTCGGCGGTGATCGAGCAGCTCGAGATCATCGGCGCGGCTCGTGACGCCGAGACCCACATGCGCGAGATGCGCAAGCGCAAAGAGAAGTTCATGGGCTTCGGCCACCGCATCTATCGGGTGTACGACCCGCGGGCGAGGATCCTGAAGGACATGTGCCGGCGCATGAACCCGAAGTTCTACGAGCTGGCGGAGCGAGTCGAGGAGATCGCGCTGCGCATCCTCCACGAAGAGCACCCCGAGCGCCCGCAGTCCACCAACGTGGAGTTCTACTCGGCGGGCGTCCTGCAGGCCATCGGCCTGCCCAAGGAGTACTTCACGCCGACCTTTGCCTCGGCCCGCGTCGCCGGCTGGAGCGCTCACGTGCTCGAGCAGACCGCCAACAACCGCATAATCCGCCCGCAATCGGAATACGTCGGCCCGGAGCTGCGCAAGCCACTGGCACTCGCCGAGCGGGGTTAGCCCGCAGGTTCGGGGCCGCCGTTCACCTGCATCCAGGCCGGCGCCGGCGCCTGTCGATTGCAGCCCTCCTCACGTTCCTGGCCGACCTGACCCTCTTCAACCTTTACGAGGTCTGGGTGGCCATACCCCGCAAGCTCGTCGAGAGCGACTTCAGGATCTGGTACGCGGCGGCGCTGATCGGTCCTAGGTGGGGCTGGCCTCGTCTCTACGACGCGGACGTGATGCGCCTCGCGGTCGAGATTACCTGGCCCGGATCGCGCGTGTTTCCGTTTCCGAACCCGCCGCCGGCGGCGTGGCTGATGCTGCCCTTCACCGTCTTGCCCTTCGGTGCCGCCCTGTTCCTGTGGACGGTGCTGAGCCTGGCCATGCTGCTCGCCTTCAGCCAGGCGTTCGCACCCACCTGGTCTTGGGCCCGAATCGCGTTCGCGCTGTCCGTTCTCGGCTTCCTTCCGGTGTTCGTGATGGTCGAAGCGGGCCCACTCTCGCCGCCCGTTTTTGCAGGCATCGCGGGGTGCGTGCTGCTTCTGAGGCGGCGTCGCCAGGTCGCGGCGGGCCTGGTTCTAAGCCTGATCGCGGTCAAGCCCAACGTGGCGGTGCTGGTGCCGCTTGCTGTACTGGTTGCAGGTCACCGTCGCGCTTTCACCACCTGGCTGGCCGCAACGTCGGTGATGGTCATCGTTTCGGTGTTGACGCTCGGCTCGCACGGGCTCGTTGCGTTCGCCGCGGTCGAGGGCGAGTACGCGGGGATGGGCAACTACCTCGCGTTCTCGCTGGTGGAGCTGCTCGGCAGTCCCCACGCCTACGTGATCGCTGTGCCGGTGATCGTCGTCGTCACGCTGGTGGCTGCCCGCAGGAGCATGTCGGACCCAGGCCTTGCGCTCTCCGCGGGAGTGCTCGGATCGCTGCTCATCAACCATCACCTGACCCCGGCTGACTTCATCCTTCTCCTCTTGCCCGTCTGGGTTGGGGTCGCCCAGGCGCAGCCCGCGCAGATTCGAGTCGTGGCGGCACTTCTGTGGGCAGCCGGTTGGATGACCTCGATCGGACTGGCCTGGCCTGTCGTGGCGATCGAGCTTGCCTATGTTGCAGTCCTGATCCTGCCATCGATCCCTCTGCGACGGACCGCCGTCGTCATGCCGTAGGCGACCGCGTTCCCCGGCGTTATCGTTGTCGTCCCGATGGGCCAATCTGCGCGAAAGCCCCCGCACCTCGCGTCCCGCGGCGCGCCGCCGATCGTGCTCAAGGAGGTTTATGACCTCCGCTTCGATGAGGCCGACGTGCGGGCCAAAGACGCGATCTGGCAGGAGCTCGGGAAATACCTGCAGCGTTATGTCCCGACCCAGGCGAAGGTCGTCGACATCGCGTGCGACCTGGGCTACTTCATCCGTCACATACGAGCGTCCGAGCGCTGGGCCACCGACATCCGGGACGTGGGCTCGGCGCTGCCGCCAGACGTCCACTTCGTCCGAGCCAGCGGGCTCGACCTCGCGGAGGCGCTGCCCACCGACTACTTCGACCTGGCGTTCTTCAGCAATTACCTGGAACACCTGAGCAGCACCGAGGCCGTGCTCCAGCAGCTGCGAGTCGCCTTCGCGCTGCTCAAGCCGGGCGGCAGGGTGTTGATCCTGCAGCCCAACATCCGGCTCATCGGGGGCAAGTACTGGGACTTCATCGACCACCAGACCGCGCTGACCGAGAAGAGCCTGGCCGAGGCCGCCACGATGGCGGGCTTCGAGACCAGGCAGGTGGTGCCGCGATTCCTCCCCTACACGACCAAGAGCCGGATGCCTCAGCATCCCATGCTCGTCCGGGCCTACCTGGCCTTCCCGCCGGCCTGGCTCCTGCTGGGCAAGCAGACGCTTTACCTGGCCGAGAAGCCCGGTCGCTGAGCCTACGTAAACTTGATTTCGCAAGTGCCCAATTTCGATTTCGACGTGGCCATCCTCGGGGGCGGCATGGGCGGCTACCCGGCCGCGATCCGCGCCTCCCAGCTGGGCCTCAAGGTGGCGATCGTCGAGGCGGACAAGCTCGGGGGGACGTGCCTGCACATCGGCTGCATCCCGACCAAGGCCCTGCTCGAGTCGTCCGAGCTCTACCACCGCGTCGCCACTCGGGGCGCCGAGTTCGGGATCAAAGCCGAGGTTGTGGGCTACGACTACCCGCGCATCGCCCAGCGCCGGGACG